>CAIJFT010000155.1 GCA_903820035.1 uncultured Opitutia bacterium
GAGGGTGACCAGCGGAATTCCGAGCGAGCCGAAGGCGACCGGAGCGGTGTTGCCGATGAGCGCAAGCTTGGCGGCCTCGAGCGGCTTGAAGCCAAGACCGATCATCAGCGCACCGCTGATGGCGACCGGAGCGCCGAAACCGGCCGCGCCTTCGATGAACGCGCCGAATGAAAAGGCGAGCAGGAGCGCCTGAATGCGGCGGTCCCGCGACACCCCGGCGATCTGCCGCTGCAACACCGCAAATTGTCCGGTTTCAACCGAGATCTGGTAAATGAAGATCGCGTTGAGGATGAGCCAGCCGATCGGCAACAGGCCAAACGCCGCGCCGTAACCCGCCGCCGCCAGGGCCAACGGGGCCGGCATGCCGTAAGTGAAGATCGCCAGGGTCAGCGCGGTCGCGAGAGCGATCAGTGCCGCAACGTGCGCCCGCACGTGCCAGAATGCCAGCAGCCCCAGGAGCACGACGACGGGAATGGCGGCGACGAGCGCGGAGGACGCGATACCGCCCAGCGGGATGTAATTTTGTGACCAGGTCATGGGAGCGCGGACGTGGGGTTAGCGGGCGCACCGGAGACGGCCGGCACTGGCGCGGGGATGGGTCGGAGCGAGCCACGGCACCGCGCGGGTGGCGAGTGGTTTTTTACCGGTAGTGAGCTCGCGCCCCCCCGCCCACATGCGCCGAACCTCGCGGGCAAGCTGACCTCCGCGGTCGGGCGCAAATCGGGTGCGCCGCGGCGCGCTTGGCTCAAAGCCACTTTTTCCGCCGCAGATAGATCGTGATCAGGATCGTGGTGAAAAGGGTGAAGCCGAGCGCCCACGGATACCCGTTTTCCAGCTCCGGCATCGTCTTGAAATTCATCCCGAACCAGGTGCCGACCACCATCACCGGAATCGTCACGGCGGTGATGGCGGTGAGGAATTTGATGCCCTCGTTCGCCTCGAATTGCGCCTTGTTCAGATAAATATCGAAAGCCATCAGCAACCGTTCGTGGTAGCCGGCTACCGTGTCCTCAAGGCGCACGAGGTTGTCGCGCAGGTCGCGGAAGTACGGCAGTAGCTTCGGCCGGATCAACTTGCTTTCACCCCGGGCGAGCCGGTCGATCACGTCGCGCTGCGGTCGTACGATGGTGCGCAGGCGGGTGAAATCGTTGCGGACGTGCAACAATTCGCCGACGAGATCGCCCTTGGCCGACTCCTTGGCGAGTACGTGCTCCTCGAGTTCCTCCAGCTCGGCCCGGAGCTCATCCACCACCGGTGAATAATTGTCGACGAGGAGATCGATCAGCGTGTGCGCGATGCGGTCGGGCCCTCGGGGACCGGCACCGACGCTTTTGCTCACGCGCTCCATCATCGAGCTGACCGACCGCAGTGGTGCGGTGTGGAACGTTACGAGGAAATCCTTGCCGAGGAAGAGATCGAGCTCCGTGGAATTGAACTTCTCCGTCCGTGTGAAGTCCACCGCGTGGGTGACGATGAAGAGGTAGTCCTCGTAGTCTTCAACCTTCGGCAGCGAGTTCGGCTGCACGCAGTCCTCGATTGCCAGCGGGTGGAATTCAAACACGCCCTCGAGGATGGTCTTGATCTCCTCGGGTGTCGGCTTGTCCAGGTCCACCCAGAGGAGCAGTCCCTTGTCCGAGCGGACGAGGCGGAGCGCCTCCAATTCAAGGTCCTGGCCGACGAGCTTGCCGTCGCTGAAGATGAACGATCGAATCATCGGGGGCGGAGCGTGTACGGCCCGCCCCACGGCGTCCAGTCTGCGGAGAGCGGCGCCCCGCCTTTCAGCTTACAAGCCGAGCTTGGCCTCGGCGGCGGCGATTGCCGCGATGAAGGCCTCGGGTGTGGCCGCGTTGAGGAACGTCGCCCGGTCGGCCGGGTCCTTGAGAATCTTACAGAGCGCGCTCACGACGGCGAGGTAGTCGCCGGGCTTGGTTTTGGGGGTGCCCAGAACGAAAAAGAGGCGTACGACTTCGCCCGTGGCGTCGAAGGCGATGCCGGCATCGGCGCGGCCCACGGCCATGACGATCTTTGTTACGTGTTCGGTGCGGGCGTGCGGCAGGGCGATGGCGTTGCCGAGGCACGTGGTGTCAAGCCGGTCGCGGGCCAGCAGTTCCTCGTAGAAGCCGGCGAAGCTCGCGACCTCCGGGTGGCCGTCCAGCAGATGGGCGATCTCGTTCAGCGCGGCCGTACGCTTCGTGCTCTGCACGTGGAGCGAGATGCGCGAGGGATCGAGGAGCGAGGTGATGCGGCCAGCCATACAAAAAGCGGAGCACTCAGAGAGCGAAGCGGGTGCGGCGTTGGCAAGGGTGGAGTTGGTGACAATCGGGTGATTTTCCATGCGCTGCTTGATCGTGGCTCGCGCGGCCGGCCGGAAAAGTTTTGCACGGCTCCTCCGGAGCGTCGAAATGGCGGCATGCAGACTTTGCGGCGGAGCGCGATGGTGGTGATTTGGTTTGCGGTGCCGTGCGTGGGCGCGCGGGCGGCCGCCGAAGCGAAATTTTCGGCCACGGTGCCGGCGGCGGATTTTTCCGCGGCGGGCTTGGTGAAGTTGACGCCGGATGAATTGGCGCGGCTGGATGGCCTGGTCCGGGATTTCAAGTCGGGTGCGTTGGAGCAGGCCCGCCGTGATGCAGCGGTGGCGGCGGCGGCGCGGGTGCAAGCCGAGGCCCACGCGGCACGTGCGGAGGCGGAGGTGAAGGCGGCGCGCGCGGAGGCCACGGCCAAGAACCAAGCCGCGGAAAATGCGGAAAAAAAGGCCGAGAAAGGCCTGCTGGCCCGCGCGAAGATACTGCTCACCCCCGGCACTGAAATCGAATACGCGACCGTAGAGAGCCGGATTGTCGGTGAGTTCCGCGGCTGGGAGGGTCGCACCTTTTTCCGGCTGGAAAACGGTCAGCGCTGGCAGACCGCCGGGGAGGGCACGTACGTCTCGCCCCCGCTACTGAACCCGGCGATTAAGATCGTGCCCGGCGCGCTTGGTTCTTTCTGGATGACAGTCGAAGGCATCAAGCCGCGCGTGAAGGTGATGCCGATCGTGGCGAAGTAGGGCGAGGCGACGGCGCGGCCGCACTCCGGGCAAGGGAGCTCGGAACAGGGAGGGAGGGAAGGGCGGGGAGGCCGAATTCATCCCGGTTTCCCGATGTCCCGTGGTCGCGCTGCGGTCGCCCCGCCTGGTCGCGAGCTCTCTGGCCGAAACCCAAGTTATGCCGGCCCGCTCTCCGTCCTTCCCGATCTGTTCAAGATTTTGCGTCCTCAAGCGGGGCAAAGTTTCCGGTATCCCCGTTTGAGCCGGAGGCGAAAACGCGGTCCCCAGGAGGATCACGCTCTCGCGGCGTTTGTAACGCGGCGACGATTTTGCTGAAAACGCGGCGGTGCTGGCTGCCGGATAAAAAAAGGCGCACCGTTTCCGGTGCGCCTTGAAGTCCAAAGCTGCGGTGGCGTTTACGCGCCGGGCGCGGGCTCGGCGGCGGGCGCGGCGCTGGCGGCCTGCTCTTCGTCCGTCTCGACAATCAGGGCGATGCTGAGGAGCTTGTCGCCGGGCGCGAGGGTGAGGAGTTTGACTCCCTTGCCGCCGCGATTGACCTCGCGGATGGTGTTCACCGGGCAGCGCACGCTCTGACCCTTGGCGGTCAGGAGCATGATCTCGTCGGTTTCGTGGACGCTCAAGGCGCCGGCCAGGTTGACCGAGCCGTCCTCGGGCAAGGTGATCGCCCACACCCCGCTCCCGCCGCGGTTGATGAGGCGGTAGTCCTCAAAACGCGTGCGGACGCCAAGCCCCGCTTCACTCGCGACGAGGAACTTGGCGTCGTGATCGACGACCTCAATCACATCGAGGTAGTCGCTATCGAGTTTGAATCGCATGCCGGTGACGCCGCCGGTGGCGCGACTGGTGGCGCGGAAGTTCTCCTCGTTGGTTTCCGGGTCGCGTTCGCGGAAGCGTACGGCAAGGCCCTGATGGGATACGAGGATGAGCTCGTCGCTGCCGGTGGTGAGCACGCTGCCGATCACGGTGTCACCCTCGGCGAGGTTGATGCCGATCAGGCCGCCGTCGCGGGTGCAATTGGCGTAGTCGGCGAGCGAGCTCTTTTTGATGATGCCGCTCTTGGTGGCCATCACCAGGTAGCGGTCCTCGGCGAAGTCCTTCACGCAGATCATGGCCGCGATTTTTTCGCCTTCGGCAAGCCGCAGGAACGAGGCGACAGACTTGCCCTTGGAGGCGCGGGTGCCCTCGGGCACGTCGTACACCTTCTTCGCATGGCACTGGCCGATGCTGGTGAGGAAGAGGATGTAGTCGTGCGTGCTCGCGGTGAAGAGATGCTCGACGAAATCCTCGTCGTAGGTCTCCGCGCCGATGACGCCCTTGCCGCCGCGTCGCTGCGAGCGGTAGTCGGCGACGGGGGTGCGCTTGATGAAGCCGAGGTGCGAGACGGTGATGACGCAGCCTTCGTTGGGTACGACATCTTCCATGCGGAACTCGCCGGCGGCGGCGACAATCACGGTGCGTCGGGGCGAGGTGTATTTCGCCTTCATCTCCAGCAGCTCGGTTTTGATGAGCGCCATGAGCTTCGCCTCAGACTCCAGGATGCCGCGCAGTTCCTCGATGAGCTTCATCAGTTCGAGGTACTCCGCCTCGATCTTGCCGCGCTCCAAGCCCGTGAGCTGGTAGAGGCGCAACTCAAGGATGGCGTCGGTCTGGCGTTCCGACAGCGGATACTTCGCCATCAACCGCACCTTGGCTTCTTCGCGGTTCTGCGAGGCGCGGATGATTTTGACGAAGTCGTCCAGGTTATCGAGGGCGATGATGTAGCCCTCGAGGATGTGGGCGCGGTCCTCGGCTTCCTTGAGCCGGAACTTCGTGCGGCGCGTCACAACATCGCGGCGGTGCTCGATGTAGCACTCGATGAGCTCCTTGATGTTCATCTGCTTCGGCCGCTTCTTGTCGAGGGCCAGCAGGGTGACGCCAAAGGACGACTCGAGGGCCGTCTTCTGGAAAAGTTGGTTGATGACCACCTTGGCTTGTTCGCCGCGCTTCAGCTCGATCACGATGCGCGTGTTCTCGTCGGACTCGTCACGCAGGTCGCGGATCCCGTCGATCTGCTTCTCGCTGACGAGTTCGGCGATGCGCAGGACAAGGGTGTTGCGGTTAACGTTGTACGGAATCTCGGTGATGACGATTTGCTCCATCCCTCCCTTGAGTTCCTCGGTGTGGGCCTTGCCGCGGGTGCGGACGATGCCCTTGCCCGTCTTCAGGTAACTCAGAATGCCCTCGCGACCGGAAATGATGCCGCCGGTCGGATAATCCGGGCCTTGGATGATGTTACAGATGTCGTCGATGCCGATGCGCGGGTTATCGATGATGGCGCAGGTCGCCTCGATAATCTCGTCGAGGTTGTGCGGCGGGATGTTCGTCGTCATGCCAACGGCGATACCGGTCGAGCCGTTCATCAGCAGATTCGGCAGGGCGGACGGCAGCACGGTCGGCTCGGTCGTCGACTCCTTGTAGTTTGGGATGAAGTCGACCGTGTCTTCCTCGATGTTCTTGAGCAGGTCTTCGGCGATATCGCGGAGCCGCGCCTCGGTGTAACGGTAGGCGGCCGGCGGATCGCCGTCCACGGAACCGAAGTTACCCTGCGGATCGATCAGCGGATAACGCATGACCCAGGGTTGGGCGAGGCGCACGAGCGTGTCGTACACCGAGGAGTCGCCGTGGGGGTGGTAGTTCTTGAGGACTTCACCGACGACGCCGGCGCACTTGTCGAACGGGCGGTTGTGCAGCAGGCCTTCGCGCAGCATGGCGTAGAGCACGCGGCGTTGCACGGGCTTCAGGCCGTCTCGCGCGTCGGGCAGGGCGCGCGAAATGATGACCGACATCGAGTACTCGATGTAGGCCGACTGCATGATGTCGGTGATGTTGGCCGATGTTAGTTTTTCGGAGGCGGTGTACACGACGGAGGTGAAAGGGGTGGAGGGGAAGGGGCCGGAGGAGAGGGAGCGAGAGATTGAGGGAGTGGGGGGCTCGACCGTACTTACTCCCCTACTCCCTCATTCCCTTTCGCGTCACACATCCAGGAATTGCACGTTGAGCGCGTTGTCCTCGATGAATTGGCGGCGCGGCGGGACCTCGTCGCCCATCAGGAGGGTGAAAAGCGCGTCGGCTTTGGCGGCGTCCTCGATGTTCACCTTCAGCAGGCGACGTTTCTCTGGGTCCATCGTGGTTTCAAAGAGTTGCTTCGGATTCATTTCGCCGAGTCCCTTGTAACGTTGGATGCTCAGGCCCTTGCGGCCGTTGGCGCGGATCTGGGTGACGATCTCGAGCGGGCCGCGGAGTTCGAGTTTGTTCTCGGACTTCTGACCTGCGTTCTCGGTGATCGTGAAAAGCGGAGTTTCGGTGGCACCGAAGGTGGTCGTTTCCAGTCCGGTGGCGGCGATCGCCTTGAGGAGCTTTGCCATTTCCGTGCTCTCGTAGATTTCGTGGATTGTCACACGCTTCAAGGCCGCCGCCGGCTTCTTTTCCGCCGGGAACGGCGACGAGGTCTGCGCGTTGTTTTCGACCTGCTCGGTGAGGTCGGCGTTGAGGCCGTGGCGTTGGAGAAATTGGGCGCGCGCGGATTCGTCGGTGAGGAATTCGTGGCTCTCCTTGTTGCCCTCGCGGACGCGGGCGACGTAGCGCGGAAGCGTGCGGGTCGCTGGATCGTGGGCGTCAAGGTATTCGGGCAGGGGCGCGCCGTAACGGGTGACGCCGGCACCGAGTTTTTCGAGCGCGGCAAGATTTTCGACGATCTTGTCGATCTGGGCCGGGGCGAACACGTGACCGTCGGCGACCCGGGTAAGCACGACGTCCTCGGAGCCGAGTTCGAGGAGGATGCGGTTGAGCTGTTCGTCGTTATCGACGTACTGCTCACGCTTCTTGCGCTTGATTTTGTAGAGTGGCGGCTGGGCGATGTAGATGTAACCGCGCTCGATCAGGCCCTTCATCTGCCGGTAGATGAAGGTGAGCAGCAGTGTGCGGATGTGGGAGCCGTCCACGTCGGCATCCGTCATGATGATGATTTTGTGGTAGCGCGCCTTATCGACGTTGAAACCGCCGACCGACTCGTCGCCCTCACCGATGCCGGTGCCGCAAGCGGTGATGAGGGTGCGGATTTCCTCGTTGGAGAGCACCTTGTCGAGGCGGGCCTTCTCGGTGTTGATGAGCTTGCCGCGCAGCGGGAGGATCGCCTGGAAGCGGCGGTCGCGACCCTGCTTGGCCGAGCCGCCGGCGGAGTCTCCCTCGACAATATAGAGCTCGGTCAACGCGGGATCCCGCTCCGAACAGTCGGCGAGCTTACCGGGGAGGCCGCCGCCGGAGAGCGCGCCCTTGCGGACGGTTTCACGGGCCTTGCGGGCGGCTTCGCGGGCGCGGGCAGCATTGAGCGCCTTGTCGACGATGCGTTTGCCGACCGGTGGGTTCGTCTCGAAATACTGCATCAGGCCCTCGTAGCTGACGGAACCGACGATGCTTTCCACCTCGGGCGAGAGGAGCTTCACCTTGGTCTGTGACTCGAACTTCGGGTCGCTGTGCTTGATCGAGATGACGGCGGCCAGACCCTCGCGGACGTCATCACCGGTGATCTGCGGATCCTTGTCCTTGAGCAGATTGTTGGCCTTGGAAAACTGGTTGATTGCGCGGGTGAGGGCGCTGCGGAAACCGGAGAGATGGGTGCCGCCGTCCGGATTGTGGATCGTGTTGGTGTAGCAGAGGACTTGGTCGTTGTAGGTGTCGTTGTACTGGAGCACGACCTCAACATGGATCTCGGCATCCTTGTCGTCGGTCTTGACGTGGGTTTCCTTGGAAATGCTCACCGGCTTCGGGTGTAGCGCGGTTTTACCCTGGTTCAGCTGCTTCACGAATTCCTCGACGCCGTCCTTGTAGTAGTAACTTTCGGGCTTCGGCTCGGCGGGGCGCTCGTCCGTGAAGACGATCGTCAGGCCTGAATTGAGAAACGCGAGTTCGCGCAGGCGCTGGCTGATGCGGCCCGATTGGAAGATCGTGGTCTCCTTGAAGATTTCGGCGTCGGGCTTGAAGGTGATGAGCGTGCCGGTGCCGCGGGCCTTGCCGATGACTTCGAGCTTTTTGACGGTCTTGCCGCGCTCGAATTTCATGTGGTGGACCTGGCTGTTGCGCGAGACCTCGACCTCGAACCACTCGGAAACGGCGTTCACGCACTTGGCGCCGACGCCGTGGGTGCCGCCGGAGAACTTGTAACCGCCCTGACCATACTTGCCGCCCGAGTGGAGGGTGGTGAGGACCATTTCCACGCCGGGAATGTTGTACTGAGGATGAATGTCGACCGGGATGCCGCGGCCGTTGTCGCGGATGCTGATCGAGCCGTCGACATGGATGGACACTTCGATTTTCGAGCAGTGGCCCGCAAGGTGTTCGTCGACGGAGTTGTCGAGCACCTCGGAAACACAGTGGTGGAGTGCCCGCTCGTCCGTGCCGCCGATGTACATGCCGGGCTTTTTGCGGACCGCCTCGAGCCCCTCGAGCTTGCCGAGCTTGGAGGCGTCGTAGGTCTCGTTGTTGCGCGGATTCTTATTGTCTTCTTGAGGGGTGGGAGCGTCGGACATGAACGAGGGTGGCGTGGGATTTTGGAGGCGAAAATGAAAGGGAAAATCTCTCGCAACGCCGTGAAACAGGCGAGGGTTTTTTTGGGAAAAAATGCCGTCGGGAACGGGGTTTCTTTCGCGTTGGCGGGCCCGTCGTCTCCGGGGGTGGTGATGACGGCGGGTAACGGCTGCTGGGCAAAGGGCGCGGCGCCCGGAATTGGGCCAAAACGACGCGATTTCTCGGGTCCTGCCGGGGTGTCCCGACTTTCGTTTGACCGTGCCCGCGCCGCCGGCACAGTGGCGTTTCATGCTGACTCCGCTGATTCAAGCCCTGCTCATCCTGCAAGATCGCGACATCAAGCGGCTGGGGCTGGAGGCGCAATTGAAGGTGGTTCCGGCTGATGTCGCGCGAGTGGAGCAGAAGATTGCCGCGGAAAAGGCGGCCATCGACACCGCCCGCACCGAAATGCGCGAATTGGAGGCGAAGAAGAAGGTGCTCGAAACCGAAATTGGCTCCGCGGAGGATAAGCTCGGCCGGTATCGGACCCAGCAGCTCTCCGTCCGCAAGAACGACGAATATCAGGCCCTCGGGCACGAGATCGCCACGACGCAGACCCAGATTGGGGAGTTCGAGGCGCAGGAGCTCGCGATCATGTACGCGATCGACGAGGCGAAGAAAAAGTTCGTCGCGGCCGAGTCGGAGTTGAAGACCAATATTTCGGGCCACGAGTCGCGCATCAAGACTCTGCGGGAACGCGAGACCAGCTTGAGTGCCGAACTCAAGTCGATCCAGGCGGACGTCGCGGTTGCGCGGGCGCCCGTGGATGCGATGAAGCTGCGGATTTACGACCGTATTGCGGTCCGCAGCATGCCGGTCGTTGTCGCCATCCACGGCGGCAAGTGCGGTGGCTGCCATCTCAAGGTTTCCAGCGAGGTCGAGTCCGCCTCACGCGGCAAGGGCCCCGACGCGTCGACCCAGGTGCCCGTGTGCGATCAGTGCGGACGGATCGTGTACTGGGAAAACTGAATCGGGTCGCGGCTTGCTTTGCCGGGGGGGCGGCGACACGGTGGCCGTCTTAGCTTTGGGGCTTGGTCGTCGCTCCGAGTTCTTTGATCCCAAGGCGCGGGCTAAACCCGCGTCAGTTTTAGATAGTTCGGAGAGGAAAGTCCGGACACCATAGGGCAGGACGCTGGGCCAGCTGCAAGGCGAGCCCAGACGCCGCGTTTCAAAGCGCGGGGATGGAAAGTGTCACAGAAAACAAACCGCCCGGCGGGCAACCGCCGGGTAAGGATGAAAAGGTGGGGTAAGAGCCCACCGCGCCGACGGCGACGTCGGCGGCATGAAAAACCCCGTCCGGTGCAAGGCAAAATAGGTGACTGGGCGGCCCGTCCGATAGTCACGGGTATGCCGCATCCGCTACCGCTCGGCGCAAGCCGGGTGTCGGCGTGACGGGGCCGGTGCAAACCGGCTCCGAGAGAAATGACGGCCGAAGCGCCGCAAGGCGTGGCACAGAATCCGGCTTACCGGCCTCAAAGCTAAGATAATTTTCGGGCACCCTCCGGGCGGGGCGCGCCCGGCCCACGAGTCAGCGCCCGTTAACCCATCTCCCCATGCGTGCGACCTTTGTCGTGTTCGGTCTGATCGTGTTTTTCAGCGGCCCGCTCGCGGCCCAACCGGCGATAGCGCCGGAGACGCAGTTCGAACGTTTCAAGCGGATGTCCCGCGAAGCGGAGGCCCGCGGACTCGCCGAGCCTTTCCGCGGAATTACCGCCGATGGCACGCCGGAGCTCGGTCTCTTCACCCTCAAGTCGAGCGGTGTCTCCACGGAACCGGTCCGCGTGGCGGCGGTTAAGTTTCTGGCCACGCTGGCGCCGGAGCAGCGCGCGAAGTCCACCTTTGCGATCGACGACCCGGAGTGGCGCAAGTGGATGAATCAGCATTTCTACGTGCGGCAGGGCGTGAGTTTTCAGGAAATGTCGGATATCCAGCGGGCCGCGGCCTTCGGGCTAATGCGGGCCGGGCTTAGCGCCAGGGGCCTTC
This sequence comes from uncultured Opitutia bacterium, assembly GCA_903820035.1. Classification (GTDB taxonomy): domain Bacteria; phylum Verrucomicrobiota; class Verrucomicrobiia; order Opitutales; family Opitutaceae; genus ER46. The sequence goes on from CAIJFT010000155.1 coordinate 10,628, forward strand.
AGCTGTCGCAGGACATCATGAAGCTCAACCACACGCTGGGGGAATTGAACCGCGACGACTTCGTCAGCTACGGGCAGTGGCTCTACCATGTGACGATGATGGGTGAGCCCTCCGCCACGAAGCCCTGGGGCTGGCAGGTCGATGGGCACCACCTGATTATCAATTATTTCGTCCTCGGCGACCAAGTCGTGATGTCTCCGGTCTTTGTCGGATCGGAGCCGGTCCGCGCCCCTTCCGGGAAGTTCAAAGGCCTGACGATTCTCCAAGTGGAACAGGACGAGGGGCTCGCATTCTTCCGCTCGCTCGATGCGGGGCAGCGTCAGCGGGCCGTGCTCGCGGCTAAAAAATCTGGCAACAATAACCTGACCGAAGCTTTCAAGGATAATACCGTTATTCCCTACGCGGGCCTTCCCGCCTCGGCGCTCAATCCCGGGCAACAGGAGCGCTTGCTCGAACTCGCGGCGCGATTCGTGGGCAACCTCGACGACGGTCATGCTCGCGTGAAAATGGACGAAGTCCGTGCCCACCTCGGAAGGACCTGCTTTGCCTGGATTGGGGGCTCGGCGGACGATAGCGTATTCTACTTCCGAATTCATAGTCCGGTGGTGCTGATCGAGTTTGATCACCAGCGCCCGGCGAACTTGAAGCATCTCGCCCCGGATCCGAACCTGCCCAACCGCGAGCATATCCACGTCGTCGTCCGCACCCCGAATGGGAACGACTACGGTAAGGATTTACTGCGCCTGCATCTCGAGCAACAGCGGCACTAGCCGAAAACCGGTTTACCGGCGCCCGCGGATCGTATTCTGCCCTGGGGTGCGTCGGTCGGAAATAGGGTGGGTACCCTGTGTGCGCGCGCGACATCCTGGTGGAAGCTGCCGCCGTTTGAGTGCCTGCTGCCGGCGTTTATTACCCTTTTGGGAAGTCATTGTTTCGGCGCAAACGGTGTTCGCAGACGTGGCGGTGGTGAGCCTCCGATGGCGGTATCGTTCGGCGATGCGTAATATTACTCACGCCTTTTACACCATGCGTTCCAAGACTTCTTGGTGTATCTACTCGCCGCCTAGGTTCGCTTTGGGAGGTCGATCCGATTTCGTGCTGGTCTCTGATGAGAGCACGATTGACGAAAATTATACTAGGTTCTGGGCGTTTCCTTCGGCCCGGTGCTGCCGTTCCGCATTATCGTGCTTTGACGGCCCGTAAGGACAGCGGCATGACCCTGCTGGAAGTGGTAGTGGCGATGGTGCTCATGGCCACCGTGATGCTCGGCTTCATCAGTACTTTTGTGCAGTCGCGGCGAGTGACTGAGTCGAATGTTCTACATGCCGCCGCCACCAGCATGATCTACGGGATGATCGAGCAGATAAAGCAGTTGGATTACGCGACGCTTCTGCCGAATTACGAAGTTGATCCTTACGCGCCGGTCACCAAAACGCCGCCCTATTTGCGGGTTCGGATCAACCAGTCGTCGGTGGTCTGGCTCAAGGTTGTCCACACCACCGCGTCGGGAACCCCTCAGGCCCCCGTCGCGCTTCCGTCGCCTTCCGCCACTGCCGCGAGCGTGGGCGCGACCCAGAATTTTATCGGAGCGATCCCGCTCTCCACCGTCACCGGAACGACGTCGCAAGCGATCAATTTGGATATCTGGGTCTGGATCGATGAAATCCCGGATCCGGCGAACGACGTGACCGAGGTCAAGAAAATCACGGTCGTCTATACCTACTCCTATCAGGACGGGCAGTCGACGCGCACGGTGCGCGACCGGGAAGTGTTTATCCGCACGCGCTTCGACCAATGACCTTCCCGTCCACGCCGCGCGGCGGAAAAAAAGCCTTCTCGCTGGTTGAAGTCATTGTCGCGCTGACCTTGTTCGGGGTCGTCGTGTCGATGTGTCTGGGGACGTTCCTCTTTGGGTTGCGTATGATGTACAAGGATACCCAGCGATTGATTACGAATGCGAGCTTGCGGAGCTTCATGGCGCAGATCTCGAAGGAGACTCTTGATGCATCTTACTTCTATGTCTTCCCGTCGTACACCACGCTGGATGGTACGTTGAATCTGGCGGCGGATTTTTCCAGCCTGTTGCAGTTTCAAGATGCCGCCGACAACGACTACGACAAGTGGGTCGCGCATGGAGACTGTCTGGTGCTTGTGACGCGCACGTCGGTGTATCGCACGACCGACATCCGGCAGGTCAGAATCTATTACCGCGTCACTTCAACGCAGGCCTCGATGAATGCGGAGGCCCCCATCCGCTACTACGAAACCGCGGACTGGGGCGAAGGCTCCGCAGTGGCGTCCAACGGTCACACCAATCTGCAGACCGAACTCAACGCGATTAATCTGAGCGCCAACCCGCTGATTGCCGGGTCGCGCCAGCTTTCTGCCCGCACGGTCGGCCGTTTGGTTGCGGCCCCGTATACGCCCTACGCCGCGGGTGACCGGTATCCCGTTTTTTGCACCGAGTCTCCTGATGGCACCACCACCAACGGGTTCATCTCCATCAACATGGAGTTCGTCAATGGCAGCCAGGCCAACCAATTGCTTTCGAGTAGCAGTTTCAACTACACGATTTCGCCCCGTCGCTAACATTTTGAAGTTATCCTTTTTACGCAAAATGCAGAGCGCGGGCTCCGCGCTAGCGGCGGTTCTGATTACCACCGGAGTTTTTGCCGTTTTGACGGCCAGCATGCTGCGCTACACGATCTCGGAACGCCGGGGAAATGAGCGCAACCGCCTCATGCTGCGCGCCAAGACCATGTCGGAGAGCATCTCCTCCTATGCCGCAGAGCAGATCACGACCAAGCTTTACCGGGTGCGCAGCACCAGTCCGGTGGCTTTTATGACTGGGGTGAACGCGGTGGATTTGCCGCCGCTGAGCCTGCTGCAGACGCTTGATTCGGCTTATACCTCGGGCGGTAACATGGAGGCGCTGGCCGGCCTGACCGGATCGACAGGTCAGCTTTTCATCAATCCAGGCACCTCCCCGACCGACCCCAACGCCGGTCTGCAGGTCAACACCGCCACGGTACCAATCATTGCCAAAGCCACGGCGCGACATGCTGCGCTTGGCTCGATTCCGGTATATACACAGCTCAATCTGGCGGTTGATTTGATTCCGCTCTTCCAGTTTGCGGTTTTCTACAACATGGATTTGGAAATCTGGCCTGGTGAGGACCTGACTTTGACGGGACCGGTGAACTGCAACGGCGATATTTGTGCGCGGGGTTCGGGAAATATACAATTCACCGATCGGGTTTCCACCGCCAAGGGGTTCTATGCCGATAGCGGCCGGGTGGGCGGTTGGATCAGCGCCTCTGGTACCGTCGACAACGGCCCCGGCGGCTCCGGAATGATTCGCTTTCAACATTCCACTACTAGAGTTGTAACCGACATCAAGTCCGGTTCGGTTTATCGCGACCACAAGTACGGTGGAGCGACGGAAACCACCTCGACGCTAAACCAGTTCAAGGTGTTTGCCAATACAACCTATGGCCTGAATTTACGCACGAGCGTGCACGGCGTGACCCCCATGGTCCTGCCGGGGGTTAACAACTATAACAAGACGAATATTAGTACAACCCCGGAGGATGAGCGTAACAATGGCCGGCAAGTGATCGAGATTCCCTCCGTCTCCGACTCGGGCAGTCTCCGGGAAACCAAGATTGCGCGTAAAGCCGGCCTCTATATCATCGTGAATCCGGACAGCGCCGTGCGGAACGGCCGCCTGCCGGACGGTTCCTCGGTCAGCATGCGCGGTCGTTCCTACCGTTGCTTTCTTAACACGATTAACGCGGACCTTACCCATACCATTCAGGAGGTTGTTTTGCCGGGCCAGCCCAGTTACGGACCGTTGAATGTCACCGCTAACAACCTGCCCAATAGTTACGTCACGACCACTTCAATTGGGCATAACCAAGTCTTGCGGACGATTCAGGGCGGCGCGCCAGATGCCGCGAACACCGGATACGCGGTCGTAAGTACTCCGACGACGGCGAGCTTCAGCGACGCCTACTTCTACGATTTGCGCCGCGCGCAGAATAACTCGGGGGCGACGGCCCAAATTTCCACGGGCTCGTTCCGAGCCTCCCACCCGTATACGCCTCGCCCGATTGTAAAGATCGATTTCGACATGACCCGTTTCCGCATGATGGTGGAGCGGACCATGTCGGGAGTCAGCCTGAGCTACGTTGCCAGCGCCACGACTACTTCTGTTTACGACCCTAGCACCCCAAACTCGGGTAATTGGGCCAACTCGATCTACAATTCCGCCGCCGTGCGCGCATCCCGCGGACTCGGATTGACCTCGACGGCTTTTACGACGCTTCCAACCGCGAGCACCAAATCGGCCCCGGATCCCTACCGGATGTATTTTGCGCCGGCCGATCCGTCCAATCCGGTAACTGCGGCGCTAATCGCTACCAACCCGGGCTCTTTTGCAGTTGGAGCGACCGATCTTGCGCTGAGCGGCTTCCCGAAGCCTTGGTTTGATGGCATCACCGTTTATGTCCATTCCGTCGATGCGGAAGATCGGAGTGATATTAGTCCCGCGGACGGGGTTCCTGATCGGATCGATTCCGCGGTTCGGCTCTGGAACGGCCGCGGTCCCGCGGCCTCCCTAAACAGTGTCAGTTATCCGAATATGGCCGGATTCACCTTCGTGACCAATGATGCCGCCTATATCGTCGGGCACTTCAATGCTGACGGGACCATCAATGCCGTAGCTACGAGCACAACCAACCCCGGCGGATATAGCGCCCGCTACCCGGATTCAAACTCGGAGAATCTCTGCGCGGTCATGGCCGATGCCATCACGATTCTCTCCGCCCCGGTTTGCTCCACGACCAGTTCTTACGCTCAAACTTCCGGATGGTCGGATTCGCTAAGCGCGCATCGTATCAGTTCGAGCAGCTGGAGCTCCGCGTGGGCGACCACTCAGCCGGGCGGCAGTAACAACTACGACGGGGTAGCCACCTCGATCAAACCAGCCGCCTTGCCCAATCTCGGCAATATTAACCCTGGTCCGGGGTCGACTCGCGACTACAAGTTTGGCGTTACCGTGACCGAGGTTTCCACATGTTTATTGATGGGTATTGTGCCCACCAACCATGACCCGACCGGGTTGACGGCCGGTCCACCGTCCACCGGTCCCAACGGCCAGTCGAGCGGGGGGCTGCACAATTTTCCCCGCCTGCTGGAGGCTTGGCCATCGAACGTCGGTCTCTACATCCGTGGTTCGATGGTGGCGATGTTTGAAAGCCGGGTGGCGATGGAGCCTTGGTCCTTACGGATCTACACGTGGCCGGATCGACTCTGGGGCTTGCACGAGTATCTGCGGACCGCGAACCACCACTTGCCGCTTGAGCCCTTGGTGATCCTGGCCCGTCGGCTCGGCTTCAAGGAAATCACCGCCGCCGAATATACTTCGATGGCCGCCACGATCAGAGCTTTGCCCCATTAAGGCTCAGCGAGCGCCTCGGGCTTTCTTTGGGGCCAGTCCAAACCGCCCGCCTGCGCCCATGGTCGAGTGGTCGCCTCGCGCAAGGGATGTTTCGTTCTTCATCACCCGTTACCGGTCGGTGCTACCAGTTGATAGCCAGGGCCTCGGTGGTCGAACGGTCGGCCGCGGTGGTTAGTTCTTTCCAGACCGAAATGCGGAAGGGATTGTTGCCACCGAAGTTCCCCAGAGCCTCATCGTAGTGGAAAAGCGAATTCCCAACGACCGTGATGTCGTTGGCGACGTACGAGCCGAGCACATCGCCGTTCCCGTTGATTTTAAGTGAACCATTGGGGGCATAAACCACGGCGCTCAGTACGCCGTTACCGCCGATTTGGATATCCTGCGGGATCCCGGTGGTCTTCGTTCCGTAGAACTGGCAGTTGATCGGTTGATTGGCAGTCCCCAAGTTTGATCCGCCGTTCATGATGCCGCCACCGGTGATTTTCATGTCCCCCGCGCCGTAAACTTGAAGCATGGCCCCGGTGTTTACGGCGATCTTGGTGTTGGTGTTGCCGCCGAGATCGATCGACGTGGACGTATTTGTCAGCTTGAGGATTACCTTGTTCGTGATCGTGAGTGCCTTGTTATTGAGATCTATTGAATCAGCTTCGATCATGTAATAACCGGCATAGATCCCTGTTCCCATCGTGGTATCCGTTGCGCGGGGCAGGCTCTCGTTGGTATTGATGACTCCTCCGTAATTGCTATAGCTTCCGGCCGGCGCGGTCACCGGATCAAAGTTTGCGGTGAAGTCGGTATTCACACGACTCATATCCATGACTCCGTTGCCGGTCCCGAATGGGCCGATCCGGCCTTGGCTGCCTACCGCCGGGAGCGCGCCGCCGGTGGCGGCATACCCGTAAATATCCGCATTGTTAACGGCTACCGCGCCGACCGACACTGAAATGCTACCGACGGACCCGAGGTCATGTTTGACGCCGGAGCTGTACGGGATCGCGGCCGTGGCGGTATTATTATCCGGATCGGAGTTCCAGCTATCGACCGTGGCGTTATTCCCGTTGAATAGGATCGAGTCCTTGGCCACGAGCCCGTTGGCGAACTTCGAGGTTTTGCGGCAGGTGACCTTGATCCATTTGTCGATGGGCGCGGTTGCAATGCCTCCGAGTGTCACGCGAGAGCGGGAGATGATGGTCTTGGCTGCGACATTTGCCGCGGAGTTGTTGTATACGTAAACGCGATAGGATGCGGTTGCGCCCTGGCTTAGGGTCACCCCGGTCCATTCGCGGTAGGCATCCGAGCCTGCGATTGTCCAGCCGGGCCATGTGTAAGCGGTGTTGGCGACGTTTTGATTCAGGGCGTACATGGCCTCTTCGACTCCCTGCTCGGCTAGGTTGACGGCGGCGTTGTTGTAAAAAGCCCGGTTCGAAATGGTGAGTGTGGTCCGGCTAAGCCGGATGTAGCTCGTCAGTGAAATCGCGATGATGGCCGAAAGGAGCATCGTGACGATCAGTAGCGAGCCGCGGCGCCGATCCGAAAACCGGTTGGTAATTTTCATGGTTAAGACCCTAGGCGGTTACAGCTTTGTTCCGCAGTACGTACCGCGCGGAGAGCACGATGTTCGTGGCGGTGGTCACGGTTTGGGATGTGCGCGCGGCCGAGAGTGAAATTTGCACTTGCTTGGTTTTACCGTTGGCGGAGAGCCGGGCTGCAGCCGTCGAGAAGTCCGAAATCGCGGTTCCGCTGATGGTGTAAGCGAGAAAGCTAAAAGTGGTAATACCGGTGAGGAGGGTGGTGCTATTAGCGAAGCCGGTCGAGCGCGTGAACACACCTCCTGAGTAGGCGTATGTGATAGAGCTGCCATTTACAGTTAGGCGCACAGAATCAGCACTGTTCCAATACACATCGCTCGCTTGCCGCGTGTCTTCGGCAAAAAGTTCCAGCGCCTTCCGTGCTTGGGTCTCCATGTCGCTGTAGTTCATTAGGTTCGCGCCACTGCGTCCCAAAAAAAGAAATGTGGTGAGTACAGCGAGGAGCACAAAACTTCCGAGAGTTGCGCTGATCATGACTTCGACTAGAGTGAAGCCCGCCGCCTGCCGTTCTGGGTGCTCAGCCTGCGAGCGTATAGTAGTAGTCATAGAGGCCGTTTTTGCAGTACATGGTCGTGAAAGAACGCGTTTGGGTCCGGCCGTCGGAGGCGCTCCAGCTAACCGAAAGCGTGATGTAGCGTACATCGGGGCGACTGCCGTCCGCGGTTACGGTGCGGGTGACGGAAAACTTGGCCGCAATTTGGGGGCTGGAGGTGAACATTGATGCGATTGAAACGCTCTCAGTCGCAGGCAGCTCAGTGATGCTGTCCACCGCAGCGCTGGCATTGGCCCAAGGCATGAGCCGGATCCGTTCTATTTCGCTCTGCATGATTTGGGCTGCCAGAGTGGAGTCTCGCGCGATATTGAGCGCCTTGAAACCCATTTGCATCACAATGATGGAAGAAGTGATGCCCAACGCCATTACGAAGGTGGCCAGCGCCACCTCGATGATGGTAAAGCCTGCCTGCGATCGATGGTTCCCGTTCGCGGAATGACGAAGGCAACCGGCGGTTCGTCTCCGGGATTCCTCAAGAAGCGCTGATGATCGGTGACTCATTGTGCAGTTACTATATCGGATCGAACGCCGGCGAGTTAGGGGCGGACGGACGTCTAATTCGGACCTATGCAGGGTAGGGCCGAATGGGCATTGGGGCGTTCCGGCCCTGAATCAGGGATTTTTAAGGCGCACGGCAGCCTTCGAGCTAAGTTCCTGCCATCGTGCGATGGCTAAGGATTTGTGCTTTTGTCTGAACCCGCGAGATTCGTCGCAGGGGAAGGCCTTGTCGCCCCGCCATTTCTGGGTTCATGACCGCAGGGTAAGCTTTTATTCCGCCCCCGAGAGCAGCGGTGACGCTCCCGACGGAGTGATGCTGGCAGGTCACCGCGGTCGGGAGCGTCTCGTCGGGCGATTCTACCGCGAAAGAGAACATGAACAGTATCAGCGCATATCGCCGTCAACCGATTCAGCGGCGACCGGTGAAAACGAAAAACGGTCGAATCTGCGCCGAGAAGAAGTCTAAGATTTACCTCGGGAAGCCGCGTCCCGCACACGCCATCCGGGATAGGGGGCCGAAGAGGGTGTTCTCGACTGACCGGGAGTTCCCGGCTGCCAGTCCCGACCCAAAAGTTAAGCAGTCTTTCGCCTGAACCTCCAGGCGTTGCTCAGCGTGTTCGAGACCCCTCGCTCAACGAGTTTGACGTAGCGCTAACCCCGCCACACCAGAGCGGCGCATTCGGGTGGTGAGCATGTCTGCGAATGGATATCACGGTTTCATGGTCGGGATTTTCGATTATCCTTTGTCGTTCGCGCTGCCAGGGAAACGGCTGGTGCTCCACGCACACGCCCACGTTAGGATTGCGGTGCACAATCAGGCATCTGACAAAACCCTTGACTCCCAGCGGATGGTCGCAGTCTTTGGCAGATTCCAATTACTGAAAGACCATGGCTAATACCAAATCCGCTATCAAAGCCGCCCGTAAATCTTTGCGCCTCACCGAACGCAACCGGGGCGTAAAGACACGGCTCAAGACCTTGCGCAAGCGCCTCGACACGCTGATTGCCTCCAAGGACGCCGCCGCTAAAGAAGTGGCCGCTGATTATGCGTCTGCAATGGATCGTGCTGTGAAATCGGGCGTCGTGCACAAGAATGCCGCGTCCCGCGCAAAGTCGCACGCGTCGAAGGTTTTTTCGGTCAAGTGAGACGTCGGGCTCAGTAGCCGGTTTTTCCACTAACCCCGCCAAACGCGGGGTTTTTTTATGTCCGAGCGGTGCGGTGAACTGTTTTCTCCGCGGTCCTGGGTTTACGCGTATCCTTTCCATTCGCATCTACGACGGATCAGGGAGCGTTTATTTCGCTCGTTGGGTCCGGCCCATCTCGCTTTTCGAGGTAAGCCGTGAGCGCCGCGGCCCGCGAGAAAGTCCGGCCCAGCAGCACTTTCGTGCCGTTTTTTTGCGACGGCGGCGACGCCGTGATTTTACTCTGCAAATTCGGCTTTACAGGGGCGCCCCTCGCGCGCAGGTTCACCGCTTCGCCAAATCAATCAACCATGGGCAACCTGAAAAAGAAACGTCGTCTTAAGATGAACAAGCACAAGCGCAGAAAGCGCTTGAAAGCCAATCGCCACAAAAAGCGCACGTGGCAGAAGTGAGCGCATCTCGCACCCATTGTTTGTCCGAATAGCCTTAAAGGCCCGCCGGAAATCCGGCGGGCCTTTTCATTTGCAGCCGGCATCTGGAATTCACGTTAACTTTGCCTGACACGATCCGATCAAAGCGCGGTGTGTTTTCTTGATATGGGTCCCCTTACCGCTTAAGGAATTGTAAATGCTCGGGTCTCTTCTGGGGTCTGGGACTTTTGTTCTTGTAACGGTTGTCCTGTTCGCCGCCATTCTGCGTTGTTACCAATTTGGCGCCTGCCCATAGCATGTTTTTCTCTCAGAAATCCAAAGGGTTCTTTATCGAACTCAACGACCATGCGGTCATGATCGCCCGCACGTCTGGTCCGGTGGCGCCCTTTTCCATTGAGGAGATGCGCGAATGTGGACCCGGTGATTCCGCCCTGCTCAATTCCTTGCTTCTGCAGGTTCAGCCAAAAAAATCTCCGAGCGGGTACCTACATGCGACGGTCGGTACATTTCCGCCTGGTAGGCTCGTCCGCCGGCATACGCTTGAGCCGAAGCGGATACGTGAACCCGGGTATATCGCCGAGATTTGCACCCAACAATTTCGCGTTGAGCAAGAAAAGTACTCCCTTGCAATTTTGAGCGCAGTTGACGGCGCGGATTTTGATCTCAGCAAGGGGCAGCAAAAGGAGGTCGTATTTTGTGGTTTACCAAACGAGGATTTACAGTCGATTCAGGCCTCATTGCTTGAGTCGGGTATCTACCCCGAATCGATCGAGTTGGGAACGATTTCCACTCTGGGCGCCTTGGTTGACTACTTAAATCAGCTTAAGTCAAAGACTTCAGTGCTAGTTCTTGAAATCGGCGCAGAAACGACGCATTCCTTCATCGTCACCGCCAACGGAGTCGAGGCTTCTCGCCCGGTGGCTCAGGGTTTCGATGCGATGGTTCCCCTCGTGCAGAAGGAATTGGGGCTGAAAGACGAGGAGTCTGCCCGGAGGCTATTTTATTCCAACACTTTCGACTTCACCGGCATGGGATCGCTGCTGACCAAAAAGCTGCTCAAGGAATTGCAGTCTTCGATTGGCTTTTACGAAGTCCAAACGGGTCAATCTGTGAGTCAGATTATGACGACCCAGCTATCTCCAAAACTCCAGTGGCTGGAAGCTACGATATCCAACTCACTCGGCATCGCGAGTTTGCGTTTGGATATACTGCCTTGGCTTGAAGCGCATCGGATTCAGGTGCCGGAGGCGTTTGTGCGCATGGTTCAGGACGTGCGTTGGTTCGGGATCGTTAGTTTGATGGTGCAGCATAATAACTCCGCGCATGCTACCGTTCTTGAAGAGAAAAAGTGAGCCGGAGCAGGCGATGGCGCTACCTTCGTGGCATCCCAATTTTCGGAATGCCGAAAGCTTGCCTGATATCAAGGTGGTGCGGACGGCTTTTTTCATTAACGGTATCGCCATCTTATCTGCGTTATCGCTTGGAGCCTTTCTCGGACTTAAGGAGTGGCAGCTCAACGTCGTCAATAGTCAGATCAGCCAGATCCAAGCTGAAATCACCCGAAATAAGTCATCGAGTGACAAGGCTGTTGCGATTTATAAGCAATTCCAGGCGAGTGAGGGTAAGGTTGCTGAAGTTGAGAATTTCCTGAAATCGAAATCAATTATATCGGTATTAGTCTTGCGGCTCTCAGCTACGCTACCACCAAACATCGCAATAGATACTCTCGATATGCGCGATTCAGGAATGACCATGCGGCTTTCGATTCGGGGCGATGCTGCGGCAGCGAGCGGCTATGCAACTGCCTATTTGGAGCAGCTGCGCAAAGATAAGGAACTATCGCAGTTTGAGGAATTTTCATTTACCGGTTCGCCGGTACGCAATCCTGCCACGGGGCGTATGGCGGTGGAGTTCATGCTCCGGCTGAAACCAGCCGTAGTATTGGCAAAAAAGAAGCCATGACCAACCAGGACGCCATCGCCGCGGTTAAGCGGAATCCTATCGGTTTTTTATGTGGAGCGCTTAGCGTGGCGTTCGCCGTTACGTTGTATGTGCGGGACGAGGAGATCCCTGGCGCTGAGGCAGAAATGGCGCTGCGGACGGCCGACCGGGATCGTGTTGCGCTCAATATAAAATACTCGGTTCAACTTACCGAGCAGTCAGACGCGCTGAACACATCGGTGAAGGAAATTGAATCGCGGCTTATCAGGCCGAGCGAACTAGGAACTAATACTCAGTATTTCTATACTCTGGAAAAATTAACCGGGGTAAAGATCACCGATCTCCGGCAGTCCACCTTTTCGGCTATTGGCGCAGTGACTGGTGGGGCGGTCGCAGCGCGCGCGTCCAAGGGCACCTTTTCACCAGTGGGCTTCTCCATCGGTGCACAAGGTACGCTGCCGCAAATACTGGATTTTCTCCGTCATTTGGAGAACGGCTCGCATTATTGCCGTGTGCTTACCTCTTCGTTCGTTGGCAATCCGTCATCTCGCAACCCAATCATCACCGTTTCGTTGAATCTCGAACTCCTGGGGCAGCAATGAATACAAACGGTCAATTTTTCTCGGTTGCGATTTTCATTTTAAGCATCGCTCCAATTGAATTATCGGCAGCTCGGAATAGTGCAGATTTACAGCCTCCTCAGGTTCGTCAGCTGAGTGTGACCAATGCCGAAAAACTTTGGCAGAGACGTCCACCGCCCCCGGTCCCAGCTGATATGCCCTCTCCGTTCAGTCCGGTTGATTTCGACAAGCCTGACCCCTCGGACTTTCCCGCCACCGGTGCGCTGGCAGGTCCGGCAGAGGTCAAGCGGATAACGACTGGTCCCGGAGTGCAGCGGTATGCGCCTTCAGGAGATCGGGAAGTGCTGGATAAACTTGCGGCACAGATATCGCCGACTGGCGTGATTATGCTGCGGGGGGCTCCGCGTTTGGTAATCAGCAACAGGCCTTTCGAGGTGGGGACTCGCTTCACCGCCACGTATAATAACCAAGACTACGAGCTGGAACTCGTAGCTATAGATCGTACCACGTTCACGTTGCGCTATCGCAGCGAGGAAGTCATTCGGCCCATTAAACCTGTTCGATAATATGAACACTCGCACGCTACCACCCACTGTTCTTGCCCTGTTGGCGCTTTTACCTGCAGTCCGCGTGATGGCGCAGCCGCCGGCTAAGAGCGCAGCGAATGCCGAAACCGCCCCAGCGGTGGTCATCGTCGCCGCTTCTGCCGTCGCGCCGAACAAAAATGATGAGGCGGCGGGAGCTGCCAGTTCGGCGATTAAATCAAGGGATGCGTCGGGTCGGGATACGTTGTCGGTGGACTTCCCTGATGAGGATATTCGTAACATCCTTCGGAATGTCTCCGACTTGTTTGAGCTTAACCTCGTAATGCCCGACACCCTGCAGGGGAAAACGACGATCAAGCTGCGTGATGTTACGTGGCGGCAGATATTTCAGAGTGTTCTGACGCCGGTAAACTATAACTATATTGAAGACGGCAATATTATCAAGATTGTCAGTAATGATAGCCTCAATCAAGAGCCGCTTTCGACCAATGTTTTTCTGATAAATTACGCCAAAGCGTCAGATATACTTCCGACCATCACCTCTTTGGTTGATGCCGCCACGGGCGGCAAGATAGTAGTCGACGTTCGGAGCAATAGCTTGGTGATTACAGAGCGTCCCTCGAAGATGAACCGGATTAAGCCGATTATTGAGCAATTGGATCGGGCTACGGATCAGGTGATGATTGAGTCAAAGTTCGTCGAGGTAAGCGATAGTGATGTCAAAAATATCGGCGTCAATTGGTCGTCGCTCGCCAATTACCAGCTCACGGCGGGGAAATTGGGGGGGAATCTAACCAGGACCCGTGATCAACAGGCGACCGGCGGTTTTAACAATACAACCGGCACGTCGCAGGTTGGTACGAATACCACGTCCAGCATTAATACCGTGGCGACGACGAACGGTCTTACGACCACCACGACCAACGGCCAAGCGAACGGGTCAACCAACTCGGGGAGTGTGGCGTCTAGTAACGGCGTTCTCACCTCGACCTCAGCCCCGGGAAATACTGGCTCTTTGACCAACGGGGCCGCAACGACGGGTATCAATGGTTCGACGACGACGGGGACGAGCGGGACGGACAATCAAATGGCGAATGGCGTAAACAGTGTATTCAATAATCTCAGCTCGTTATTGAATTCCGACGGTACTGCGCGGTCGCTCAACGCGGTATTCTCAGCGACGGATTTTAATATCGTGCTCAGTGCGCTGCAATCACTGCAAAAGACCAAGGTTGTTTCAAATCCGACGGTGGTTACTCTTAATAACACGCAAGCGGTGATCAATGTTGGTCAGGAAAGGCCGATCCCGAGCTACACGTACAATCAGGAGCGGGGCGTGTACGAGGTAAGTGGCTTTACCTACAAGCCGATCGGTGTGATCCTCAAAGTCACTCCTCAGGTTAATGCGCGGGGTTACATCAAGCTTACCGTTGAACCTGAGGTGAGTCAGACGAACCGTGATGCGAATTTCAACGGCGCTGCAATTCCGATCGTCGAGTCGAGAAAGGCAAATACGACGGTGTCGCTCCGTGACGGATTCACCATGGGAATCGGGGGGCTCATGCAACAAGCCTCGACGAATGGACAGACCAAGGTTCCAATTCTTGGTTCACTTCCTGTCCTCGGTCGCTTGTTTCGGTCCGATAACAAGAATGTTGAGACCACTAATTTGATTATATTTATCACGGCGAAGACAATCAGCGCTGAAGGAGCGACCGTTGAGCAGGTATTCAATTCCGAACGTGTCCGTGGATTGGAGATGCGCCGCGAGGATTTGCCCGGGCATCGGGACGGAACTGATCCTTTCCTGCCTTCTGCTTCCAAAGGTACTCAATGAAGCCGTTAATTAGCCGTCCAATCCTTCGTAAAAAGGGACCGCTTATGAAAATATTTCCGCGACTTTCGAGCTTAGGTGCTGCCCTTGGTCTTTTTCTGCCGTTTTCCACTTGGGCTCAGAGTGAGCCCGTGATTGCTGCAGATATTACCAAAATCAGCGTCGCTGGGGACGTGGGTGCCATAATTCAAGTCTCCCTGCGCTCAGGGGGATCGGGATACACTTCCGCTCCGATTGTGACCGTTTCTGGTGGTGGAGGTTCAGGAGCCGTATTGCTTGCCGAGGTAAATGATGGCGCTGTATCAAAGCTTAATATTGTCGAAGGCGGTTCGGGTTACACGAGCTTGCCGGCGCTCGCTTTTACTTCTCCGGGTGCCCGGACCACTGCGGACGGGTCTACTGTCGTCGGCACACCGGCAACCGGATCGGTTGTCAGCTTGGGCACCAATTTTGTGCAGCCTTTTCAAAATGAGTCGTTTGGTCCGGTTAATTCCCCGATTAACATAACTGCACAGGCATTCGGGACGTTTCCGGCTGGCGGATTTACTTACAATTTCTTTGTCAACGGAGTTGCGCTAGGTAGCTCAGTCAACCTTCAGCCACCCGGAGGTGGTCCTGGCGTAATCTCTTGGGCTCCGGTGCAACCTGGGGCCTATCTGCTCACTGTCGTTGCTTCCGACGGTGCGCACACCGTTACTACTCTGGCTACGCGTTACTTTGCGACGGGTACGGCTATTATTGCTCCGGCTGATAATTCCATCGTCCCAATTGGTTCATCGGTCGTGCTGCAGGCGACTGCGACACCTGCACCATCTGGACCCAATGCGTTTGTGCAGCGTATGGAGTTTTATGTCGATGATGTCTTGGTCGGCTCTGATTCGACCTATCCCTATTCCTATATTTATACTCCGGCATCATCGCCTTCGAGTCATGTAGTTGAGGCGCGGGGATTTGACAACAACGGCAACCAGATTTCTCCGAATGGGTCGGCCACACGAAGAATTTCGATGGTTACACCGATCGGGACTCCACCCGTTGTGAGGATTGTTAATCCACCAAATGGCGGCAATGTAGCCGCTGGAACAGCGGTTAAAGTGGTCGCAGATGCGGTCGCTCCTGATGGCTTCATTCGCAACGTGGAGTTTTATCTGAATGGTATTTTGCTGACTACCTCCCAGAGCTTCCCGTTTACTTCCACTTGGACTCCTCTGGTGCCGGGCAGGTATCAATACGTAGCAATCGGTTACGACGATAAGAGTAATGCTGTTTCATCAACCCCAATCGTATTGAACGTTACTGGTGCATTTCCGACTGCAAGTATTTCAGATCCTGACCGGAGTGGTCTCAGTGTTAGCCAAGGCTCAGTACTGCCGGTTACGGTTCGTGCTGCGGGGCCGGACGGTGGCGTGGCATCACTCAAGACGATCGAATTTCTGGTTGATGGGGTCGTCAGCGATTCACTCCCTAAGGTGGTAGCTGGAGCATCCGGATCCGCGGGTTCAACGACCCTCGTTCCTGTGCTGGCAGAGCCGTTTGTATTTTATTGGAAGAGTAACGTGGCAATTGGAACCCATCGCTTGTCGGTTCGTGTTACCGAGGTAACCAACCTGAGCGTTACCTCCTCCGAGGTTGCGGTGAATGTTGTGGCCAATCAGGCGCCACGAATCGAAATTACCGCTCCGATTGCTACGACAGGGATTGTGATGAACTCGGCAACTGTTATTACGACAGTGCCGACTGATCCAGATGGTACGGTTGAGCTCGTCGAGTTCTTCGTGAATGGCTCGATTGTTGGTTCTGTTACGAAGAGCCCGTACCAGCTTAGCTGGACCCCCTCTAGTTCAGGGGCTTTCGAATTATCCGCTAGGGTTACCGACAACGCAGGAGCAGTAGCTGACTCTGCGAGTGTTACGGTGAATGTTGATCCGCCGGCAAGCACTGGTGCAAGTCAGACTACTTTCGCGTACACTGTATACCGAGGTGACTACGGTTCCGTCTCGGAAAATGGGCGCTTTGCCTTTTCGGTTAGCCGCACTAACAGGGGCACCTTTATCGGCTACTCGACGTTTCCTGTTGGGCGCACTTATTTTTGGACAGATATCCCAGTCAATTCTGATGGTACGTTTACTCTTCGCGATTCAGAAAATCTGTTAGTGTTGAATGGTCAGGCGTCAGCGACGGGCGTATCTGGAACGATGAGTGGTAAGACGTTCATTGGTCCGGTGACGTCAGTGGCAGGTTCATTTACCCCATTGATGGTCAGTGGATCGCTTACTGGCGTTCCGAATTCGCGCCTAGTGGCCATCGTGGGTGGCGATGGCTCGCTCACGATTCTTGCAGCCAATGGGAGCAGTCGTGAAGCCGGAGGCAGCATCCTTGGGACCTCGGGGGTTTTCAGTTATTCCGCTGCAACGGGGGGGCGCTTTTCAGGGACTGTAGCAACTAGTGTTTCTATAGTCAGCGGCACGGTCACCGGGTCCGTTTCCGGGAATTTCCTGCTGCGTCCGCAAGCGAGTCGACTGAGTAATATTTCGACGCGGACCCTCGCCGGAAGCGGTGATCGGACTTTGGTTGCCGGATTCGTAATTGTGGGTTCGGGAACCAAGCCGCTTTTGCTCCGGGCGGCCGGTCCTTCCTTGGCGAATTTTGGCGTTACCAATGCTCTCGGGGACCCGGACCTTAGCGTGCTCTCGCGGACCTCGGCATTGTTGGCTTTCAACAACGACTGGGGAAATTCTGCTACCCTGGCTTCACTTGCTACCCAGGTTGGTGCATTCGCTTTGACTCCCGGTAGTAAGGATGCGGCGGTTCAGCTTTCCGCCGCACCCGGAACGTATACTGCCGTGGTTGGAGGGGGAACTGCGATCCCCGGTTCCGCGCTGGTCGAGATCTACGATACGGATACATCGAGTAGCGTCACGGCCCGCATCAGCAATATTTCCACCCGTGGTCAAATTGCTGCTGGTGATACGCTCATCGCGGGATTTGTGATTGCCGGGGATGTGCGTAAGCGAGTGTTAATTCGGGCGGTTGGTCCTACGCTTGCTTTGTTCGGTCTCACCGGTGTGATTGCCGATCCAAAGATCGAGGTTTTTGCGGAGGGAACGTTGATCTCCAGTAATAATGACTGGACGGAGCGCGCGGTAGCTTCGCAGGTGGCATCAGTCAGTTCAGCAGTGGGCGCCTTCCCTCTGGCGGCGAACGGAAAGGACGCCGCGACGGTCCTGCAGCTTCCCCCTGGTTCGTACACCGTTCAAGTGTCCGGTGTGGGTTCCTCAGCTGGTACGGTGCTGGTTGAAATTTACGACGCCGATCCGTAAGTCTCTTTCATTTCCCGGACAAAAAGGCTGCACGCATTCTGCCTGCAGCCTTTTTGTTGGTCAGGGCGTGGGTGGTGTGGCGCTGGTACTGTACGAGCGCGCGTTGGGATTCGCCCGTTCCGCAGATTTTCATTCTGGCTCCGGCTCGTGATTTTAGGCTTTCTGCGGTTTCAGATGATGTCGAAATTGGTCGCACGTGTTTTTTCCGGATCCCCCGTCAATCTCTCCCGGTTGGCGAAGGTCCTGCGATCCGGTGGGATTGTCGCTGCTCCCACTGAGACGGTGTATGGCTTAGCGGGAAATGCCCTTGATCCTAAAGCGTGCCGCAAGATATTCCGTGCGAAGCTCAGACCGGCTACGGACCCGTTAATCGTGCACGTGCTCGGCTTGGACGACCTAGATCGATATGCCTACGGGAATTCAAGTGCCCGATTGTTGGCGCGAAAATTCTGGCCCGGTCCGTTGACGATCGTTCTGCGCAAGCGGACCATGATCCCCAGCGTCGTTTCTGCGGGCCGAAACAGTGTCGCGCTCAGGTCGCCGGCCCATCCGCTCTTTCGTCGGTTGTTGCGCTTGTCTGGCGTCCCGCTAGCCGCCCCAAGCGCCAATCCATTTGGTTATGTTAGTCCGACTACGGCTGAGCACGTGAGGTCCGGATTGGGTCTGAGGATCCAACATATCCTCAATGGTGGTTCCTGCGCCATAGGGCTTGAGTCGACCATCGTTGACCTTCGTGACGCGAAGCGGCCGCGGATTCTCCGCCCAGGAGCTATCACACGGAGTCAGATCGAGCAGGTTTTGAAGGTTCCGGTGCGAGAGCGTCGGTCGGCGGGTCGGTACGCCCAAGCGCAGGTCGCACCGGGTATGCTAACGAGGCACTACAGTCCTCGGACGTCGGTTATCTTGCATGCGGTTTTGGATAAGTCGTCGGTGCTGAGCGGCGCGCAGAATCAAGCTTGGGTTTTCCTTGCCAAGCCGAGTCGGGTTTCGGGCAAGAATATCTATTGGATGGACAGGCAGGGGGATCTTGAGCGGGTTGCGCGAGGACTGTTTGCGATGCTGAGGCGGCTGGACGTGGCGGGCTACGCCCGTTTGAACTTCGAATGTGCCCCCGGGAAAGAGGGGATGGCTGCCGCGATAAATGACCGTTTACGCCGGGCGGCTGCCAAGGCGTAATTGCGCAAGATTCTCGCATCGGTCCCGACGTTTGCCCCGAGTAAATTGGCGGAGGAGACGCGATTTCAACGCGAACCCAAGTGGCGCTAATACCTGTTTTCAGAGGGCAATCCCGCTGAAATCCACCGGGATCGTGCCCTTTGGTCATGGGAACTGTTGAAGCTGTCGGCGAGGTCTTTCGAGAGTCTTCAGTTGAATTCGCGCCACTTCGGCCACGAACGTGAATCTTCCGGAGCAGCCAACCAACGATCAATGTTCTTGTGCAAGCGTGATCAAGATCCGCTGCGGGGCCTGACAGACGGTTGGCTTGTAGGTAAACGAGTATGCATCACTTTCTCTCCATAACAGCCTAGGAACGGGCCCCAATCTTCGAGGATGACGAACAGGACGTTGGGCCTTGGTGTCAGCGCCTTGGCGGTCGCGGCGGCGGCGTGGATGTGCGGAATGACAAGAGCGATCAAGGCAGCAAACCGCCCAAGCCTCTTGCTGGCAATGCCGGCTGGAAGTGATTGGTGGTGCATGGCGCCGGCAGCTCTTTCGGTCGTCCCCTCGCTCATTTCGCCACGAACATCGGGATGATACGATTGGGGGTCGTAGTGAGCATCTTGCCCATGCCTTGCTGGTGCGCCGTGATCACGATGATCAAGTCCAGCTCGGGATAGATCTGGATGAACTGCCCGCCGGCGCCGCGTCCGGATTTCTGGTCGTAGGTTCTTCCTCCGGCCTCCACATCCTGCCGCCACCAGAAGAAACCGTAGGAGGCGCCTTGTTTGTTCGTGTAGATGCGGGCGGTCGCCTTTTCGACGAATGCCTTTGGGATGAGTTCCCCGCCGTTCCACCTGCCGTCGTTGAGCACAAGCATTCCCCACTTGAGCATGTCGCGGGAACGAACGCCGCTCCCCGCCGCCGACTTGGGAAGCCCGCTGACATCCGTCTCCCAGTTGAAGTTCGTGATGCCCATCCTGCCTAACAGTTCTCTTTCGATGAATTTCCGGGCGCCACCCGGAACGACGGCGTCCAGCACCTGCACGGTCATGGCGGGGTCGGACGCCTGATATTTGTACTCGCGCGGCGGCTGCGGGATGGGCGCGCTGTGTTCAAGGTAGGCTTGAATCTGCCCCTGCCCCTTTAGCGCGGCGGGATCTTTGAGCAATTGGGCGGCCTTGGCCTCGTCGAGGCGAATGCCCGAATGCATGTTCATTGCCTCGGCCAGCGTGATGGCCGCGGCGCCTGCGACGAACTTGGTCGGATTGAGGTTTTTCAAGAAGCCGACGACGGGCTGTTCGAGATCAGCCATCGTGAGATATCCCAGCTGAATCGCCCGGCCGATCGCCATCGCCGTGTAGGACTTCGTGATGGACATCTGGTAGTGCGGGTAATTGATCCGCCCGCGCCGGTAGTAGGATTCAAAGAGCAGCTTGCCGTGGTGCGCGATGAGCAGGCTGTCGATCTCGCCGTGCTCGCCGGCCTCGATCTCCCGGGCGAATTTCAAAACGGCGTCTTTGTCGCCGCCATCGACGCCAAGCACGCCGACCGCGGTCCCGTCGCGCAGGTCCTTCGGGGCCACGCTGAGGTAGGCCTGCGGGAGGTCGGGCAGTTTCGCCTCCAACGCATAGGAAACGGCGGCGGCATTCAGGTCGGCGATCTCGGGGGCCAGGCCGTTGCTTTCCTGCGCTTGAAGCGCGCATGCGCCACTCAGAAGAAGCAGCACCGCCAGGGGAAATCGGATAAAAGGTGTAGTCATGTGTTATTCAGCCTGAGGTTATTCCATCATGGTTTCATGGCAGGTCGCTCCCAATCCACCCCGGATTTCTCGTTTTCCTGCTCGGGCTTGTCGACCGTCACGATCTCGGCCTTGGGGTCGAAGAGCGGCCAATTGTCCGTCCGGAAGGGCGACGCCGGAAATCCTTCGCGGTTGTAGAGGAGATTGCGCTGCGACGGATTCATCGCCCAAGCATAACGGACGGCCACCGGCTGCGTCACCGCCTGGGACGAGAGCCCCACGGTGTTGCCCTTGATTTCGGCTTCGGCCCAGTGCCACACGCGGTCTGCGCCCGCGATCGCAAAACTGTTCAAGGGACCTGGCTTGGCGGCCATCAGGCCGCGCCCGATGGCGTCGAACTCCAGAATGATTTTGTCGCCTCGGATCGACTGCTGCTTGTAGCGCGGGCCCGAACCCACGGCGATCTTCCCGTAGGTCCGTTCGAGCGCGAGATAGGCGTGCCGGAGGCCGACGGGTTGCTTGTTCTTGGGATGCAGGGCCACGGAATCACCCGTGTCGATCGCGACGGCGATGCCGGTATTGGGAACTTCCTCCGCGACCAGTCGCATCATTTCGCGGTTCACCGCCCAGGGGGCCGTCAAACCCTCGGCGGGTTCAGTCTGCGGGGCAGCCCAGGAAGGGAGCTGGGTGAAGTAGAAGGGGAAATCCCTGGCGACATTTCCGCCGGAAAGCTCATGCCACGATGAGCGGTAATAACCGACCAGCAGGGCCAATTGTTCCCGGTAGTGAAAAGCCTGCGGCACATCCTTGGCGTTGCGCTCGCCCTGATACCAGATGGCGCCACGGATACCATACGGCCGGACGGGATAGATCATCGCATTGAAAATATGTGCTGGATACTGATTCCCGAGGTTTGCCGGACGGGCAATAAAGGGAGGGGGCATGGTCCGGTCGCCGCTCTTCATGTTTTCGCCCGCGTCGACCTTGGCGTTATACGCGGCGAGTTCCTTGCTGTAGTTCTCCAAGGCCTGTGACTTGGTGATGTTCTGCTTGCCGGCTCTTCGACCGGCGGTTTCGTCATATTGCTTCCTCAGTTCCTGGGCGCGCGGGTCGCTCTGCTGAATCTCCCACGGCATCCAGCTCTCGATCGGTGTTCCGGCATAGGCCTGCTGAATAATTCCCAACGGAATGCCGAGTTCGACATGAAGCGTCTTGCCAAAATAGTAGGCGACGGCGGACGTTTCGGCGGCGGACTCCGGGCCGCAAGGTTTCCACTGTGCGAGCCGGTCGCGGGATTCTTCCAGGGGTTCATGCCAATGCTCCCGCTGGGACTTGAAGATGCGGTAATTAGGGAGGTTGGCCGCCGCCGCTTCTTGCTCGCCGCCAAAACAATTTTTCAACGCCCAGCCGAGATTCGACTGTCCGGCGCAGAGCCACACTTCGCCGATGGCGACGATCTCTATTGTGATGACATTCTTTCCTCTGACCTGCAGGGAATGTCCGGTGCTGAAGGCGGGGGTCTCAAGAAACACCTTCCAACGGCCATCCGCTCCGGTCTTCATCGAA
>CAIJFT010000156.1 GCA_903820035.1 uncultured Opitutia bacterium
CCTGAAAACCAAGAAGCAGAAGCTCGGGCATCTGCTGTAGGCCCCGCCGCCGGGCGAAGGGCACACCGGAGAACCGGAAGGCTACACCCCAATCCGGTTCACGCGAAGTCGGAGCGGGTCGTTTCCCGCCCGGCGCACTTCGCGTGAATCGGTTGAGCGCATGGAAAGACGGCCACGCGACCCACGGGCGTCGCCGCGTTTTCCCCTTCGGCTTAAACGCGGCGGCTGAAATGCTCCATCCGCTCTAGAACGTGCCCTTGAGGCCGAAGGTCCAGAGCGAGCCGAAGTCCTCGCGCGCCCGGAACTGCGCATGGGGCGGCGTGTTCGGGCCGGCGCGCTCCACGTCCTCCGTGGCGTCGTTGAGGTTGCGCAGGCTACCAAAGACGGTGATGCGCTTCGAGAGATTGTACTCGGCGCTGAGGTCGATGTAGAGGCGCTTGCTACCCCAGTCGTAGGTGTTCGCCTCGATGCTGCGGCCAGTGCCGATCAGGCCGCGCCGCTGCCGGCCACGGTAGTTCCAATTCGCCCGCAGGTTGTACTTCGGCCGCGAGAGGCTGACCCCCCAATTGTAGATGCGGGGGATGTAGCCGGCGAAATTCGCCGCTCCCTCGCCGCTCGCCCGGGTCGCGCTCGCGTTCGCAAACACCTGCACGCCGCGCGCCCAGTGCGGCAGGAAAGTCAGCGCCTGCTTGTAGTCGAACTCCACGCCTTCCATCCGCACGCGAGTGTCGAGGTTGGTGTTCGTCGACACCGCATATTCGCCGTAGACGTCGGGATCGAGGTTGTAGAGGTCGAGAAACTCGGGCGTCGCCTGGCGAATCACGCCGCCGAAGAAATTCTCAAAGTCGCGCCGGAAGGCGCCGATCGAAATCTGCCCCACCCGCTCGAAGTAATACTCCAAGCGCACCTTCGTCGTCTTGGCGCTCCACGCCTTGATGCCCGCGTTGTTCACCGAAATGCGGTTGCTGTTGGAGTTCGGCGGCAACTCGGTGTCGGGCAGCGTCAGGCCGCCCGCATACTGGTTGAAGTCCGGCCGGCCGAGGGAGGAGTACCAGGAAACGCGGCCGACGAGGTTCTCGCGGAGATTATAGCTCGCGTTGATGTTCGGGAACCAGCGCAGGTACTCCTTGCGGACGTTCTGCCCGCGGTCGAGCAGCGTCCGACGCGAAACCGCGAGCGCGTTGGAAACGCCGTTGATCGTCGCGGGCTCGATCAGCGTCGGCGCCGGGATGCGGTTCACGCCGGTGCCGGTGAAGATGATGTTACCGTTGGCGTCGCGCTGCGGGATGACGTCGCCGCTGGCGTCGCGCTTGTAGTTTCCGGTCGGATCCGTGAGCGGGCCCTGAGCCGTCACGTTGGTCTGCTCGGCACGGACACCACCGACCAGCTTCAGCCGGCGGTCGAAGAAGGCGAGGTCGCCGCGGACGTAGGCGGACGAAATGACCTCGGCGGCGCGCTTTGAGAGGTTCACCGCATTGCGGTAGGCGGCATTGTCGTCGATGGTGAAACTGCCGGGGTTCGCCTTGTAGTACTCCCAGTACTTGTAGTTGCTCAGCCACTGGATCTGGGGGAAGCCCCAGGGGCCGTAGCGCTGGGAAAACACCTCATCGAGGAGAAACGCCGCGCCATCGTCGGTCCCGAGCGGATCCGCCGGCGTCGACGAGGCGCGGTTGTCCTTGCCGCGGTGCGTGTACGGCACGGTGCCGCCGCGGATGTCGCGCATCGACTCGCGGACATCCAGGCCGGCCTTCAACGACACGGGCAGGCGGTAGACGTCGAAATCGCGGCGGATGTTCGCGAACGCGCTGCGCTGCAGGTCCGACGACTCGCGCGAG
>CAIJFT010000157.1 GCA_903820035.1 uncultured Opitutia bacterium
CGCCGAACGGCGCGCGCAAGCGCGCTGGCCTACGGTGCGGGAAACGGAACCCGAAACCCTGCCTCCGGCGGCGGTCCCGCAAATTCTCCTCGCGATCGGAATTTTATCCGCCTAATCAGGCAGTCCCATGAATGCTACGTCTACGTACCAATTACCCCACGCCCGCTTGATCTCGTATGTGATGGCGGCGATGTTGGCCCTGACTGCGCGGGCCGTGGCGGCCGACGGTTCCGCGGCCCCGAAGACCATCCGGATGAGTCCCTTTGAGGTTACGAGTGCGCAGGATCACGGTTACCTGGCCGCGGCGGCAGTCACCGGCACCGGCACGGCCGGCCTGATCAAGGATACCCCGCTCAATATCAGCATTATTTCCCAGTCCCTGATCGACGACCAGGCCGGCAACCAGTTGGTGGATGTGTTGCGCGGGGCGAGTTCGGTCGCACTGCAGGTGAAGGACGAATATCAGATTCTGATTCGCGGCTACACCGGTCCCCAGTTCGTGAACGGCCTGCCTGCCGGGGCCGGCCTCACCCTTTATGACGTTGAGCGTGTCGAGGTGGTGAAGGGGCCGAATGCGGTTTTCGCGGGCATTTCGAACGCCGGCGGTACGGTCAACCTGATCACGCAGCGCCCGAGTTTCACGCCGCGACACTCCCTCGACACCAGTTACGGTACGTTTGACCGCAAGCGGGTCGTCTTCAAAACCTCGGCGCCGATCCTGAAGGACCAGCTGGCCTACAGTTTCGTGTACGGGCGCACCGATGAACAGAGTGAGATCGACTACATGTTCACGCGGGAGAATTTCTATTCGGGCGGACTCACCTGGCGGCCGACCTCGGCGTTGAGTTTCACGGTGCGCTACAGCAACCTCGACCGTGAGGCGGGGCGGCGGCCGCACACGGTGGTCAGCCACCCGCTGTTTCAGCAGCGTGACCGCGAGGCGATCCAGCTTTTCGACCGGCTCGGCTTGGCGCGGCCGGCGAGTTATCCGCAGCTGGAGAACGGCGCGGTCCGCGACGCGGCGGGCCAGTCGATCAACCCCGGTCGCACGGCGCCGGAGACGGTCGACTCGTTCATCGCGCGCACGCTCGGTGCGAACGTTGCGCCGTACCCCGGGATCTACTCGCGCGACTTCTTCCCGAACGACGCCTTCAACTACAACGGACCCGACGGTCGCGACAATTACCACAACAAGACCACGGGTTTTGACGGTGAGTGGATCGCGGCGCCGGATCTGGCGATCCACGGTGTTTTCCAACAGGTCGACAGCGACCGCATGCGTCGGGAGTTCAACGGCCTGAGGCCGGTCGCCGGTCAGCGTCTGCGGAGCTCCATCTCCGACTACAAACCCGGTGGCCTGATCTTCTCGGCCCGGCTTGAAACCGCCTACAAGCTCGACCTGGGCTCGACCGGCAAGCACGACCTGCTCATCGGCTTTCAGCATGACGGCGGCAAGGATGTCATCAGCCCGATCACCGTCGCCACGTCGCGCGTGTACACCTACGACCCGAAGTCCGGGCCCTTTCCGAGCCTGCTGCAGCTGATGCGCGATCAGTACGGCGCCACCTACAATGAGCCCGGGGTTACCCGCAAGGGCGGCGGGCACTCAAACGCGATCTACGGCGTGCTGCAGTCCTCCTTTTTCGGCGATCACCTCCGTACGCTGGTGGGCGGTCGCGCCATCACCAACCATCGTCCGATCGACGACAATCGCGACGGCCGTGACGAAGACTTCAAGACCAGCAAGATTCTGCCGCAATTGGCCGCCCTCGTGCGGGTGACGCCGGAGTTTTCGCTCTACGGCAGCTACAGCCAGACGTTTGTCCCGCAGCGGCAGCAGTCCGCCGATCTTGCGGCCATCCGCGCCACGCAGGGCGACCCGACGTCGCCGACCTATCGGCCGCCGGCGGTCATGCCGGTGCAGTTCCTCGCCGCCGATCTCCTTGGTCGCGGTTGGGAATCCGGCGCCAAGTTCGATCTCGGTCGCGGCACGTTGCTCGGCACCGTGAGTTACTTTGCCAGCCAGGAGTCGTCACGCCTCGACATCGATACTTCGAATCAGGTGCTTTACCAGTTGCCCGGTGGGACGGTGCGCATCGCTGCGGGTCAAACGCGGACGCGGGGCGTGGAGACGGAGTGGGTGTGGACCCCGCGCACGAATTATCAGGCACTGCTGAGCGCGAGCTACTTTTTCCAGAAGAATGAAATCACGAATCCCGCCGAGCCGCGCGAGATCGGCTCCCACCTCGAGTCGGTGCCGCGTTTTACGGTGAACGTCTGGAATAAATACACGTTTGCGACCGGCGCGCTGCGGGGCGCCTATGTCGGCGGCGGCGTCACGGTGCTCGGAGAAACCTACGAGCACCCGAGTTGGACCGTACCGATCAAGAGCGACACCGTCGGGCTCATTGACGCCATGGTCGGCTACGTGGCCAAGGTCGGCGGCCGGCCGCTCGATTTCCGGCTCAACGTGCGCAACCTGGCCGACAAGCACTACCTGAACGGCACGTTCCAGTATGGGGAACCGCGGTCGTTCATCGCGTCCGTCGGCGTGCGCTTCTGACGCCGCCGGCTTGTGCCGGCGCCGGGTTTTATCGAGGCTGGGCGGCGCGCTGATCTCGGCGCGCCTCAATCCGCCATGACCACGAAGAAAATCCCGATGGGTCTGATGAAGAAGATCGCGCTCGTCGCGCACGACAACATGAAGCGCGACCTGCTGGAGTGGGCGAAGTACAACCGCGACCTCCTCGCCAAACATACGATCTACGCAACGGGCACGACGGGGGCGATGCTGGAGCGGGAACTCGGCTTCAACCTCATCAAGCTCCAGAGCGGTCCGCTCGGCGGCGACCAGCAGATCGGGGCGCGGATCGTCGACGGGGAGATCGATTTTCTCATTTTCTTCTGGGACCCGCTCGAACAGCAGCCGCACGACCCCGATGTGAAGGCGCTCCTGCGTATGGCGGTGGTCTGGAACATCCCCACGGCCTGCGACCGGGCGACGGCGGATTTTGTGATTTCCTCGCCGCTCATGGACAAGGAATACGACCGGC
Organism: uncultured Opitutia bacterium; assembly: GCA_903820035.1. Taxonomy (GTDB): domain Bacteria; phylum Verrucomicrobiota; class Verrucomicrobiia; order Opitutales; family Opitutaceae; genus ER46. The sequence goes on from CAIJFT010000157.1 coordinate 3,054, forward strand.
TTGTCCCGGACTATGACGCGTACCGCAAACGCAAGGTCCCGGGCGTGATCGAACTCAAAAAACGGCGTCCGGCCGAGACGAGCGCTTCGGCCGTCGACTCCCTTCGGCCCGGGGCCGATCAGGCGTTGGCGTAGCCGCCGTTTGAGCCGAAGGCGAAAACGTGGCCGCGCCTGAGGACCCCGTTGGCGTTACGCGCCAACCCGGCTACGCCATTTCTGAAACCGCCGTAAGCGGGTGGCGGGGGAGCGCGTTGGCCGAGTGGCGCCGAGGGATCGGCGATATGCTTCGTGTCCGGAGCCGACCGGAACTAGAATGACCGTCCGTTTCAGCACCATCCCATGAAATCACTTCGCTCCGCTTCGCTCACCGTCGGCCAACCGCCCGCCGGCGCCTCCCTATGAGGGACGATTATCTGCAGGCCGCCCTGCTCGTCATCGACGACCCCAACATCTTGGTCAACGTGGTCTCCCGCCGCGTCAAGCAGCTCAAGCGCGGGAATCGCGCGTTAATCGAGTCGCTGGAGAAGCTTTTGCCCGAGGACATCGCCTTGCGCGAGATCATCGAGCGCAAGATCAGCTATGAGCTGCCGCCGCGCGAGACTCCCGCCGAGATCGAGTTTCGTGAACGCATGGAGCGGGAACATTATCGCTTTCGCCGGCCGTTGCATGCGACGGTGGCCAAGTAATGCCAACCATGCCTGCTCCTGTTCCGGTCGAGAAAACCAAACGTCGCTATCCGGCGGTGCCTCCGGGTGAACCGGGTGGCGTGCGCGGTCGTGACGGCAAACGGGTCGTGATTCCGGCCGGTTTTGTCGCCGCCCAGGGCCGGGACGGCCGGGTGGTGGCGATTGCCACCGGTTGCGGCAGTTTGGAGGGCCCCGACGGTCGCGTGGTCGCGATCCCGCCCGGCCATATCGGCATTGAAAATGCCAAGGGTCGGGTCGTACCGAAGCCGCGCTGGTAATATCAGCGGCCGGTCGCCCGCGGGTGACCGGCGAGCCTTGATTGGACGGAACGCGTAGCCACGTTGGCGCGAAGCGATCACGTGGTCCCGCGGGGGGATACGGACGGTCACGTTTTCGGTGTGGGCGCAAACGCGGCTAAAGGGATGCCGCGTTGCCGTCAGGGCGGGCTTTTTCGTGGTGTCAGCCGGTCCAGAACCTGGTGTTCCGCCAGCAGGCGCGTGCGCAGTGTCGCCAAATCGATGTCCTGCACGGCCGCGTCTTGCTCGAGCGCGATGGCGGCGGCGATACCGGCTGAATGGCCGAGGATCATGAAGACGGGTTCCATCCGGATCGAGCCGTAGGCCACATGGGTCGCGGACAGGCACACCGGCACGAGCAGATTGGTGCACTGTTCCCGGCGCGGGGTGATGGCGGGGTAAGGGATCGGGTAGGGCTGTTTGACCCCGAGGCCGATGGTGCCCTCGGTGCGAACATGGCCATGTTCGTCAACGTAACGGCGCACGTTGTGGGAATCCATGGCATAGGCGCCGAGGCCGATCGAATGGGGCGCTGACCTCGTCGCGTCGCAGTCGCGCTCCGTCATGACGTAGGTTCCGGTCATTCGCCGGGCCTCGCGCACGTAGAGCTGATGCGGCCAATGGCCGGTGTCGGTGAATTCGTCTTTCGCCAGGCCCCACGTTTGCAGCGGTTCCCGGTAGGGCGCCGGCACCCGGGGGTCGGTCGCCAAGAACCAGATCAGGCCCTGTTGCCAACTGATGTGCTCGCGGATGATGCGCTCACGGGTCGCGTAGTCGCCATCCGGGTACGCGTAGTTGCCGGCCACGAGGTTGAAGCCGACCGGGTCCTTGTTGTTGGAATCGCTCTTGCGGTTGGGCATGATCACGCCCGGCGGCTGCTGCAGCAGGTTGTTGCCCAGCACGGGGTGTTCAATCGGCCCCCCCTGCGGATACTCGGGGAGCATGGTCGAAGCGTTCAGGTAGCGCGCCACGAGTTCATATTTCGCGGGATCGTAGTCGGCGGGCGCCGCGAACGGCACGCGGTTTTCCGGCACGTTCGTCAGACAGAGCCGGTAACAATACGCCTGCACGCGGTCGTCGCCCGCGCCTTCGGTGCCGGCGCCGCCCTCCTGCACGCCGAAGACGAGCCCGCTCGCCGGATCGCCCGGACGGCGGTACGGATCGACGGCGCGGCGGAAATCGTGCGGGGAGGGCACGGCGCGGCCCCGCAGCAGGTGCGGCTGGTTGCCGTTTCGGGTCTCGCCGAACTCGGCTTTCGCCTCCCGCCCCACGCGGTAGGCCACGCCGGCGCCAGCCATGACGTCACCCTCGTAGGTGGCGTCGATGAACACGCGGCCGGAAAATCGCCGGCCCGACTCCGTCACGAGCGTGGTGATGGCGCCGTCGCGCGTGACGACTCCGGCTTTGAGGTCGAGCCGCTCGCCCGTCACCAGGCTAACCCCCGCGTCGCGCAGCAGGTCGTGAAAAACCTGCTCCGCCACATGTGGCTCGAAAAAGAACATCACGTCTTCCGCCGGATCGTGGTGCTGGCTACGGAACGCCTCGGGGCGCTCGTAGCGCCAGGCGGCAGGGGTCGCGTAGTGTTGTTTCACCCGACGGTAGAATTCGCGGGCGAGTCCGCCGATCGCCTCTTTCCGGCCGATGTCGGTGGCGCCGAGCCCGCCACTGGTCAGGCCGCCGATGTGCCGGCCTGGTTCGATCAGAACGACGCGTTGGCCCGCCCGGGCCGCAGCAACCGCGGCGGTCACGCCGGCGGAGGTCCCGCCGTAAACCACGATGTCGTGGTCCGGGACTGCGGCCGCGGCGCGGCCAAGGGCGGCGAGGAAGAGGAGGCAGAGCAGTCGTAACAGTCGGGACATAACTGGGGCGCGCGAAGGCTGCGCGGGGCCCGGCAGTTTGTCAGGCCGCAACTCCACGGGCTTGGAATGCCCGCGTGGCTCCTCCCTCGACTTGGCGGGGTGCGCTGCTCCACTGTTTCGCTGCGGCCCGGCCGCGCCGCATGTTTACCCCCGCCCCCGAGTCCTCCGGCGCGCGTCCGACGCGTGTGCGCCACCGTGTCGTTGGCCTGATGCTGGGGCTCGCGATGATCACCTACTTGGACCGCGCGTGTATTGCGACGCTCGCACCGGACATCATGCGCGACCTCGATCTCTCCAAGGAGCAGATGAGCTGGGTTTATAGTGCGTTTGCGCTGGCGTACGCGGGCTTCGAGGTGCCGACGGCGTGGTGGGCGGACCGCCGGGGCACCCGGCGGGTGTTGGCGCGGATCGTCCTGTGGTGGTCGGTGTTCACGATGGCGACGGCGGCGGTGTTCAGTTTCACGTCGCTGGTTGTGACGCGTTTTCTGTTCGGGGTCGGCGAAGCCGGGGCCTGGCCCTGTGTGGCGCGGACGTTTTCGCGTTGGATTCCGCTCGCGCAACGCGGCCGCGTGCAGGGGATTTTTTTCAGCGGCGCGCATCTGGCCGGCGGGCTCACGCCGATGCTGGCGCTGGCCTTGAACCATTGGCTTGGTTGGCGCGCGGTGTTTGTGATCTTCGGCGCGGTGGGCTTGGGCTGGACGGCGGTCTGGTGGTGGAGTTTTCGGGACGATCCGACGGAGCACCCCGCGGTGAACGCGGCGGAGGCGGCGCTGATTACGGCCGGGCGTCTGCCGGTTGCCGCGGCCCACGAGGGTTGGCCCTATTGGCGCCGTTTGCTGGTGCACCGGAACACGCTGCCGCTGTGCTTGGCTTACATTCCGAACAGCTGTGCGTTTTATTTCTGCATCACGTGGCTGCCGACGTTCCTGAAGGAGAAGCATCACTTTGACGCGATGTCGCTCGGTTTTTTTTCCGGCCTGCCGCTGATCTTCGCGGTGGCGGGAGATTTGTTTGGCGGGCAGGCGACCGATTGGGCGTCGCGCCGGTTTGGTCTGCGGTTCGGTCGGGCGGGGGTGAGCGCGGTCGGCAACACCGTGGCCGGACTGGCGATGCTCGGCGCAACCGCTGTCCATGATCCGCTGGCCGCGATTCTGCTCATCACGCTCTCGGTCGCGGCGACGATGTTTACGCTCGGGGCGACGTGGAGCACATGCCTGGACATCGGTGGGGCGCACGTCGGGGTGGTCAGTGCGGCGATGAATACCGCCGGGCAGATCGGCAGCGTCTTTGGGCCACCGGTGGTGATTTATTTGCTGCGCCGGTTCAACGACTGGAATGCCCCGCTGCTGGGCCTCGGGATCCTTTTTCTCCTCGGAGCGGCCTGTTGGGCTTTCATCGATCCGCGGGACCGGGTGTTTGATTGAGGATTGTTTTGTCGCCCTGCGCGTGAGGGCCACCTATCACCACGTGTCGGTCGGTTTGGGAAGAAAGTGAATGAGCGATCAGGACGTGTCGGTCAGTCGAGTCGACCGAGGCGGATGGGACCGAGACAGCAAGGCAGAGGGAGGGTGGC
>CAIJFT010000158.1 GCA_903820035.1 uncultured Opitutia bacterium
CAACAGGCGGCCCAGTTGACCCAACTCAGGGCGAGCAAGGAAGACTTGGAGAAGAGCAGTGCCCGGGTGGCGACCTTGGTGACGGACGCCCGGCTGCGGAACGACTCGATTCATGCCCTGATCGACGATCTTGAGCGCGGCCTGCAGCGGGAGAAGCGTGGCCAGGAGGCGCTGCTGGTCGACATCGACGATCTGAAAAAGGAAATCGCTGCCCGCCAAAAGAAGCCGGAGTACGAGATGGTCCTGCCCGATGTGAAGCCGGCGCCCGTGGGCCTGCCGATCGGCAACAACTACATCGCGTTCGTCATCGATACCTCCGGTTCCATGCGCGATCCGAACAACGGCGGCCTGTGGCCGATTGCCATTCGTACGATCGAGAGCGTCCTCGATGTCTATCCTAACCTCGAGGGTATCCAACTGCTCGACGGCGACGGCCGTTTCATTCTGGGCCGGCGCGGCGCGGGCAGCAGCGGCTGGCTGGCGGATACCCCGGAACTGCGCAGTTCAATCAAGCGTACCCTGCGGCGCTACGATCAGGATACCGTGAGTAATCCGGTGCCGGGAATCTACAACGCGATGCGTTTCCTTTACGACAAGGAGAACCCAAAGATGCGCATGGGCATCTTCGTGTTCGGAGATGAATTCAACTCGAGCGATTCGGCGGACGTCGTCATTCGCCGTCTCGACGACCTCAATCCCGCCGACGAAAACGGCAAACGCGCGGTCACGATCAACGCGGTCGGCTTCCCTACCACCATCCGCTATCAATTCTCGATGGGTAACACCGGCCTTCGTTTCGCCAATCTCCTGCGAACAGTTTGCTACCTGCACGGCGGCGCGTTCATCGCCCTGCAGGATCTGTAGCTGACGGAGCCCGGAACCGACTATTGAAAGCCGGTATGCAGCGACCGATCCGGTGCGCCCCGATGTCCTCATCGGGGCGATGCGTTTCAGGTGGCACGCAGTACAGCGTTTCCAGAAATAGTGTAGCCGCCTTGGAGCGCAGCGACCACGTGGTCCTCAGCCGTGACCACGTTGTCACCTCCGGCTCAAACGCGGTCACAGAATTTTTCGAACCGGTCTACACTGATGGTTACATCGGTGCCCACGCTCTCAATTCTTCGCCCGCCTCTCAGCGGCAAGCGTTCGCCTCAGGGCTTGTGCGGTTTCTTTGGGGTCAACAGCGGGGTGCGAAAAATCGGGATGCTCCGCGGCTGCGATGCGGCGCCTCCGTTGTCTTCAAAGCGGGTCCAGCCGGCGTTGCCGATAAAAACCAGAGCGCCGTCAGCGGCGATGCAACCGAGGGATGGCGCGGCCATCGTGAGGTGGCCCGACTCGAGCACGGTCACCGCCGCGACGGCCTCGTCGTTGGGATCAAGTTCAATGCGGAGGACCCGGTTCGGCCGCGTGCCGTTTTGTAGGGCGAGCAACTCCCCGCCCGGGCCCGCAACGAGGCCGTCGATGCCCACGAGCGTCGTGTCGGGCGGCGTCTCAATCCGGCGGACATTGCGGTTGGCGGTGTCGATGCGGAGCAGGCCGCTCGGGTAATCCGCGACAATCAGCGTGCCGTTGGCTCGAACAACGATGCCTTGCAGCGAGGTGAACTCGGGGCTTTCGATGAAGGGCTCCAAGGCCGCGCCGCCCGGGGGCAGGCGCCAGATCACGGGTCCGCCACTATCGGTGAGCCACACGGTGCCGTCGGCTCCCAGCGCCAGATCACCGAGAACATGAGACTGTTGATCGCCGGCGCGGCGTTCGAGGGGAAACGTCCGGCGGATCGCGCCGCTGCTCAGGTCGATTTCCGCCAATGCAGCCGTTCCATCCTGTTCAGGCGTGAACCCGCGCATCGCGGGGACTGCGGAGGTGGCGGCCCAAAGGGTTCCGGCGGCTTCTTCGAGCGCAAGGCCGAACACCCCGAGCAGGCCGTCGCCTGGCGGTGTCAGGCGTTTCAGGATACCATCGGTCTGACGCCGCCACACCGCGCGGTCGTTGACGTCGCCGAAGTAGAACTCGCCGGTCCGCTCCCGCCAGGCGATGCCTTCGATCAGGCCGGTGACCTCCCGTAGCGAGAACGCAACCTCGCCCGAACCTTTCGGATACAAGTTGGCGGCGAGCTTGCGGATCACCGCCTGAAATTCGGGGAGCAGGCGGACCGCCGCGAACTCCGGGGATTTTTCAATCGGAGAATGCACCCCGAGGGCGACGAGGCGCTCGAGGGCGGAAATAGCCTCCTGATTTTGGCGGTTGGCCACGTAGGCGGCGGCGAGGTTGACGAGAATGCGCGGGAGATCCGGCCGCAGGGCCGCCGCGGCCTGTAGTTTGGCGAGATAAGTCGCCGGGTCATTGTCCGCCGCGGCCTGCGCCCCCTCCCGCGCCAACTGGATCGCTTGAAGCGCGGGAGTCGGTTCGCCCGAACTCAGCGAAGCGCTTTCGAAAAAAAGGCCCACGCCGCCAACGGCGGCGATCAGCCGGCCGAACTGGCTCAGCCGGCGAGAAGCCGGCCTAGGCCTCACCGCGACGGCAGACAGGTCGGTGGACACGCGACTCAGAGACCAAGGATCATCCGCATCAACGCGGAGATTAGTTGCAGAGGATTGCCGCCGCCGCCTCCGCTGCTGCCGCCGGGTTGGCCTCCGGCCCCACCGCCGCCCTGACCGGCTTGCCCGGCGCTTGAGCCACCTTGGCCACCGGACTGGCTGGAACCTTGTTGACCACCCGGTTGACCGCCGGATTGCCCACCGGAACCGCTTTGGCCGCCTTGCTGGCCTCCGCCTGGCTGACCACCCTGACCAGCGGAGCCTCCGGCCCCGCCACCACCCGCAGACGCCACTTGTTGCAGACCACTTTTGCCCGCGCCAACAATTCCGTTCGGGTCCTCCCCTCCGCCTTCGCCCGCGCCATCGCCGGCCTGGCCCGACTTTCCGTTTTTGCCGCCTTTCCCGCTTTTCCCGCCCTTGCCGCCGGCGCCGTCGGCTCCGCCCTCGCCGGAACCGTCACCACCAAGCCCGGCCAACTTTTCTCCGGCGCCAAGTCCGTCCTTACCGCCTGCCCCCGCGCCCTGCCCGTCCTTACCGGAGCCGTCACCGGAGCCTGCCTTCCCGTCTTTCCCGCCACCATCGCCTCCTTCTCCGGTCGCACCGTCGGCGCCGCCTTTGCCGCCGCCGCCCGCTCCGCCCTTGCCATAGATGCCCGAGTAGGTGAACCGGACAAAGTCCACCTGGCTGCTGGCCAAGGATGCCCGGTTGCGAATCGCGGCATCGCGAACGGTTTCGAGGTCCCACTTGCGTTTGCGGGCGTCCTCGCGCTCAGCGAGGGGGCCAAAGAGAAAGGTCAGGTTCTCGTGCCGGTAGCGAACATACCAACCTTCGTCGCTGGGGCCGAGGCCGGTGACATTGATGCCGCCATACTTCTGCTTGAACTCGTCCGCCGGCAACTTCCAGAGATCGTCGATCGCATCAACGGGGAAGATCATCGTCGCGGCCGGGGCGCGCGGTATAACCGCTACGGCGGCGACCAGAACAGCGAGGAACCAAAAGGAGTTTTTCACGGCGAAAGGTGGAGGCCGTCAAAGTCCGGCGGGAACGACACGCCCCTTCTCGATACGATTGCCGGTGCTGGGGGCGCTGGGGCCCTTGCCGCCGCTGCCGGTGCCCTTTTCGTATTGCTGCGTGTGCTCGGAAACCTGTTGGCCTGGCGAGCCGACCACGCTGGCTCCCGCCGCCGTCGGCTCGATCCGCATCGCCTTGTCGCCGATGGCGATTTGCGGTGGCTTTTGCCCGCCCCCACCGGGAACCCCGCCGGTCTGGCCCGAGGCTTCGCCGCCGAGTTGGGCCACCTGAAGGCCTTGGGCTTGCGCGCCCGGATCGCCGCCACCCTGAATCGGAGCGCCACCGGCCGCCCCACCTTGAGGCCCGGCGCCCTGTGGTCCGCCTGACTGGGCCCCGCCTGCGGCACCGCCACCCTGTTGTCCGGCGTTGGCGGACTGTTCGCCGCCTCCGCCACCCGCTTGCCCGCCTTGGCTCGGATTCCCCTGGGCGCCTCCGCCGCCGGATTTCTCGGCGGAATTGCCCTGCGTCCCCCCGCCGGAGGTCGGGGATTGATTCGATTGATTGCCGGACGGTTGGCCGCCGGTCTGACCGGGAGTCTGCAGTTGGGGACCCGCGGCTTTGCCGCCCTTGGCATTCTCCTCTCCGGGAAGCTCGAAATCGCCAATCATGCCCGTCTCGGATTTTTTCTCCACCGGTTGGGTCGAGCCATCCAGTAGCGCGGGATCAGGCAGCATCCGTCCGGATGCTCCACGGACTACAGTCGGTCGGGCTCCACTCGTCGTCGAGCCGACGCCGCGAGTGTCCTCCGCCGCATGAACCGCGGTCACGCCCAGCAGCAATAGTCTGACAGAAGTCGGCAGGACGGAACGGAAGCAGGCGATCATGGCGTTAGCTCTTGGAGTTCGAAACGCTGCAGATGACCGTAACGGTTGGCGGAGGCGTGTCATTACGGACCTGCAGGAGCAACTCGGTATCCCGATAACCCTTACGCCGGCCGATGATCTGATAGTCGCCGGGGAGCATCTTGATCAGCTGCGTTTCGAATTTACTCGGCGTCCGGAAACTTTGGATCGAGACCCAGGTGTCGCCGTCGGACTTGAAGGTTACCTCGACCGGCTTGTTCTGCGCCATGAGGAGGGTGTGAAGTTGCTGCACCCTATCACTGTTAACCAAGTATGAGGGTTTGACGGCCATCGCTTCGTTGAAACGCCGGATCGCCGCTTGGAACTCCGCCTTGTTGGCGAGTTGTTCGGCCGCTTCGATGTACTTTTCATATTGTAGCAATGCCCGTATGACGGTGCCGGCCCGCGTATAGCCCTCGCGAGCTTCGGTCTGGCTTGGCTCGAGTTCGAGGGTTTCGTTGTAGGCGTCGCGCGCTTCCTTCCACTGGTACGCCTTTTCGTACTCGAAACCCTTGGCCAAGGCCTTTTGCACCGCTTCTTTGTGGGCGCTTTCCCGACTTTGCTTGAGGAGCGCCTGTACCTCCGGCTTCTGCGGGTAGACCTTCAACGCGACCTGGTACTCGGCGATCGCCTTGGGCCAATCTTTGGCGACGGCAGCGGCATCGGCGGCGGCCTTCGCCGCAGCAAATTTAGTTTCCTTTTCGAGCCGGGCGGACCGCGATTGGCCTTCCTGGGCCACGGCTGAGAACGCGTCGAGCGCGAACGCCTTCTTGAACGATTCTGCGGCCTCGGCGTAACGTGTCTCTTTCTCGAGTTGTTCGGCCTGTTTGATCAGCGCGTAAACCCGATCAATGTTTTCCGCACGCTTGAGCCCTTGGGCGGCGACTTCGCTGCCTGGTGACTTCGCCACGGCGGCTCCGAATGCTTTCTTCGCCGCTTCCTTGTCGCCCTTGCTCAGCGCAATCTGGCCGGCAACCAAGCTCTCGCGCACGTGCTCGGCGAGTGCCTTCTCAGCCTTCTTCAACTCCGCGAAGGCACCATCGAAGAGTTTTTTGGCGCCGGTGAAGTTGCCATCGTTGAGCAATTGACGGCCTGCACCCGCGGCGTCGAAGGCGGATTCAAGGCTGCCTGGGGCTAGGGTGCGCGCCAACTCGAGGTCCTTGATCCGCAGCAAAATCGCGTCGTAGGACTGCCGGGCCTCGCCCTTGATTTTGACGTTGTTGCTGAAAGCGTCGGTGTCGCGCTTGAGGCCCTCAAATACCGAGAACGCCTTGCCGAAGTCATGCCCGGCCAACAGCGCCTCGCCTTCGTTCAGCGCCTTTTCCATCAGGATCATCTGCTGAAGCTGGATCGGATGGTCGGAGGGCATCCGGCGCAATTCCCGCAGGGATTTGAGCGCGAGATCGTGCATCTGGTCGGCCTTGGCCTGACTGATGAAAGCAGAGGAAGCGTCCGCGATCGTCGGAGCGGCGACGACCACCTCGGCCCGCGGCCGAAACACGTCCGGCCCCATCACCAACTTGATTCCTCGAATGACGAGCCCGGCCGTCAGGAGCAGACCGAAGAAACCGCCGACACCCCACAGGAGGAGGCGCTTCCACGTCCAGCGCCGGTTACTTTGCTCACGTCCGGCGTCGGGATTCCAATGAATGACCCGACGCTTCTTGGCTGAATTGGTCTCGATTTCCTCTGCCATGGTGGTGGGGCGAACTGGATTTGACGTTAAAAGTCTCCGGGCGATGGACGCAGGCCGGCGGCTTTGGTTAGTCGGGGAAAGCTCTGGAAACGTTCAGATTGAGGGTGCATCCGAGCGTTCCGGACCATGGGCGGATTCCCCTGAATTGCAAAGGGGTTTGTCGTAAACAGAGACCTTTTCAGTAACGGTTTGGTCGCATCCGGCGGCTGAAACTTGCCAACGCCGCCGTTCGCCGTACTGGTTTCCGTTTCCCGCCGCTCATGAAAGTGACCACCCCGATCCTGTCCTTGCTCGCAGTCTTGCTCTGCGCCGGCTGCTATCAGGTTCCGGTTACCGGTCGGCGGGCGATGAACCTCGTCGACGACAAAGAAGTGACGAAGATGAGCATCGCGATGTTCGACGACATGAAGCGGCGGTACAAGGTTTCCCGTGACAAGGACCGCATCGAGCAACTCAAGCGCGTCGGCGACCGGATTTCCAAGGTGGTGTTCTGGGATATGCCCGATGCCGATTGGGAATTTGTCGTTTTTGATGTCCCGCAAATCAACGCGTTTGCGATGGCCGGCGGCAAGGTCGGCGTCTTCGCGGGACTCTACAAGATTGCGAGGACCGACGACCAAGTTGCCTCGGTCATAGCCCACGAAATCGCGCACGTCACGGCCAAGCATGTCCACGAGAAGCTCTCCCGGGAACTCGCGGTCGGAACCGTGGGCGCCGTTGGAATGGTCGGGGGGCTCGCCGGCGGGGTTTCGGGACTGACGGTCAATGCCCTGAGCCAAGTTTATGGCCTGACGACCGGCATCTCGGG
>CAIJFT010000159.1 GCA_903820035.1 uncultured Opitutia bacterium
AAATTCCGGATCGACCGCGGGCACACGTTGAGCACCACCGCCACCTCCCGCTCGTTCATGAGCACCGGCGGATTCCGCCGCAGGTACTCAAGGTCGCGCCCGCCCGAGGCCTCGGTTTTGGCAAACGGGGCCGCCGGCGCCGCGGCCAGCGGCGTGGCGCGGAATAATTCGAGCTCCGCCTGTTCGGCTGAGCCGTGACCCGTTTCGTTCCGGCAAATATCCATCCGTGAGGTCCGCGCGATTTCGGGTGTCGTCATGCGACCATGCACACCCGAACCGCCGCGGCCCTCCATCGCGCATCCCTACCGCGTTTAGGTGAGCGGCGCGTGCTTTCGCGCCCCTGTCTTCGATCGTCCTCGGCGACGTCCAGCCGCCGAGGTTTTCGGTCCCTACCCGCCCCTGGCTCGAACAGACGCAATACCCTTTCGACTTCGCAAGGTCGTCGATCCGCCGGAAACGAGCCCAAAATCCGGCAAAACGCGTCTCACCTTTTTACGATAGGCGTAGCTCCTATCGACCCCTCGATCGCAGGGGCGTCCGCGGCCGTGATCTGCGCTTACCGTCCTCCCCTCATCCCTCGTTTTCGGACGCGCGGGGATGTCCGGGTCGCGTGTTTTCGAGGCCGATTTCTCCAAAGATTTGCGCGAAATTTTCGAACCTACGCACGCGATTCGGCGCGAGAAATCCGCCGGAAAGTGAGCCCATAACTTCCAAGCCGAGCATCCTTGGACGCAACGAATTCGCCGCAACCGGCCTCTTGGGGGGCCGGCTGGCGGCCTTCAACGCGTTGAGCGTGTGGACGGTCTGATCACGTAATCCGAAGCCAAAATGCGTGGGAGAGTTGTCGATCAGGCGGCGCGTTTACCGCGCGTCAGCCGGCGAAGTAGGGCCAACTCCCGCTTGCGCGCCGCGCGAAAACGGCGCTGGCGCTCCGCGTTATTTCGACGCTTTTCCTCCGCAGACTTGTTCGGACGGCCGGCCCGGAGGGCGAGCGGGAGATCCACCGCCGGCGTGAAAATATTGCGCCGCTTAAAGGCCAGGGGCGAGCGTGCCAACGCCAGCGCGCGCAGGGCCGGACTCGCGCTGGCCTCATCGAAGGACGGCTCGGCCAGCGTACGCGCCGGCGAAAATGCCCACGCCGGCGCGGGAATCCCGGCCTTCGCCGCCACGTGTTCCGCGTAGGCGGCAAGCCACGCGTCGGCCACGTCGCCCTGGGCATATTTCTCCCGCAGAAGCGGCGGCCCCGCCGCGATGGCGGCCGCCGCCTGCTGCCGCGAGGATAGCCCCCGCAGGTGATGCAACCAGTCGCGCAGATTCCGCCCGAAATCCCCCAGGGATTCCGATTGCTGCGCCACTTCGGCCAGACTGGACGGACGGCGGTTCATCGGCGGCTTGCGGGCAGGGCCGACGCCACGACTTCCTTGGCGGCGTCCGAAAGTTCATCGTGCGGAAAAAAGCGGTCGTGGATTTTCTCAGCCGCGGCGACCGAGCGCAGGGCCATTTTCCGCACGAGAAAACGGATGTCCTCGTAGTCTCCGGCATAACCCGGCAACGGCGGACGGCAGGCCCGCAACTTGAGGGCGAGAAGG
>CAIJFT010000160.1 GCA_903820035.1 uncultured Opitutia bacterium
GCGCGGCAGGCGACCCGCGAGTTCCGCAACGTTGGCGCAAACCAAATTAGCGTCGCCGCGACCGGAAGGGTGCGCGGGAATGCCGAGGGTTCAAATGACCGCATGGCCCACCTCAAGCGTTTCCAGAACGAGTGCCGGCGCGTTGAAGTGCAGCGACCACGTGGTCCCGAGACGTCACCACGTCTTCACCTCCGGCTCAACCGCGGCTCCAGCAATCTCGAAGCCGCGACCAATCGAGACGGGGCGACCGGCGCCGGTTGCACGTTTCGCCCTGACCCGTTTGGGCTATTACGTTCGAGCTTGCCCGCGTAACCGGCGGCGGAACCCGGCTGGAAGTCTTTGTGCCCCATGTCTGACCCAATTCGCATCCTGATTGTCGACGACCACCTGGCTCTGCGCATCGGTCTCGCCGCCATGGCATCCTCCCAGGCGCACATCCACGTGGTCGGTGAGGCCGCCGACAACGCCGGCGCGCTCGCGGCCTGCGCGGAGCACCAGCCCAATGTCGTGCTGATGGATCTGCGCATCCCCGGCGGGGGCGGCGTGGAGGCGACCCTCGCCATCCGGCAGCGCTGGCCGTCGGTGCGCGTGCTGATCATCACCACCTTCGATGGCGACGAGGATATCCATCGTGCCATTGAGGCCGGCGCCAGCGGTTATCTTTTGAAAGGGCTATCCAGCGCCGAGTTGATCCGTGCGATCGAGAAGGTGCATCGCGGTGGCACCGTGATGCCCCCTGACGTCGCCGCGCGCTTCCGGCAACGGGAGTTGAGGAAGGATCTTTCGCCACGGGAACTGGAAGTCCTGGGTCTGATTGTCGCGGGTCGCAGCAACAAGGAAATCGCCCAGCAACTCCGGATCGGCGAGGAGAGTGTGAAGACCCATTCCAAGTCGCTGTTCAGCAAATTGGGCGTTGCCGATCGCACCCAGGCCGCCATCGAGGCAATCAGGCACGGAATCGTTCACCTCTGAGATCGCGACCTCTCGTATTGGACTGCTTTAGGCGATTGAAAATGGGCATTTCCCAAGCCGACATCAGAGAAACGCAGAATTCAGTTTCCACTCCGCACCCTCCCTCTGAACCCCCTCTCCCCTCTTGGGTCCGGTTCCCCTGAAAATCCAGTTTCCTTCCAATAATCAAATAGGTGCCGTCTATGAACTTTTTTCGCTGTCGTAGTTATCTTCTATTCGTTTTTGCCAGTTTGACCTTTGTTCTATCCGGTTGGGCCTCGCAAGGATCGCACAGCAAAGCCTCTCGCGTCGTACAAATTGATGTGCGCCCATTACTGACAGGGCGCGCTGTAATTACGTTAAAGGGAGATGAAATTATTAAATGGGATCTGGGGATTGACGGTACACCACCCGGAAGAAACGGCTACGCGACAGAATCTGCGGCGAAGTTCATTGGCGGCACTTATGCGAAAGCCCTTCCGGATAATGGGATTTTTCCTGCTACAGAACACCATCCAGAGATTGTTTTGAACTACAACAATGATGACCACGCCAGTCCACAGGTTGCCCGGATTCCCACGAATAAATCGTTGAAGATTCCGCTGACACCCAGCCGCTTCCAGGGGTTTTTTCTACATTTGAGCAGCGCTGAAGGCCCTTCGCCAATAAAAGTCATTCTTCACTATGGAGACGGGTCTTCCGACGTGCGCATTACCTACGTCAATGATTACGGCAAGAAACTGACGGAGCAAAATGTTGATTGGTCATACGTTTGGGAGGATGTGGCAAAGTGGGGTACAACCATGGCGGTGAGGGAGCCAGGAAATCATTACCTCATCACTTACTCTACTCATCCAAACCCTGAGAAAGAAATGACGAGTGTGGTAATCACCGCGGAGGGCGGTAAAAATTTGATTTTATTAGGCGCGACGGGCGTGGTCAATTAATAGCGGCCGGTCAGCAAAAATGGGCCTCATCAGGCAGCCTGAACGTCGGATCGAGCCAATCAGGGTTCCGTGGAAAAAGGCCGGGGCGATCTCGTAGAATCTCCCCTGCCCTCGCCGTCCCACGTTGCCTCCTTACCGCGGAGATACGGCGACCTGGCGCGCCGGTCATGCAATCTAGTCTACGGTGCATCGCGACAGCGGTCAGCGGGGCGCCCACTCGCATCGGATGCACCCATCGTTGGTCGCACACTTGGTGGCAGGCTCCCTCCGAGAAACCCTCGTAGCGCCAAATGGAATTTTAGTCACCCACGGCTTCAATTGTCTCCGAGCGCGGGGTGACGGCTGACCAGGCTTGGGCGGCGACCGAGAAATTGGCGACGACGACAGCGAGGCTGCTGGCGTTTCGCTCCCGCCGACAGAGACCCGCAACGGATCGCCTCGCCGCACGCGGCGAAATCCGCCGGGAGGGTCAGGGCGAAACCCGCAACAACGCGCGGCAAAACCGCCTTCGGCGCCAGCGCCATACCGTAGCCGCCCGCCGTCCTAGACAAAGCCAAGGGAGACCTCGGGTTTCGAATCGAAACGAATTCCGTCCGAGCTTGGCC
>CAIJFT010000161.1 GCA_903820035.1 uncultured Opitutia bacterium
CTCGTGCGGCACACCGGCATCTCCGGCGGCTTCGAAACGATCGATCCCATCACAGCCAATTCCTGGCTGGAACTTCCCGGCTGGCACATCCTTTACGGTTCGAACAGCCAGGAGAGTAATCTGGCCCGCGCGGCCATCGCCAATTCGCTGCAGAAACTACCGTCCATGCTGCAAGGCCTCCTGTAAACCCCGTCCCTCCCGCCACTCTCCACTTTCCGCTTAAAGGCCGGGACCGGCCCATTCCATCGCATGTCCGTCGCCACCATTGATTCCGCCCCCGCCTGCACCCCGCCGCTCACGACCGGATTGGAGGGCTGGGAGAACAGCGCGGACCCCGTCTATTGTCGGGATACCAGTGGTCGCATTCTCGCCGTCAACCTGTCCTTCGCCCGCAAGTTCGGCCGGGCGGCCGAAGCACTGGTCGGCCAATCCGTCAACGACCTGATCTGGCCCGAGGACGCAATCAAACTGCTCGCCGCCTGCACGGAACTTCAGGCCGCGCCGCATCAGGCGAAGGCCGAAAACCGCTGGCGCACACCGCAGGGCATCCGTTGGTTCGCCTGGGAAACCACCGCCCTCCTCGATGGGGCGGAGAACATTTTCGCGGTGCGTTCGGTCGGGCGCGACATCACCCGTCAACGCCTCGCCGAGGAACAATACTACCGCCTCTCCCGCGCCGTCGAACAGTCGCCGGTCGCGATCGTGATCACCGATCTGGAGGGCCGCGCCCAATACGTGAATTCCAAGTTCACCGAGGTCAGCGGCCGGACGCTCGAGGACATCCTCGACGGCAACCTCGAGGTGCTGCGCGACGGACACGCTTCCGAAGACTCATATCAGGACTTTTGGCGCACCGTGCGCGCGGGCGGCGAGTGGCGCGGGGAACTCACCACGGAGCGGACCGACGGCGGGACGATCTCCGAGTCGATCAAAGTGTCCTGCCTGCGGAGCGCCTCCGGTGAGGTCACCAATTTCCTCTGCCTCCGCGAGGACGTCACGGAGCGCAAGAAGCTCGAGCATGAACTCCGGCAGGCCTACAAGATGGAGAGCATCGGCACGCTCGCGAGCGGCATCGCGCATGACTTCAACAACCTGCTCGCGATCATCAACGGCTACGCCGAGCTCTGCCTGCACGGGATCAACGATCCCGGGATCGTCCAAAAGAGCTTTCGCGAAATCCACCGCGCCGCCCAACGCGCCGGCGGTCTCGTCCGGCAAATCCTGACCTTCAGCCGCAAGACGGAGGTGAAGTTCGGCGCGATGGACCTCAACCGGCTGATCCGCGACCTGGTGCCCATGCTCGCGGAGACCTTCCCGCGCAACGTGACCTTTACACTCGACCTGGAAGAGAAGCTCCCCGCCCTGTTGGCGGACTCGAGCCAGCTGCAGCAGATTATCCTCAACCTGTGCGTCAACGCCCGCGATGCGATGCCCTCCGGCGGAAACATCACGCTCAGCACCCGCCGGGAAGCCTCCGCCGGCCTGCGCGAACCCGCCGGCGCCGCCAACCGCAGCTACGCCTGCCTCCGGGTCGCCGACACCGGGACGGGCATGACTGACGCGGTTCGGCAGCGGATTTTCGAACCGTTCTTCACGACCAAGCCGGGCAACCAGGGCACCGGGCTCGGGTTGGCGGTCGTCTACGGTGTCGTCCTCAGCCACCACGGCACGATCAGCGTCGAGAGCACGCTCGGGATCGGCAGCACGTTCACCGTCATCCTGCCGCTCGCCGACGAAACGGCCGCGGTCCCCGCGGCGTTCAAGGCCGGCGAGTTCCCGGGCGGTCGCGAGTCGCTCCTGATCGTCGACGACGAAATCTCATTGCGCACTCTGCTAGCCAGCGCCCTCACCAGCAAAGGCTACAAGGCGGTGACGGCCGCCTCGGGGCTGGAGGCCATCAGCCTCGTCAGTGATAAATCCCGGGCCTTTGATCTCGCGCTGCTTGATCTCAATATGCCCGGCGCCACCGGCGTGGAGGTCCTCAAATTCATCCGCGCCTGCCGCCCGGAGCTCAAGGTTCTGGTCATCAGCGGCCATATGACCAAGTCCGTCGAGGCCGAGCTGACCCAACTGGGCCAAAGCGACTTCGTGCAAAAGCCCTACCGCCTCGACGAGATCGGCCGGCACATCCGCCGCCTGCTCGCGCCCGCCGCCGGAAAACCGTAACCGCAGCCGGATGCGGCCCTCCGCGGCAAAGAAGCCTCAAGTATCCGCCACCGGTGCCGATGATAGCACCGACGCCGGTGGCTGTGCCGATCGGCGCGGATCTCTCTACGCCATGACCCGCCGGCCCTTTACCCTCCAAACCCTCCGCGGCTTGGTCCTTTGCGCCGCCGTGATCTCCGGCCGCCCCACCTCGGCCGGGGCAGACGAAGCGACGCCCGCCCACCGCGCGCCACACCCGGAGACGCCCGCCCACCCCGCAGAGCGGCCAACCGACGCCGCTGCGCCGCAGGGTTCGCCGACCGCCAACGCAAAGTCGGCGCTCGCCGAGGAAGCGGCCGGCTACCTCAAGCTCGGCCACAGCCTGACCGAGCGCTCGGATTACGCCTCCGCCGAAATCGCCTTCCGCGAAGTCCTGAAGAACCCGCGGGCACCGGTTCCCGCGGTCAAGTCCGCCCTGCTCGGCCTTGCCCATATGCACCGCAAGCAGGGCGCGTACACCAAGGCGGTCGCAATCTACGAGCGGTACCTCAAGGACTATCCGGACGACGACCGCGTGCCCGACGCCCTGCTCGACCTCGGCCGCACGCTGCGGGCGATGGGCGCCCACCGCACCGCGATCGCCCGCTTCTACAGCGTGATCAACTCCACCCTGAAGATGCCGGCCGACGGCTTTGAGCACTATCAACTGTTGGCCAAAACGGCGCAGTTCGAGATCGCCGAGACTCACTTCGCCACCGGGGATTTCGCGGAAGCCGGCAAGTTTTTTTTGCGCCTCCGGCAACTGGATCTGGCCCCGACCGACCGGGCCCGCGCCCATTTCAAGGCCGCCTACGCGCAAAACCTGAACGGCGAAATCGAGAATTCGATCACGACCCTCCGCACGTTCCTCGAGAAATGCGAAGACGACGAGAACGTTCCGGAAGCGCGCCACCTCCTCGCCGTGAATCTGCGCAAGATGAAGCGGTCGCAGGAAGCCCTGGCCGTGACCCTGGACCTGCTCTCGACCGAAAAATCCCGGATGCGCGCGGACCCCAAGCGCTGGATCTATTGGCAACGGCGCACCGGCAATCAACTGGCCAACGACTTCTTCGAGTCGGGCGACACCACCAACGCCTTGGCCATTTACAATGGCCTCCTCCCGCTGGCCACCGAGCCCCAGTGGCGTCTGCCCATCACCTACCAGACCGCGTTGTGTTATGAGCGCCTGGGCGCCACTGAACTCGCCGACCGGATGTATCGGAGCATCATTGAAAGCGCGGGAGCGAAACCCACGCCGGACCTGGCGGATCTCGTCCGCACCGCCACCTGGCGGGTGGAACATTTGGGTTGGCGCGAAAAGACCCGAAGCCAAATCAACACCCTCTTTGAAACTCAGACCGGCCGGATCACGCCGCCGGTTGCCCTGCAAGCCGCTTCCCTCCCATGACCCAACTGGCCGCACTCGAACGCCACCAACAACTCTGCGACGCCATCCATCAATGTGTTCTCGATGAGAACCGTTTCTTGCGCCAACACCAGCGTCCGCCCGACGCGGGGTTGACCAAGCGCAAAGAAGCGCTCCTCGCGCAGCTGGACGCCAGCCTCGAAGCCCTGCGGGCCGAACCGGCCGCCTCGGTGCGTGACGCCGCCGCGAAGGCTCTCCTCGAAAAGTCCCGCGCGCGGATTCTCCAGATTCTGCAACTCGATCAGGAAAACGAGCAGTTGCTGCTCCGGTGCAGTCTGGCGCCCGCCCGCACGACGAGTCCGGCCCCCGGCCTCACTCCCTCCGCGGCCATGTTGCAGAAAATCTACGCGCGGTGCGCGTGAGCCCGCGCGGGGACCCTCGGTGGTGTACGGTGTCCCGTCATCGTCCTTCCCTCCAACCCCGGCCAGGATGAGCCCCGCACGGAAAGGAAGAAAGCAGCGAGGGGCGCGCGCTGCGAAACGGCGCAGCACCCGGCAGGACGGTGCCAGCACCGTTGAATAGGAAGGCGACGGAGCAGGCTGCTGGCCACTCGTGGCCGCAATGAATCCAGGGTTAGCAGGCGACATTAAAGACGGTTGATGGCATTTGCCGTCCCTTCCCGCTCGCGGAGCTGAAAGGGCATTTGGGGTGACTTCAGCGGCATGGCCCGTCCGTTCACCGCTTGGCCTGCCCACGCCTTTCCTGTGCCCGCAGGGACCGTTTCGTGCGTGAAACCGCGCGTCAGCGATTTGCGCGAACCGCGGGCTCGCTGAAATGATGGCCCCGGGTTGGGAGCGGATCTGGCCTTTCGCCGACGTTCCTAATCGGGACGCCCGCACCCGGACGGCGGCCCGTGGCCACCGCAGACCGAATCGGCCGTTCCGCCGTCCAGCAACGACTTCCAACGCGGATGGACGCAGCGTGGTCCACCGCGGCTCGAGATCGCGCGAAAGCTTGCTCTGGGTCAATGCGCCGGGCGGCGGCGTATGCTATGATTTTGGATACAGCTGAATCTTCGCCCATGAGCACCCCTACTCCCCCACCGCGTGCGCCTTCACCGCAAACTCGTCCTTGTCGCTCTTAGCACTCTCGCGGCGGCCGTTCTGGGTTCGGCGGTCTACGCTTTCCCACCGGCGCCGTTTTTCACCCTCTACGGCACCGTGCGCGATGAGCAGGGCCAGATGCTCCGCGTCGGCGGGGCCGTCGTGATCTTCTACAAGAACGGCGTCGAGAAGCTCCGCCAAACCATTCTCGAGAATACCGAGCTCGACCAGAACTATCAGATCCGGCTGCGCATGGACATGCAGCGCGGCGGCACCGTGAGCTACAGCGATCTGGCCAACGAGGCCGGCTCTTCCTTCAGCATGGCGATTCTCATCCACAACATCGCCTACCAGCCGATTGAGATGTCCATCACTCGCACCGTCGGCCAGTCCGGCCAGCGGGTCCGTCTCGATCTGACGCTCGGCGTGGACTCCGACGGCGATGGCCTTCCGGACGCCTGGGAGGAGAGCCAGCTCTTCGCGGCCGGGGTGGTGCGGGGGCCCAACGGCTGGGATCTCAGCGCGATCACGCGCGACGGTGACTACGATCACGACGGCATCTCGAACTACGACGAATACGTCGCCGGCACCTTCGCCACTGATCCCACCGATTATCTCGCGCTGCGCATCGTCGGGAAATCCGCCACCAGCGCCCACCTCCAGTTCTTCTCCATCTACGGCAAGGTTTACACCCTCGAAACCTCCTCCGACCTGAAGACCTGGTCGCCCGCCTCGTTTTATCTGAGCAGCCCCGATCCCGTCCCGGTCGATCCGAATAATTTCAACGCCCCGCCGCCGCCCGTCCCTCCGGTTGCGCAAGCTTCCCTCCGAGCCACGAGCACCGGAGTCATCGATCTCTATGCCAACCTCGCGGCCGATTCCGCTCCCGCCTGCTTTTACCGGCTGAAAGTGCGATGAAACACCTCGGACACCTCGCGCGCTTCCTCGCCCTCGCGCTTCTCGGCGCGCCCGCTCTCGACGCCCAGTGGAAGACCGAGACCTACGTGCTCAAGGCCGGCTGGAACGGCCTCTACCTCCACGGCGATGCCTCCTACGCCACGCCCGCCCAACTCTTCCAAGCCTATCCCGCGGTCGACCAGGTCTGGCGCTGGAATCCAAACCCCGACCAGATCCAGTTCTCCACCTCCCCCGCTGTGCCGGACGCCACCAGCAGCGAGTGGACCATCTGGAATCGCAACGATCCCGCCGAGCAGCAGCTCACCAAGATGCTTGGCCAGTCCGCGTACCTGATCCACTGCACCGGCGCCGCCGGCACCTCGACCGCCGTGGCCCTCGCCCAGAAACCGCAGCCGCCCAATGCCACCTGGCTCATCACCGGCGCCAACTTCATCGGCTTTCCCTCCGACCCCAGCACCTCGACGTCCACCTTCGCGAACTATTTCGCCAGCTTCCCGGTCGCCATTTCCACGCCGACGAAGGTCTACAAATACATCGGCGGCGAACTCAGCGCGTTGAATCCCATCGAAGTCACTTCGTTCGGGAACGAAAAGGTCGATCGCAACAACGCCTACTGGTTCCAAGCGGCCACCGTCGGCGATTTCACCGGCCTCATCGAATACGAGCTGCCGAGCAATGCCGGCCTCGACTTTGGGCGCACCGGCGTGGCGCTCACCGTCGGCGTCATGAACCGTTCCAACGTCGCCGTCACGCTCACGGTCTCCACCCAGGCCTCCGAACCCGCCCCCGCGGGGCAGACTGGCATCACCGGCAGCGTGCCGATCACGCGTCGCGTCCTCGACAGCACCACCGGTGCGTACACCGAGACGCCCATCACCGGCAGCTTCAGCGTGACCATCACGGCCAACGGACGCCTCGACCTGCAGTTCGGCATCGATCGCAGCCAGCTCACCGGGTCCGCCAGCGCGCTCTACGCCTCACTGCTCCGGATCAAGGACTCCGCCCACCTGACCGACGTGCTCCTGCCCGTCACCGCCCAGAAAGCCACCCCCGCCGGCCTTTGGGTGGGTGAGGTCAGCGTCACGACCGTCGTCAGCACCGCGGCCGGCAGTCCCGGTGCCACCACGGCGCGCGCGTTCCCGCTGCGGCTCATCATTCATGTGGACGATGCGGGCGTCGCCCGCGTGCTGTCCCAAGCCTTCGTCGGCACTCTTGCCGCCACCGGTCATGCGCCGGGCATTTGCACCCATGAGGGTGGCCTCTGGGCCGACACCAAGGCCGATGCCCTCCGGCTGGTCTCCAGCCAGATGCCGCTCGACCGCGTGATCGCCGGCACCGGCGCCTTTGCCGTCGGCCGCACGCTCACGTATACGATCCCGCTGCCGTTCGACGACGTCACGAATCCCTTCGTCCACACGTATCATCCGGACCACGACAACCTCGACGCCCGCTTCCGGCCGCTCGGCGCCGGCGTCGAAAGCTACACGGTCACACGCGTCGTCACCCTTACCTTCACGGCTGCGCCGCCCGACGGCAGCACAGTCAGCGGCTGGGGCACCACCGTTTATGGCGGCACCTATGCCGAGACCATCACCGGCCTGAACCGGCAGCCCCTGACGGTTGGCGGGGGCTTCGGGATGCGCCGCGTCTCGGAAGTCGCCGCCCTCGACACCACCACCCTGTAACCGACCTCTGCGCGCCCGGCCCACCCGCACTCATCCACCCATGAAATCACTCTTTGCCGCCTTCCTGCTCCTCGCCGGTTCCGTCGTCGCCCTCGCGCAGACTTCCAGCGTCCCGACCCTGCTGAGCTACCAGGCTCACGTGACGGATGCCTCCGGCGTGGCGATCGGCAACAGCACCCCGGTCAACCGCACCGTCACCTTCAAGTTCTACAACGCCAGCACCGGCGGCACGCTGCTCTACGCCGAGTCGCAGACCGTCACCCTCTCAGGCGGAGACTTCAGCGCGCTCATCGGCAACGGCACCGGCCTTTCCGGCCTGCCCGGCCCAAGCACGCCGGCGACCATCACCAGTCTTTCGTCGATCTTTGCCGGCACGGTCTATCTCGGCCTCACAGTGGACGACGGCACGAGCGCCGCGGATCCCGAGATTTCCCCCCGCCAGCAGATTGTCTCCGCCGCCTATGCGTTTCGTGCCAAGGTCGCCGAGGGCCTCGCCGCCGGCGGGCTCAGCACCGCCATGGTGGCCGACACCGCCGTCACTACCGACAAAATCGGCGCGGCCCAGGTGACAACCGCCAAAATCGCCAGCCTCGCCGTCACCACCGCGACGCTGGCCGATGCCAACGTGACCACGGCCAAACTCGGTGACGCCTCGGTCACTACGATCAAACTCGCCGACACCAACGTCACCACGGCCAAGCTGGCCGACTCCGCGGTCACCACCGCCAAGATCGCCGCCGGTGCCGTCACCACCACCAGCCTGGCCGACAACTCCGTCGCGAGCATCGACATCGTGGACGGCGGTGTGGCCACCGCCGATCTCGCCGACGGCGCCGTCACGACCGGCAAGATCGCCAACAATGCCGTCGATCTCGGCAAACTGATCGCCGCCGTGCAGCAATCCCTTTGCCCCACCGGCACCATCCTCGCCTTCGCCGGAGACGCCGCTCCCCCCGGTTGGCAGTTGTGCGACAGCACTTTTCTCAACCGCACCACCTACTCGGCCCTCTTTGCCGTCGTCGGCACCCGTTTCGGTTACGGCGACAGCACCAACTTCCGCGTGCCCGACTTCCGCGGCCGTTTTCTCCGCGGCCGCGACGGTGGCGTGGGCTTCGATCCGGACCGCGCCGCCCGCACCGCGATGAACGCCGGCGGTGCCGTCGGTGACCTCGTCGGCAGCGTCCAGGGCGACATGTTTGCGAACCATCAACACTCGCTGCCCTTGGACTCCCAAGGGGGAGGTGTTAATATGCAATCCATGGTCGACTCCGGCGGCTCTGACGAAAATTGGTCCATGTCATATCCCACCGGCTGGAACGGCGGCAACGAAACGCGGCCGAAGAACGCCAACGTGAACTTTATCATCAAGCTCTGAGCATCGGTCCGCCGATCTCCGAACTCCGGTTTCCGATCTCCGCCTCCGTCCCCATGAGACCCGCCCGCCACCTCCGCAGCCTCCTGCTCATGGGCGCGCTTGTCTGTGTCTCGGCCACCGCGCTCCACGCGCAATACGAGGTCAAGATCACGGTCGCCAACAACCTCAGCTATCGCCCCGGCGGCATCCCCATCGGCCCCACCGGCACCCCGTCCGGCAACCCCGCGACCACGCCCCAATTCGCCAACGTCGTCGAAACCTCCGGCTCCGCCGGCCCCATCTCCAACGCCAGTGCGCTCACCTCGCGCTATCCCTCATCCACCGTCGCAGTCCTCCAGCGCGCCAGCCTCGGCATGACGTTCTCCTCGGGCGTGCCCCGCTATTTCCTGGGCGATCGCATCACGCCGCCCGCCACCTACCTTGACACCCTCGGGGCCACGGTCACGCCCGCCGCTGGTTTCTGGCGCGCTGAGCCGGTGCGCGCCACGGAGATGGTCATCAATCCCTCGGGCCTGCCGTTGAAAGACTCCACCGGAGTCGCCGTCGCCAACACCGGCAATGTCATTGTCCCCGCGCTCGCCCCCGGCGTTTACGAACATTTCTACTACAGCCCCCACGCCAAACAGGTCTTTGCCAGCGAATCCGGTCAGGTCTCCCTCTGGTGGCGGTCCCGCGTGCCCGACGGCAACAACAACTATATCCTCGTCCGCGAGATATTCGCCGTCTCATCCGCCACCCAAAACTCGGTGCGCACGCTCTACTGGACGGAGAAGAGCTTCAACGCCCCGTGCGTCCTGATTCCCAGCGGCCGCATCGTGACGGTGAATACCGTTTACACCAACGTCTTCCCGGCGACGGTCGGCACGGAGTTTGTCTCGGTCGGCAGCTCCGTGCCGGCCGACCCCAATGCCCAGCCCGTCTCCGAACTCCGCACCGTGTGGTTCGAAAGCACCAACGGCCGCCGCGAGATTCACGCCTACAATGCCACGGGTCGCGTGATGGTGGAATACCTCGGCGCCGTGCAGGAGGACGGCTCCCATGAATTCCTCGGGGCGGATATCATCGCCGTCGCCCAGGCCGCCCCGGCCACGATCCTCACGGTGAATCTGGGCGAAGAACTCCGGCCCAGTCCCGAAAACCGACTGCTGCTCGCCCAACCGGTGACCAACTCCTCGTCGAGCTCCGTCACCTACTATGGCAGTTCCACCCGGCCCGACGGCCGGGTCGCCTACTACGCCGAACATGAAAACTTCATCGAGGATCAAGTCGTCTTTTACTGGCTGGAGGAGCTCGATGCCGGCATCGCCCCGCCTTCCGGCAATGCCCCCGGCCTCAAGCTCGACTGGCCCAAGTCGCTCCACAAATACCTCCAAGTCTGGCCATCCAACGTCTCCGCGTTCGCCCACTACACCGTCGCGCACAATGGCAGCTCCGCCGCCACCGGCACCGGCCTGAAGTTTGAAGGCGGCAAGATTCCGACGGTAATTTACCAGGATGATCTCGAGCAGGACGAAGCCGTGCTCGACTCCACGAGCCAGCGTCTGCTCGTGAATCTTTCCGGCGACCAGCTCAGCCGGGCGTTGCTCAAATTCACCGGGGACAATGGCGGCATCTGGTATGTCCGTCTCATGACCAAGGCCGACGAAGACAGCAGTGGCTACGTCGAGGGCGACGGCAGCCCCGCCCTTTCCGGTTCCGTGTTTGTCGGCGACCGCCTGGCTCCGCCGACCTCCGATTACAGCGTTGCCGGCTACATTGCCGGCGGCACGGCCTATGCACCGGCGGCCTACGTCGATCCCTTCGCCGCCGGCGTCGCCGCGGCCGAAAGGGGCGCGATCATTCCGGTCAACGCTCTGCCCGGCGGCGCCACCACGCTCCGGGTCTGGTGGTTCAAGAAAGTCGCCGCGCCCTCCAGTGAGTTCTCCGATTTCTACACCCCCGCCAAAGTCGGCAGCTACACGGTCAGTTACCGCAGCAGCGAAACCAATCGCATCATCCTTGCCTCCAACAATGGCACCGGCGACCTGCCCTCCAGCCAGAGCGCCGGCTCCATCTACGTGCAGAACGACGCCAGCCTCACCGGCTACAACCCCAACGAGGAACACGCCCTCCTGCTGGGCGGGCGCGCCTATGCTCTCCGCGACGACCTCAACGCTACCACCGGCACCAGTTACTCCACCTTCAGCTCCCTCCCGCGCGTCCTCCTCCACTACACCGATCCCACCGACCATCGTCCGGCCATGGCCATTTATGAGGTCAAGCGAGAGGGCGACGGGTTCACCTTCGACTACCCGTGGACGGCCGGCTCGATCCT
Organism: uncultured Opitutia bacterium; assembly: GCA_903820035.1. GTDB lineage: Bacteria > Verrucomicrobiota > Verrucomicrobiia > Opitutales > Opitutaceae > ER46. The sequence continues at coordinate 10,946 of CAIJFT010000161.1, forward strand.
CAATTCTCCCATGCCGCTGCCGAGGCTGCCCCTGCCGATTGACCCCGCGACCGGTCTCAGTCGCAACCTCGAGGTCGCCAGCGGCCCGCCCGAAACACTCGCTTCCGGCGCCCCCGCCCCGTATCAGAATTTTACCTTCAAGGACCGCAAGGGCTACGACTGGGTTTATCGCGGTCCCCACGCCAACGCTACGCCCGCACTCGGCATGCAATGGTATTACCCGATGCGCGCCGGCTTCTTTTTTCCCGGCCGCACCCAGCCCGCCGACGGCACCATTCTTCCCTACCTCCGTGCGATCGGCGCCGGCGGAACTTATGTCGACGACCCCGTTACCGGCACGCCGCTCACGGTCGTTTACCGGCCGGTCTGGCCCGCGAGCGTTCCCACCATGAGTGTGGGCGAAACCCTCACGCTCCCCAACCACGGCCTGCCCTCTGTCCGCGGCAACACCAGCGCCGTCGTCTTCTATCAGCAGTCCATCGCCCAGACCGGCACCAGCGCCGCGAGCGTCACGTTGCACGATCCCACCCGCGCCAAGACCGTCCTGCTCGACAACCCCAGCGTCGGCCTCACGGCAATTCCCGCCTCCGCCGCCACCACTGCGCAAAACGGCAAGACCTACTTCCAGCTCCTGCCGCCCCACCTCCAGCAGCGGTTCTATTTTAACCCCACCCTCAGCGCGGTCGGCGGCCTCACCCTGATCGGCCAGTTCGTGGACGAAATTGCGGGCGAGGACTTTGTTTATCTCAACGTCCTTAGCCCGGACGAGGTCGCCTCGCTCAAGGGCATTGTCGCGAGCAACGACAGCAACTACCAGAAATGGTCCATCGCGATCGACAGCCTCTCGACCAAGGTCGAAACCTTTAAGGAGGATCCCAACCGGCGGGGCACCTACATTCCCGACTCTGCCAAGACCGTGACCGTCGGTTCCACGGATCTTGCCGTCGTCACCTCCTCCGATACCGCGGTCGATAGCTACGCCCTTACCGCCACCGGCGCCGGCAGCGGCTACGCCACCCTGCTCTTCGGCAACGGCTACGCCTTCACCCCCGTCGGCGACCCCGTGTCCGTCAAAATCGTCAAGGTCGTGCCACAGCTCTACACCGGCGACCTGAAGAACCTTCCCGCCTCCAACCCCCTCGACGAGCAGTCCACCCTCCGGCACAGCGGCGACTTCGCCGCACACCCCGAGAACTATGAATTCGAGTGGCGTTACTCGCCGCCGACCGACGGCAGCGTCCCGCCGACCTACGACTACTCGATGGCGACCATCCTCCCCGCGGTCGCGAATCAGAATCTGTGGCTACTGGCCCCGAATCCGGCGGCGCCGCTGCCGTCGTCGTACCCGTCCAACCAATACCTCTTCCCGCAATCGTTTAAGGTCAAAGACTCCTCCTATAACGCGTCCTCCGGCCTTCCCGGGGTCGTCGCGAAGTCGGTCACTCCTCTCCATTTTACCGGGTCCATTCCGGCCCAAGTCGTCTTCAGCGCCGACCTCGACACGAGTGATGGCTTCATCCTCTACGTCAACGGCACGCCCGCCCTCGTCTCCCGCCTGCCCGCTGGCATCGCCGTGCCGGAGGGGCTCACTCCAACCGGTCCCCGCACCGGACTCTCCACGGTCGGCAACCCGCTCCCCAACCAATACTACGTCACTCCGACCTACTTCCTGGTCGGCGACAACCGGATCGAAGTCGCCCTCTACAGTTCGGCCGATGCCAACGCGACCGCCTCCCGCAACTTCCGCTTCGATGCGTCCGTCGAGACGGACAAGGTCGCCGCCGCCGGCTCACCCTGGATCAGGACTCCCACCAGCGGCTACCCCCTTGCCAACACGGTCGTCGTGGGCGGCTCGGCCTCCTCGCCCCTCGGCAATCCGTTGCTCGTTTTCTCCGACAACTACTTCACCCTGCGCTACCGGCCCAAGGCGGGCACGGCCCCCGCCACCCTCCTCGGTGGCACTCCGTGGAGCCGCTGGATGGAGCCGAAGCTCGTCGAGAGCTGGATCAAGCGCGCCCTCGACGGCATCAACCCCTTCACCCAGCGCACCAACGATCTCTACAACAACCCGGTCTCCACCGATGTCTCCATCCTCACCCAGGCCGGCAAGCGCTGGGAGGGCGACGTCGCCCTCAATCTGAACAACCTCAATGCGTTTGGCCTGATCGAAATCTACGAGACGCTCCTCAACCGCGCCAAGAGCATGAGCATCGACGCCGGCTACGACGACCCCGGCACCAACGACACGCTCCTCCTCACCGCCGGGTATCTGAACGACCTCTATATGACCCTCGGCAACGAAGCGTCCGACGATGCCGACAACCCGACGATCGCCATCGACGGCAAAAACACCTCCGGCACCGTCAGCACCTCCCGCTTCTCCTTCGAGGGCCAGGTCCCCACGCTGATCGACGAGGAACTCGCCCTCCTTCGCGGCCGCGACGATTTCCTCAGCCCCAAAGTCACCGTGGCCCCGGCGTACAATCGCATGTATTGGAACTACACCAATGGCATCAACTCCGGTGAGTCCATCTACGCCATCAACTACGACATCAAGGAAAAGTCCGGCAGCCCGACCACCAACGGCACCCTCGATGCCGCCGACGCCCAGTATATGTTCCCGCAGGGTCATGGCGACGCCTACGGTCACTACCTCACCGCCCTGATCGGTTACTACAAGCTGCTCGCGTCGCCGCATTTCACCTGGACGCCGCGCACCGAGTCGGTGGATGTGCTCGGCCAGACCGTCCAGGTTGATTATCAGGACGAGCGCAAGTTCGCCGCCGCCGCCGCCGCCGTCGCCCGGATCGCCGCCCGCACGCTCGGCCTCACCGCGCGCAAATCCTATCGCGACGATCCGTCCGTCGGCTGGTCCCATCAGCGCGACGGCAAATACAATTCCACGACCAAAGCGACTCGCTCCTGGGGCACCGATGAATGGGCGGCCCGCGGCGGCCAAGGCGCCTATTTCAATTGGGTCAACGCCAACGCCATGCTGCTAGACAAGGACAACAACCCGCAGCACACCGGCATCCAGATCATCGACCGCACCACGGTGCCTGAAATCGCCGAAATCGTTTCCAGCGCCGTCGCCATCCAAACCTCTCTCGACAACCAGTGCGTCCACCTCAATCCGCTGGGTCTCGCCAAGGGCGCCATCGCCTTCGACATCTCTCCCACTGAGCTGAAAGCCGGCAAGTCGCACTTCGACCAGATTTACGCCCGGGCCGTCCAGGCCTCGCTCAACGCCAAGGCCGCCTTCGACCGCGCCTGCGTCATGAACCGCACCCTGCGCAACCAGAACAACACCCTCAACGACTACAACGATGCCGTTAACGATCAGGAACGTGCTTACGCGTACAAGCTGACCACCCTCTTCGGCTCCCCCTACGCCGGCGACATCGGCCCCGGCAAACTCTACGCCCAAGGCTACACCGGCCCCGATCTCTACCACTACTGGCTGATCAACCAGCCCTCCACCTTGGTGGACACCCAGTCGACTGTGAGCATCAGCTTCCGTGAACCGATCGAGATAAAACCCTTCGTCGAGTGGTCGCTCGACAACGCCTACCAAAAAATCCACGACCCGCTGCACTACACCGCCCGCACGTATTCCCTTTCGGCCAGCAGTATCGTGCAGTTCGCTCCCGCCGGCACCGGCTCGCGTAGCCAGCTTGGAACGCTTCAAAGCGCGCTCCTCGACGTCTACCAGGCCCAGGTCAACGCCCGCGATTCCGCCAACACCCTCAACGCGCTCCTGCGGCAGTTCGAGCGCGACTATCAGCTCTTCACCGAATTTCGCACCAGCTACGCCGACGCCAATGCCGCCGCGGGGGACAAACAGCTCATAGCCTCCGCCGCCAGCGCCGCCGCCGTCGTGCTGGATTTCTACGTCGGCGAAACCGAGGCGCACGCCTTGACGATCAAAGAACTGAAGGATGCCGTGGCGGAGTCTTTGCCGACGGCGGTGGGTACGGCCAATGACGCCACCGCCCCGGCCCGCGGCGCGCTCCAACTGGCGGGCGCCTTCGCCAAACAAGCCATGGAACAGGCCGGGTTGATCGCCAAAGTCACCTCTGCCGTCCTCAACAACCGGGCCAACGCCCTCAACGGCGAAGCCGACGGCATCATGGCCCAGTACAATTGGGACAATCAGGACCATCAGCACGTCGTCGAATTCGAGCGGCTCCTGAATCAGGTTCTCGCCACCGAATATACCATCTCAAGCCGCCTCGCCGAACTGCAGCGCGCCAATGAGCGCGTTTCCCAAATCCTCGCCGAGTGCAGCCACCTCCTCGACGAGCGTGAAATCTTCCGGCAGCGCGCCGCCGCCGTCATCCAGGGCTACCGCACCCGCGACCTGACCTACCGTGCCTTCCGCAACGAAGAGCTCGCCCAATACCAGTCGCTCTACGACCTCGCCGCCCAATACACGTACCTCGCCGTGCAGAGCTACGACTACGAAACCGGCCTGCTCGGCACCACCGCCGGTCAGCAGGTGATCGATGGCGTCATCAGCACCCGCTCGCTCGGCGATTTCAACAATGGCACCCCGCTCGCGACGACCGGCACCACCGGCGACGGCGGCCTCGCCAGCCTCCTCGCCCGTCTCCAGAGCGACTGGTCCGTCGTCAAATCCCGCCTCGGCATCAACAACCCCGACAACTACGGCACGCTCTTCTCGCTGCGCCAGGAACTCTTCCGCGTCCGCACCGATGCCGCCACCACCGAGGACGACAAGGCCTGGCAACAGGCGCTGGAGCAGCACATCATGAGCAACGTCCTCAACGACCCCGACGTCGCCACGTATTGTAACAACATCCGCAAGACCGACGGCACTGCAGTGCCCGGCATCGTGATTCCTTTCAGCACCACGATCGGTCAGAGCGTCAACTTTTTCGGCCGGCCCATCGCCGCCGGCGACCACGCCTACAGCGCCTCGAGTTTTGCCACGAAAATCTATTCCACCGGCGTCGTCCTCGACGGCTACCTCGGCATGGACCCCTACGCCGTCGGCGTGCCCAACGCCGGCCGACCCGCCAGCTCCAGCGCCAACGCCCTCGGTGCCACCCCTTACGTCTATCTCATCCCCGCCGGTCAGGACAGCATGCTCATGCCCCCCCTCGGGGACAGCGCCGTGGTCCGCTCGTGGACGGTCAAGGATCAGGCCATGCCACTCCCCTTCAATCTCGGACAAAGCGCCTTCTCCACCAACCAGTTTTTCACCCCCCAAGGCACCGTGAATGAGCAGTTCTGGATCACCCGCAAGCACCAGGCATTCCGCCCGGTCAACGACCCGGCCTTTTTTTACAGCACCATACCCTCGGAATTCACCAACAGCCGCCTGGTCGGTCGCAGTGTGTGGAACAGCCAGTGGAAGCTCGTCATCCCGGCCAACACGCTGCTCAACAACGAACAGGACGCCCTCGACCGGTTTGTGCGCACCGTCACCGACATCCGCCTCTTCCTCCGCACCTACTCCAGCTCTGGCAACTGATGAAACGGAAGTTGATCCTCCTGCTTGCCGCCGCGGCGGTTCTGGTCAGCGGCCTGGTGTCACTCCGGCGGCTGGCCCGTCGTCCGCAGCCAACGGGGCTCCCCGTGGTGACGAATTCCGCCGGCCCCGGCTCGAACGTCGTGATCACCCGCTCGCCCGAGGAAATTTTCCGGCGCGCGTTCTGGCAGCGCCCCACCGCGGCCGACCACATCGTCCACGCCGATCGCCGCGAATGGTCCGACCACGATCAGGCCGTGCAACACTGGCAATGGTTCCTCCAAGTCCGACCCAGTGCCGCGCTCCTCAGCACCCTGCGCGACCCCACCACGTTTGGCCTCTTACCCGGTACCCCAGCTCACTCTCCGATCAAACCGGCTTCCGCACCCGCCTGGTTCCCAACCGATCCGCAGCGGGCCGACTGCGAAATGCTGCAAGGCCCGGCGGGCGGACTGACCGTCTATTACCGGGCCGCCGACAACGTACTCTTCGCCACCGATGCCGGCCGCGGCTTCGCGCCCCCCGTCACCCAACTCGCCCGCCGGTGAATCTACTTTTCCCCCGCTCATGAGCCGCCGCTGCAACGTCACCGCTGTCCCCCGCCTGCTGATTAGCCTCGGTTGCTCCGCCGCCGTTTGCGTCGCCCAGGAAGTCCATTCGCGGCCCGTCGGCTACCTCGTGCAGACCGTTCCGGCCGGGCAGACGCGTTCCTTTTCGGTCCCGTTCGACGCGGACACTTCCCGCCTGCCGAACGCCGTCGGAGTATTGACCGGCGTGGGCGCGGACTACCTCGAAAATGCCGTCGCGAACTGGCCCGCCGGAGCCTTCTCCGCCGCCGCCGCACCCTATTTTGTGCGGCTCACCTCCGGACCACAGGCGGGGCGGACGTTTCGGATCACGACGCCCGCCAACACAGCCACCCGCCTCTACGTGGCCGACGACGGGGTTGGTCTGACCACGCTCAGTTTGACGACCGGCACCGACAGCACGTGCTTCGAGATCATTCCCGGCGACACCCTGGGATCGTTTTTGGGCACAACCACGCCGACCGACACGCTGGTGGTGCAGGGCGCGGCCGACGTGACCCAGGCGGACATCGTCCAGGTGTGGGGTGGCTCGTCGTGGTTGAATTTCTATTACAACTCCGCGTGGCAGCGCTGGGCGCGTGACAGCGATGGACCGGCCGATCCAAGCCGCAACCACTATCCCCTGCGCGCCGACCGCGGCATCATGATCACCCGCAACGGCGGCACGCCACTCGCGATTGCCGTGATCGGCCGCGTGCTCAACACGCCGCAGCGGGCCTTTCATGCGCGGGAAGAAAACGCGCTGACGTTTCTGGCCACGATGCAGACCTCGGACGTTACGCTGGGCGCGCTGGCCCTCCAGGGCGGCACGCGCAGTCAGGGCTGGCGGGGTTCCGGCGACCCGACCACCGCCGACAGCCTGTTCGTCTGGAACGGGGCCAGCTGGTACACTTTTTTCTACAACAATGTCGTCGGCCACTGGCAGCGCGTGGACGACGCGGCGGATCGTGACAACTACCTGATCACGGCCGGCACGCCGGTCTTTGTGCAGCGCCGCGCGGCCGGCGCCACGGCGGCGGATAAGACGATTAGCTTCCCGACGCCGGGCAGTTGAGCCCGCCGCACTTCGCACCCATGGACCAGGCCCAACTCCACAATCTCGGCGGACTGCGATTTCCCGGCTTCGGCGGTTCTCAATCGCCGCTGCACCGCGCCCCAACCCGGCCGCCTGGCCAGCGCTTCTCCTGGCGCAGGGCGATCCCGCTACTCCTCGCGACTTTCGCATTTTTTGGCGGCGGCGCCTGCCCCGCCCAGAGCATCGTGCTCGATGCGTTCAATGCCGGCGCCACCACCGGCTCCGTCCGAGCCGGCTCAAGCTGGGTCGGCAACGTTACGCAAAATGCCACCTCCATCACCGTGGGCGGCAGCGCGACGGACGTAAACGGCTGGGGCGCCACCGGCCTGTCGCTCGACGCCGCCGGGATGACCTTTCTCACCATCACCGGCCAACGCGATTCCGGCCACGCGGCGCCCCGTTTTTCAATCCAGCTGGAAGATCGGAATCTCAACACCCAGGTGTTCTCTGTCAGCGCGACCGCGTTTTCGACCGGCGCACCGACCCTCGTGCAGATTGCGATCCCACGCTGGAACGCCGGTTTCGACGCGGCGCAAATCACGGGCTGGAGCATCGGGGGCGGCGGGCTGGGCCTGGCCGCGTTTCACATGACCTTCGATCAGCTCGCTTTTACGTCGACGGCGAGTCCCGGCGTGCCGATCGCGCCAGCCGTCACGGGTAGTTTTGGGGCGAGCACGCGGGCCAGCGGTGAAACGATCACGTTCGCGGTGAACGCGACGGGCACGGCGCCCCTCACGTATCAATGGTTCAATAACGGCACCCTCGTCGTCGCCAACAACGCGACTGCGACTACGGCCAGCCTCACGCTCGCCCACCTGACCGCGCCCGATTCCGGCATCTACACGTGCACGATCACGAACGCGGCGGGCAGCGTCGGGAGCGACGCGTTCGCGCTCACCGTCACGCCTGCGCCCGCGGCGGTCGGTGCGCCCGTGATCAACAGTGGCGGGGCGGATGTCGCGTCGACCACCGCGGCGTACACCTATCAGGTGAGCGCCACCAATACGCCAACGTCCTATGCGGCCTCGGGGCTGCCCGCCGGGCTATCCCTGAACCCGACAACCGGCACGATCACCGGCACCGCCACGGTGGCGGGAGTTTACGCGGTTGAACTCACGGCCTCCAATTCCCTGGGCGCGAGCGCGATGTTTACGCTCACGCTGTCGGTGCGTGCACTACCGGTCATCTCGAGCAGTCCGACCGCGAGCGGCAGTGTTGGCAGTACATTCAGCTATGCGATCGCGGCCAGCAGCACGCCGACAACCTTCAACGCGAGCCCGCTACCCGCGGGTCTGCTGGTTAACCCGAGCACGGGCGCCATCAGCGGCACCCCCACGACCGCGGGCGTCACCACCGTGACCCTGAGTGCCACCAACGCCCACGGCACAGGTGCCACCGCGACCCTGGTGATTACCATCAACGCGATTTCGACCGGTGGTGGTGGTGGAGGCGGCGGTGGCGGTGGAGGCGGTGGAGGTGGCGGCTCGTTCGCGGCCGGCTCCGCTCCCGTGATCCTCAGCCAACCCGTGGCCCAAGACGTGGCCGCGGGTGCCGGCGTCACGTTCACGGTCGGCGTCTCCGGCACCGGCCTAAGTTACCAGTGGAGCCGGGACGGGGTCGTCGTCCCGGGCGCGGTTTTCGGCACCATTAGTCTTAAAAACGTCCGGGTTGGTGATATCGGCACGTACACCGTGTACGTGAGCAATTCCGCGGGCGCCGTCACGAGTATCGGCGCCGCGTTAACGATCATTGGCATAACGCCCCCTCCGACGATTACGACCCAACCCGTCTCTTCCACGGTTACCGCCGGGGGCTCCGCCGGCTTCTCCGTCGTCGCTTCCGGGGCGCCCCCTCTTACGTATCAGTGGCTCAAGGACAGTGTGGCCATCGGCGGCGCGACCGCCGCCACGCTCAGCGTGAGCGGGGTGACGGCGAGCGCCGCCGGCCGCTACTCGGTCGTCGCAACCAATAGCGGAGGCAGCGTCACCTCCAGCGCGGGTGTGCTCAGCGTTTCAGCACCGTCGATTGCCGGCACCTACTTCGGCTCGTTCGACGGCAACGGCGGATCTTTCGGCCTGCGCCTTGGTTCCGACCGCACCGGCGTGTTCCTCGGCTTTGCCACGGCGGCCCGGGTCGCACTCGTCAGCCTCGAGGTGGTGGTGGACGCCGGCGGACGCTTCTCGGTCACGCAACGCAGCGGCTCCACGGTAAGGCCGGCGACAAATCCGCCGACGGCAGCCGCCAATGGTGACATCACCATCCGTGGCGTGATCGCTGGCGACGGCACGGTCTCTGGGGTGGTGCCGGAGCTGAACCTCACGTTTTCCGCACCGGCGGGAATGAGCGCGGGAGCGACTTCCGCGGTGGCGGGTTATTACCAATCTGGCGTGGCCGGTGGTTCGGGGCAAAGCCTTGCCCTGGTCGGTCCGACGGGTGAAGCGCTCGTAGTGACCATCGCTGGCCCGACCGCCGATGGTGGGCGGGGCACGGTCACTGCCGCCGGCGCGATCACCGTCGCGACCGCCGGCAACGCGGCGCTCACGGCTTCGGTCTCCCTTGCGGCGGGCACGATTGCCACCACCGCGACCACCGCCGCGGGTACGACCATCCGCTATGCTGGCACGAGCAGCATCGGCGGCGAAAAACTCATCAACCTCTCCACGCGCAGCCTCACCGGCACCGCCGCCGACACGCTCATCGTGGGCTTTGTTATCACGGGCACCGAACCCAAGCCGGTGTTGGTGCGCGCGATTGGCCCGACCCTCTCCGCCTTCAACGTGGATGGCCCGCTGAGCGCGGTTCGCCTCGAGGTTTTCAGCGGGCCGGTTTCCCTGGTGGTTGGGACGGATTGGGGCGCACCCGCCAACCGTCCAAACGACGTTGCCGCCACGGCGGCTCGCGTCGGCGCGTTTGCGCTGCCCGCCAACAGCCGCGATGCGGCGGTGCTCCTGAACCTTCCCCCGGGCAACTATACGGCCGTCGTGACCGGACAAGGTGGGGTGAGCGGAGTTGCCTTGGTCGAGGTTTATGATGCCACCGTTGGCGTGATCCCGACGGCGCAACGCGTGGTCAACCTTGCGACCCGCGCCACCGCGGGCACGGGCGACAACACGCTCATCGCCGGCTTCTATGTTTCAGGCGTGGTGCCGAAACGCGTGTTGATCCGCGGCGTGGGTCCGTCGCTCGCCCAGTTTGGCGTCACCGGCGTGTTGGCGCGCCCGCAACTCTCCGTGGCCGCGGGCACCACGGAGCTCGCGCAGAATGCCGGTGTCGCGAACTCGGCTGACCTGGCGGGGATCCTGGCGGCTTCGGCGCAAGTGGGGGCGTTTGCCCTCGTGGCCGACAGCCAGGATGCGGCGATCCTGATCCACCTCGCGCCCGGTGCTTATACGGCCCGGGTCTCGGGCGTGGGCGCGACCACGGGTGCGGCGCTGATCGAGGTGTACGAAGTGCCCTGAGCCGGTCGCACTCCGGCCGGAGTGGCATTTGATCGCGAATCGGACCTCCCAAACCGACCGAGAAACGAGCCAGTTTGTTTCCGGGTGGTCAAAAAGCGCCCGCGCCCACCGCGAAGAAGAAGGTCTACGAGTGGAGGAAGCGGGTAAGCCAGGTGACCCGGGCCGCCGGGTCACTTGGCTTGCCCGAGAGCAAGGAAGCTCTCCAGTTGGAGGTGCTGCGATTGCGGCAGGAAAACCTCCGGCTGACCGAGCAGCGCGACATCTTAAAAAAAGCCGCGGGCATCCTCTCCGAACCGACGCCGAGCGGTAGGCCCGGATCCAGAAGATGAGCGGCGAGTATCCGAAAACAACCATTCGCTCCTCGACGCCTATCGCTTCGACGACCTCGAATTCTTCTTTCACTTGAAACCAACGCGCCAAATCGACATGGCGCAGTTGATGGTCTCCGGTGGCAACTACACCCGGGCCTATGCCGAGGCACTCATCATCGGCACGGCGATCAGCAGCCCTCAGCCGAAAGGCATTGGTGACTTTGGGTCGGAAAAAGTGACCGCTAAACCGTGGTCAGGCGATCAGCAGCCCTCAGCCGAAAGGCATTGGTGACAAGAAGTCCGTGGGGAGCTCCACCGTGGTCCGGGGCGATCAGCAGCCCTCACCTTCCTCGGCGATACGCTCAACCGTTTGCCCCCAACGGTCCGCGTCAGCCTGGTGCGCGCCGACAGTGGCTTTTGCACCCACGGCATGATCGCGGAACTGGAGGCGCGTGGGCTGC
>CAIJFT010000162.1 GCA_903820035.1 uncultured Opitutia bacterium
CTGCGCCGCCTCGAAGATCATCTCGCCGCCGCGGCGCGCCCTTGGTCCACCCCGGCCGCGGTCGCCTCCCTCATCCACACCTGGCTCGCCGATCAGGTAAACTCTGGCGCGCCAACCTAAAGTGTATTAGCTAGCGGCTTTTGGTATTAGTTAATCACAAATCGTTACTTAAATGCCCTGGAAATATTTCCCCACCCCAAGGGAAATAGGCACCTCCAGCAGTCGAACGGCTCCCCTCAAATCGCCCTAAAACCACGCAAAAGAGCTGGCCTCAATTCAGGTCGTGTAAAACGAATCGACACTTCTGGTCTACGCAGGCCCCAGCACGGTAAGGCGAGTCGCCGCCAAAAAATCATGCCAGCCAAGAAACCGGCGACTGAAGAGCGACGATCAGGAAACACTCCCGCCCGCCCCGCCGCCGGCTTACGGCAACTTGGCTCCGGGATTTGCGCCCAAACGCTGGCGGATCGTCGCCACGAGTTGGTCGACGCTAAATGGCTTGATGATGTAATCCGTCGCACCGAGATCGATCCCGAGCTGCTTGCGCTCCGGCTCGATGGCCGCCGAAAGGATAATCACCGGAATGTGGCGCGTCCGTTCGTCGGCCCGCAGCGCACGGATCATCTCAAACCCACTCAGCACCGGCATCGACGCATCGGAGAGGATGACCGCGGGTAGCGTCCGGCGCGCCACTTCCAATCCCTCGGCGCCGTTTCGGGCCGTGGCATAGGAGAAACCCTCCAGCTCCAATATCTCGGCCAGATTGGTGCGCAGCATCTCGTCGTCCTCGACGATCAATACGCTGACGGATGATTCAGGCTGCGACATGACTGGAATCCCCGGCGATCAACGGAACCATGATACGGAAAGTCGCTCCTCGGGCGGAGGGCACCAGCGTGATGCGTCCCCCCATGAGCTCGGTAAAGCGCCGCACAATATCGAGGCCAAGCCCGGTCCCGCCGATCTCGCCGACGTTACTGCCCCGGCCAAACGCCTCAAAAATCCGCTCCTCCTCTCCCGCCGGGACTCCGATGCCCTGATCGGCCACGGTCACCGTGAAATCACGCTCCCCGACCTCGAGCGCGACCCGCACCGTCGTACCCTCCGGCGAATATTTCACGGCATTGCCGATGATGTTGGATAAGATGTGGTGCAGCAATTTCACGTCGACCTGCACACTGGCGATCGGACCCGTGTACTGGAAACTAAATTCGTGCCCTTGCCGGTCCGCCTCGGCGATTTCGTTGACCACCTCGCGAACGAATTTCGCCAAATCCGTCGCGACGAGTTGGACTGTCACCCGATTGGCATCCGAGCGGCTGACGATAAGAACGTCGTTGATGATCTCCGTCAGGCGCTGCAACGAACGAGCCAACCGGGCCAGCAGGACGACCCGTTTTTCGGGCATAACGCGATCGCCATAGCGCTCCAGCAGCTGCGCCGTGATGACGGCCGCCGCCAGCGGGGTGCGGAACTCGTGCGACGCCACGCTGATGAACTGCGACTTCATTTCCGACAGCTGCCGCTCGCGCTCAAGATTGGCAATCACCTCACGCTCCACCCGCTTCCGCTCCGTGATGTCGCGCACCAAGATCAGTATCCGGTCCATTCCGACCGGGGCGGCGCGCGCCTCGAGTGAGGCAATGACACCGTCAAATTCACGGTCATATTCGTGCACCACCACACTCCGCGCCACCCGGACGCGGGCGCAGACGTCGGCGGCAACTCCGTTCACAATCAGGGAGGCGTAGCCCGGCCCGCTGCCGGCTGGGTAGTTCGTGGGCATCGCGTGCTCCGAGGCCGACCGCGGCAGGTGGCACGAGAGGATGGCTCCGTCGGCGCCAC
>CAIJFT010000163.1 GCA_903820035.1 uncultured Opitutia bacterium
CAACCCTTCCGCGTTGCGTTCGCCCGAGCCGGATGGCAACCCACTCGCCGTGTCGATCTCCCTGCCCGCCACCCGGTCCGCCCGCCTGCGATTCGGCCGTTTCGCGCGGGGTGCGGTGGTGCTGCTGTTGGCCGCTGGAATTTCGGCCGGTCTGGTGCTGGTGATCGCGCCCCGCGGCACCGAGGTCCGGCGTCGCTTCATGCCGGGTCCACTCGGCGCGGAGCGCGGAGCTCCGCCGCCCCCGCCAACCGCGCTCGCCTACCGGACGCGGACGTTCACGGGCGTCGATCAAGGGGAGGCGGCGGTCTGGGCCGCCGAGAATGGCCTTGGGCCGTCGCCGGCCTTTTCGCATCACCTCGCGGCGGTTTTTCCGCCGGAACTCGCCCGCACGCACCCGGAGTTTTTCCCGCTTGTGGCGGAGGAGCGGATGGTGCCGACGGCGGGGGCGCAGAACTGGAATCCGGACCTGGGCCGCGCGGACGTGGCGGTCTGGGCGGCGGCGGCGGCGCGACGGCATTTTCAGGCGAAGCCGGCCGACGAAACCTTTTCCGCGGGAGTGAACGACGGGCTGATTTTCGGGGAGAGTCCGGAGACGCTCGCGCGGGTGACCCCGCCGCGCTGGTTTCGCGGGCGTCCGGATTATTCGAATCTGGTGTTCACGTTTTTGAATCGGACCGCGGCGGAGCTCGCGAAGACCCATCCGGATAAATTTCTGGGTGCGCTTGCGTATTACTGGTGCGAGCAGACGCCGGACTTTGCCGTGCATCCGCGGGCGATGCCTTTTCTCACGGCCGACCGGTCGCAGGGGTATGATAAGGTTTGGCTGGCGGAGGAGCAGGCCCTGCAGCGGCGCTGGGCGCAGGCGGGACCGCAGCGGCTCGGCCTGTATGATTATCTGTACGGCCAGGGATTTCTGGTGCCCCGCGTGACCCCCCGGCTGATTGCGGAAAATATTCGGGCGGCGCGGCAACTCGGTTTCACCGACTATTTCGCGGAGGTGAATCCCAACTGGGGGCTCGACGGGCCGATGCCTTGGCTCGTTGCGCAGCTGCTGCAAGATCCGGCCCTGCGGCTGGAGGCCCTGCTTGATGAATATTACGCGCGGTATTTTCAGGCGGCGGGGAGGCCGATGCGGCGGTTCTTCGAGCGATGCGAAGCTCAGTGGCTGGCGCAGTCAGGTCCGCCGTATTGGCTGAAGCACTTCCGCAACGAATCGCAGGCGACGCTTTTTCCGCCGGAGGTGTGCCGCGAGTTGCGCGGGCTGCTCGACGCCGCGGAACGGGCGGCGCAGAGCGAACCGGTGCGGGCGCGGGTGCGTTTCACCGCCGAGGCTTTTCGCGTGACCGAGGGTCTGGTGGATCTGCAGTGGTCGCGCGCCGCGCTGGGCCGTTGGCTGGCGACGTCGGATCGGCGGGCGGCGGACGGCCGCGAGCTTTTGGCGGGTTATCGCGCGGCCCGCCGTCGTTTCGGATCCACGATTCAGGCGGTGACTCGGTCCGCCGAAGGCGCCATCGCTCCGGTGAATCAGGATGATTTTCTCCGCGACGATCCGACCTTTGCCGCGACGGTCGCCCTGGCCGGGGCGTTTGACCTGTCCGGCGAATCCGGCCTGGAGAGCCGCGTGCAGGCGGGGCGGGACTTTGTGGCGGCGCGGTCCGGAGCCCGGCTTGTCGAGCGGCTGACCGACGGCTCGCTGGAGGACGTGCCGGCGGCGCCGCGGGTGATTGCCGGGCTGGCCCACGGCCTCGGGCTGCCCAGCGGCTGGCAGAGCCGCGTGGAACCGACGCAGGCGCATCGGGCGGGACTTGGGCTGCAGGCGGCGTGCACCGGCCTGCAGGGGCTGGACGTGGCCGGCGCGACCAATACCACGATGTATCGCTGGCTGCCGGCGAAGCCGGGCGTGCTGCACGCAGCCGCGGTGCAGGTGCGCGGCCGGGTTTCGGCGGGAAACGCGGTGACGCTGATCTTGGGCTGGATGGACGCCCGCCAGCGTGCGGTGGGCACCACCTTGGTGGCGCGGCTACCCGACGGTGATTGGGCCGAATGGATCACGCTCCGGCAGGGCGGGTGGGCGCCAGCGGATGCGGCTTGGGTCGGCATCGGCATCCGGATCCAGAACCAAGTGTCCGGCGACTGGGTCCATTTTGACGACTTCTCGCTGACGGAAGCGGCGGGGAAGTGACGCGGGAGCGGAGCAAAGATTCCTGTCGCCGCGTTTGCGCTGGAGGCGAAAACGCGGGTTCGCCCACGGAGCACGTTGTCGCTGCGTTCCAACGCGGCTACGATCCGACCGCGAACGCCGTAATGCTCAGGCCGGCGGCGGCTGGTCGACGGGCGTACCCGCGGCGCGGAGACGCTGCAATTTGTAGGTCAGTGCGCGGCGGCTGATCGCGAGTTCCTTCGCGGTTTCGGTCCGGTTGTAATTATTTTTCCGCAGGGCCTTCAGGATCGCGTCGCGTTCGATCTCCTCGAGACGCTGGGCGTCGCCCGCGGGGGCGGTGACCGTCCCGGCGGTGGCGGCGAGGATCCGGGCGGGGAGATGCTCGGGCAGGACCACTTCGCCGCGCGACAGCAGCGCGGCGCGTTCCATCGCGTTGCGCAGTTCGCGGGCGTTGCCCGGCCAGCGGTAGTGCAGCAGTGCGCTGGCGACGGACGCGGCGAACCGCGGTTTCTGGCGCGAGAATTGGCCGATGAAATGGGTGGCGAGCGGCAGGATATCCTCCGGGCGTTCGCGCAACGGCGGGATGTGGAGCTCCATCACGTTGAGCCGGTAGAACAGGTCCTCGCGGAAGCGACCGGCCGCGATTTGCGCCTCCAGATCGTGGCTGGTCGAAGCGAGCACGCGGGCATCGGTGCGCAGTTCACGCGTGGTGCCGATGCGGCTGAAGGTCCCGTCGTTGATGACGCGAAGCAGCTTGGCCTGTACGCCAGCGGGGAGTTCGCCGATCTCGTCAAGGTAGATGGTGCCGCCGGCGGCCGCCTCGAAGCGTCCGACCTTGCTCTCCGCGGCGCCCGGGAACGCGCCTTTTTCGTGGCCGAAGAGTTCGATCTCCAGCAGCGGTTCTGCGAGCGTCGCACACTCGACCCGCACCCACGGGGCGGCGGCGCGCCGACTCCAGGCGTGCACCACCCGGGCGACCACGTCCTTACCGACGCCGCTTTCTCCGGTGATGAGCACGCGGGTATCCGCCGGCGCGATTACGGCCGCGTCACGAAAAACCGCCTGCATGAGCGGACTTTGGGCGATGACATCGGGAGGCAGCGGCGGCGTGGCGGCGGCGGTAGTGGCGGGGGCGGCGCCGGGCATCACGGCGAGTCTCACCGAGGTCATCAACTCATCCAGGTCGATGGGCTTCGCGAGGTAGTTGACGGCGCCATCGCGCATCGCCGTGACGGCGCTGCGGATGTCGGCAAAGGCGGTGACGAGCAATACGGGGAGGTTGGGGTGGGTCTGGCGCGCGCGCCGCAGCGTCTCCAGTCCGGACATACCCGGCATCCGCACGTCGCTGATCATGAGGTCGAATGGGCCCCGGCTCAGCAACTGCAAGGCGGCCTCCCCCGAGGCGGCGGTTTCGGGTGCGAAGCCCTGTTTGCGCAGGAACGACTCCAGGAGGTTCCGCTGGCCCGGGTCGTCGTCGACGATGAGGATGCGGGCGGTTTTCACGCGGTGGCCGGCGGAGGGGAGGAGACGACTCGCAGGTGGCTGAGCCGGAACAACGCGCCCCGCGGGTTGTTGCTCGTGCAGGTGATTTCCCAGCGGTGCGCGGCGACGATCTGGTGCACGATGGCGAGGCCGAGGCCGACGCCCTTCGGGCGCATTGTGACGTACGGTTTGAAAATGGCCTGACGCTCTCCGGGTGGAACGCCCGGGCCGTCGTCCGCGATCTCGAGCACGGCGCTGCCACCCGCGGTGGTTGACCAGCGGACGTCGATGTGGCCGCCCGGCGCGACGGCTTGGGCGGCATTGAGCAGCAGGTTGAACAGTGCCTGCCGGAGTAGCGGGGCGTCGGCCTCGATGGTCAGCGGGGCGGTCGCGAGGGTGAGTCGGAGCTGTTTCTCTTCGACGTCGGGTTGCAGGGTGCGGGCGACGTCTGCCGCGAGGGCGGCGAGTTCAACCGGGGCGGGGTGGGCTTCACGCGGCTTCGAGTAGTGGATGAACTCGTTCAGCTGGACGGTGACGCGGTCGGCTTCCTCGATGATCCGGGCCGCATGGTCCTGCAGTTTGGCGGGTTCGTGGGAATCGAGCGCGATCATCTGGCCGAGGCCTCGAATCAGGTTGAGGGGGTTGCGCGTTTCGTGGGCGAGCCCGGCCGCGGCGAAATTCATTTCGCTCAGGTGCGTGTTCATTTCCCCGGCTTTGACGAGGCGGATTTGCAGGTCGGAGGTCTTCCGGACATTGCGCCACGCGAGGGCGGAGATCACCGCGGCACCCATGGCGAGCAGACTGACGAGGGCGCGGAGGAGCAGGTCGTTTTGCACGGCGCGCCGCAATTCGAGGGTCGAAAGCGAAATCACGAGGCTGTGCACGCCGCGCTTCTGAATGACGGATTCGTATTCCTCGCGGCTCATCCAGGACGGGCGGCTGAACGGGGATCGCGCGGTGTTTTCGCCGGCGGCTTCGCCGGTTTTGGTCGCCGGCATCTCCCCGGGGCGGCGGGTCGGACCCTGGCGGAAGGCGCGTGGGTCGGTGACGACGATGGTGGCGGGGGCGCGCGCGGGGTCCTCGGAGACGTTGGCCCCGAGATCCATCAGGTTCATCAGCGTGAGCGTGTGTTCCCGCCAGTAAACGCCGCGAGCCCGCAGCATTTCCGGGGTAATTTCAATGGCGGGCCCGGCGCTGGCGATGGTTTCGCCCGTGGCGCCGAGGATCGCGATGGCCTCGAGCTCACCGGGCCGGACGAGGTCTTGGAGCGTCGACTCAAGCCGGTCCTTGGAAACAATGCCGCCAAAGCGCCGCTGGGAGCGGACGACAACGCCGAGGGTCGAGGTGATGTCGCGACCGCGATTGACGAGCACCTGGGTGGTGGAACGTTCAAAGCTCAGGTGTTCCGCGCGCTGCCAGCCCCCGACGGCGAGGACGGACGCGAGCAGGACCGCATAGATCCCGAAACTTCGATGGGCGGCCGGCCAGCGCATGAGGGTGGCTCAGGAATTGCCGGATGCGCGGGGTATTCCAAGCTTCAACTGAGTCAGGGGAACCACTGATCTTCGCTCATCACGGGACGGAGCGAATGCAAAATTCCCGTAGCGGTGTTTGAGCCAAAGGCGAAAACGCGGACCAATGCGGACCACGTTTTCGTTGCGCTCCAACGCGGCGGAGAAAAAACGTTTCCCTTAGGCCCGGTCAGCGCCCGGGCCTAAGGTCGGTCCTTACTTCTTCGTGCCGAGGTAGCGATCCATATCCTGAGGGAAGGCCTTCGGCGCGAGTTCGAGCCGGTTGCGTTCCGAGTCGGTCGTGCCCGACAGGGCATCCGGATTCGGCACGACGTGCGGGGTCAGGAAGATCAGGAGTTCGGTTTTCACGTCGGTCTTTTGCTTCCGCTTGAAGGCGTTGCCGAGGATCGGGATATCGCCGAGGATCGGGACCTTGCTTTCGCGGTCGGACGTCTGGGTGGAGATCAGTCCGCCGATGACGACGGTCTTGTCGCTGGGCGTGACGACGACGGTGTCGGCGGAACGCTTGTCGATGACCGGTGAGCTGACGGTGTTCGAGATCGGCACGGTGGTCGCGCTGAGCGACGAAATTTCCGGCGAGACGATCATTTCGACGAGGCCTTCCGCGGTGATGAATGGCGTCACGCGCAGAATGATACCGATGTCCTGATATTGGACGGTGTTGATGGTGGTGTTCGTCTGGTCGCTGACGCGCGAGTTGGTGATGATGGGGACCGATTGGCCGACCATGATCGTGGCCTGCTGGTTGTTCCGGGTCAGGATGGACGGGCGGGACAAGATCTCGGTTTTGCTGACGGAGCTGAGGGCATGCAGGGTGGCGTTTACGTCGCGGCCCAGTACCCGGTAGAACGTGCCAACCTGCGTGGGATCGTTGGCGGCATCGGCGAGGCCGAAGCGGGTTGAAACGCTGTCGCGGGCGCGGCCGCCGGGTTCCGCGTTGATCCCCACGCTGCCGGCGAGGGAAGCTTCCAGCCCGAGGTCGAGGCCCTTGTCGTGGGTGACTTGGACGAAGACGACGTTGATCAGCACCTGGGGCTTCGGCTTGTCGAGGCTTTGGACAATGGTGCGGATGTTTTCGTTGGTCTCGTCGTCGGTGACGATAATGAGGCGGCGCGTCTCGAGATCGCTCGTGATCACGGCGTCGCCGATCATGGTGGAATTGACGTACTGGCGGCTGCCGCCGCTGGAGCTACCACTACCGCCGCCACCCCCGCCGGAGGCCGTGGTCGGACGGGCCGCGCTAGAGGTCGGGGGCCGGCTCGCGGTGGAGCCGCCACGAGAGCCGGTGGTCTGGGCGAGGGCTTGGCCGGCTGCGAGCGCCAGTAGGGCGCAGGGGAGCAACCGGAACCGGGGCGAAGGGGAGAAATGCGTCTTCATGAATAGGTCGGATTGGAGGCGTACGCTGGGGTCGGGTTAGCGGCCGTTGCGCGAGCCCAGCGTGATGTTGGAGCTGGTGCTCTGGCTGTTGCTCGTGGCCCGCGTGGCGAGCGGGTCGACCTGCTGCGACGTACTCGCACGGCTGTTGCTGTTCTGGAAGAGATTCCGGAGGATGGCTTCCACCTGCTTTACGTCGCCGTTCTCCATCGTGTAGACGAAGACCTTTTGCTTGTGGGCCGTGTTGGCGTCGAGTTGGGAGACCATTTCACCGATATCGACGAGCGCCTCCTTGGAGGCGGTGACGATGACCGAGTAGGTGCGGGGATCCGCGACGGCGACAACCGGCGTGCCGCGGCTCGCGCCGCCCCCACCCCCACCCCCACCGCTGCGAGAGGTACGGCCTCCGGACGATGTGCGGCCCCCGCCACCACCGGTAGAACCGCCGCGGGCTGCGGCGATGGCCGCCGCTGCTCCGCCGGGGAATCCGCCGCCGCCGAACATGCCGGGGAAGCCGCCCGGAAAGCCGCCGCCGGTGCCGCCGCGGCCGCTGTTGGAACCGCCGGAGGAGCCGTAGAGGTTAGAGATCAACTGGGCCATTTCGCTCGGATCGGCGTTTTTCAGGCGGAACACCTTCATGGCTGAGACCGAGCCGGACGAGCCGTCGAGGGCGGAGATCAACTCCACGATGTGGCGGATATTGCTCTGGGTGTCGGTGACGATGATGGAATTGCTGTCGGCGTTCGCGGTGACCGTCGCGCTGCTCGGCAGGAGCGTGGCGAGGTCGGCGGCGGCCTGACTGGCGTCGATGCGTTCCAGCGGGATGATCTGCATGACCATCTCGGCGTTGTCCGGGATTTGTCGCGGATCGTTGCCGGTGTGGATCGGGATGTTCTTCTTCCGCGCCTCCTCCTTGGAGCTCACGATGAGGTTCCGGCCCTTTAACGTGGCGGTGTAGCCGTTTTTATTGAGGGCGATGTTGAGGAGTTGGACGGCTTCCTGGCGGCTGATCGGCTGGGCGCTCCACATGTCGATGGCGCCGCCACGGACCGGGGTCTCCAGGATGATCACGTAGCCGGCGGCCTCGCTCAGGTAGTTCAGGACGGTTTCGAGTGGGGCGCCGCGGAAGTTAAACCGCAGAGAGCCGGGTTGTTCGCGGCCGGTCCGGCCGGGGGCATCGGCGGAGGGGGCGGTCGCGGCCGGGGCGGCGGCGTCCTGCGCCTGCGCGCCGAAGGCGAAGAGGGTAAGACCGAGGCAGAGGGTCGGGGTGGTGAACTTCGTTTTCATTACTTTAATTGTTTCTCGCGTTTCTGGAGGAGCCGCTTGAGCACTTCGGAGGTCTCGGCGGACGGGGCGGAATCGGTGGCGCCGGCGGTGGGCAAGGCGATGGTGGCGGTGGGGACGTTGGTGAAAGGGTTGGACGGCGAGGGCTGTACGGACCAGTCGCCCCCTTCGGGCCGGCTGAGCTGCTCGGAGAGTCGCAGGGTGAGCGGCTTGTCTGCCTGCAGGAGCTCCACGCGGTCGGCCGTGATGCGCTGGATCTTGAATTCGGCGATAGTATCCCCCTCGTGCAGCGCTTTGGTGTAGCGGGAGTCGGGGCTGTTGAAGAACGCGAGCAGTCCCTTCTCGTACTGCATCGTGCCGACCAGTGCGATTTCGTCGGTGCGGACGGCCTTGGCGTCGGACCCTTCGCGCGTGCGGCCAACCCGGTTCGGGTTGAAGATATTACGTTCAACGACGAGTTGGAATACGGCGAAGCCTTGGGCGGGGGCGACGGTCTTGGAGGGGGCCGGCGTGACCGGAGTGGACGGGCGGCGGCGGTCGTCGGCGGCGGACGCGAGCGTCGCGGCGAGAACGGAGCCGGCGGCCGCGAGGAGGCAAAGGTGGCGGGCGCGGATCATTGTCTTCCTTCGAGGGGGGTGAGGCGCAGGCCGCTGACGAGCAGCCCGAGCGTGAGTTTCTGGCCGTTATCGTCGCGGGCCATGAGTTCGACGGAATCGACGCGCAGCGCGAGGGGAGACTTCTCCACCTCGTAAAGGAAGCGGCTCAGCGTGGACAAGGTCCCCGTGGCATCCACGCGGCATTCGAGCTGCGAATAGCGGTTGGTGGCGCCGCGCTTCCACTGCGGCTTGATCGAGCCGAGTTCGACGTTGTTGGCGCGGCCCCAGCGGTCGAAGGCGGTGATGAGGTCCTGTTCGGACTTGGCGGGGTCTTTGGGCAGAGCCTGCGATTGCATCTCGGCCCACTTCGCGCGGGTGCTGGTGGCGCGGGCGATCACCCCGCGGCCCTCGGTCACGTTCTTCTGCAGCTTCGTGATCTCGGCGCTGCGGGTCTGCCAGGCTTTCGACAGCGGCGTGAGCACGACGCTGTCGAGGATCAGCACGCCGATGGCGACGCCGGCCAGGATCAGCAGCATTTGCTGGCGGTTGGACGGATTGATTTTCATTTGCCGGTGTTTCCGACCCAGCGGAAGGTGAAGGTGAACTGCGCCGGCGTTTTGCCGCGGATCTGTTCGATCTTGAGCCCCTGGACTTCCTTGGCTTGGCGCAACTGGTCGAGCGTCCGCAACAGCGAGGCGTTGTCGCGCGCGGTGCCGGTGACGCTGACATTCGCGGGGCCGTGGATCTCGAAGGATTTGGCGCTCACGCTGCCGTTGTCGGGGAAGCACTCCACGACGCGTTTCATGATCGTGAGGTTGCGGTACGACTCATCGTACCAGGGACGGAATTCACGGATGCTGCCCTGGATACCCTCCAGTTCCGTGACGTCGGCGGCCATCGCCTCCCATTCGGAGCGGAGCGACCAGCGGCGGAACTCCTGCCAGCCGAAGGCACCGAGCGTCACGAGGACGACGGCGGCGGCGGCGAACCCGGCACTGGCGAGGCGGCGGGAGTTGTAGCGGGCGAGCAACAAGGCCCACCGGGAGGGCCGGGGTGGTAGAAATTCGAGGTCGCGTTTCGCTTCGAGCAGGTGGCGTTGCGCGAGCTGCTCGACGATTTCTTCTGCGGCCGGCCGGGGGGCCGCGGCGCCGTGGTCGAGGCTGAGTCCGGCGTCGCGCGTCCAGGCGCCCAAGATACCGGCGAGCTGGGCGACCATGGACGGCTCCCCGCGCAAGGCGAGTTCCCGGACCTCGGCGCGGAGGTCGGCGGGCAGCTGTTCGAAGCTGATGCGCAGCTCGCGGGCGAGGGCGGGACCGTTGATCACGTTTTCCCCGACTTCGGAATCGATCGTGGCTTCCAGCGTGCGCAGCGTGACGATACCGCCGCCGGCGGCGACCAGCAGCGTGGCGCCCTTGGGCTCCAACAGCAGCGTCATACGACTGGCACCGGTCGTGGGCAGTGCGCCCGGCAGGGCGGTGATCCCGATCGTATAACTGACGGCCTTCAGCCCCGCGGCTTTCAGTACTTCGCCGAGGCGGTTGAGTTGCTCGTGGCGGACGGCGAGTTGGGTGACGTACGGCGCCTCGCCCGAGCGATGAGCGGAGCGGGCGATTTGCAACTCGTCGGGATTACAGGGGAAGCCCTTCTCGGCTTCGATGAGCAGCAGGCTGGCGGTGTCTTCCGGGGACAGCTCCGGCACGCGGGTGTGCTGGGTCATGACCCAGTCTGCGGGCAGGGCGACGACGCAGTGCCGCTCACGGATGCCGCAGGTGTCCAGGTGGTTTTTGATTTCCTGGCCGACGAGTTCGGGCTCTGGATGCTGCAGATCAAGCGTCAGCGTGGCCCCGGCGGCGTGCAGCACGGCGACCGCGTTTTTCGCGCGGGCGGCGTGGGCGACGCGGAGCTGGCCGTGGACGACCGAGATCGCGATCACGGATTGCAGGCGTTTTTTGGCGACCCACTTCATGCGCGGGTCTCCTTCGCGTTCCGGAGTGTCTGCCGGACTTGGGTCCCCAGGGCCCAGCCATAGCTGGACAAGTCCTGATGGTAAATGGTGCGGGGTGTTCCTAGGGTCATGTCGAAAATGGTGCGGGCACGGCAATAGCCGCGGCCGGCGCGGCCCACGGCGGCGACGTCGGCGGTGAATTGATACGATTGGTCGGTCAGGTACGGGCCGGCGCGCGTGATGTCGCTGCGGCTGAGGACCTGAGTGATCCAGCTGAACGAGCCGCGGACATCCGGATTGGCGAGGCGGTAGGCGACCAGGGCGGAGGCGTTTTCGGGGCCGATTCCGGGAATGCAGGCGAGGACGGTTTCACTCGCGGTGTTCACGTTGATCAGGCCTTGGACGGTTGTGCCGTCACTCGCGGTGATGTCGCCGCGAACCGAGTTGAACTCGTCGGACGTCATCCGGCTGGCGGCCATGAACTCCGCGACGCTCCGAAACTCCGTCGTGCCGATGGCGCCGATGATTTCGGTGGCGCGCGGTCCGCCGATGCGCTGCTGGAGAATCTGATTCAGCTGCTGGCGGTTCTGCGGCGTCGTGATGTTGATCCGCCGGCCGCCGCCGGTCCGCGTGTTGGGCTGGCGGCTATAGACGGTCACGTACTCGAGGATACCGGGCTGAATCAGACCGTCGGAGTTGTCGCGGGGGGCGGAGGCGTCGCCGTCGTTCTCGTTGTCATCGAGCGCGCCATTGCGGTTTGTGTCTTCGCCGAAGAGGAGGTCGAGGGTGGCACCGTAAACCAGGCGCAGCTCGTCGACCGATTCAAAGGGGCCGCCCTTATTGGTCCGAGCCGGCTCGAGCCGGCCGTAGGTGGTGTCACCGCCGCCGGCCTGCGCGCGGGAGCGCCAGGCGACGATCCCGTCGAGGAGCTCGGGGGTCATGCCCGGCAGGGCCTCGAGCATGGTGCGCGGGGCGGTGTTCAGGTTGATCTTCGAGGCTTCGTCGACGAGGCCGAAGATCGGCTCTGTGGTCGGGCGCTGGTCGTTGTCGCGACCGATGAACCAGAACTTCGCTTCGCCGACCGGCAGCTCTTCGGCCTTGTAATCTTCACGGTAGGGCACGGTGCCGTTGGTGGCGAACTGGCCGAGGACGTATGATGCGTAGCGCGTCCCGGCCAACATCGCCTGACGCGCTGCAATGTCGGCGGCGCGGTTGTCGGCGGCCCGAAACTCCGAGGTCATCGAGTCGGCGAAATACACCGTGAGGGCCACGAGGCCCAGGCAGACCCACATGACGATGATCAGCACGGACCCGCGGCGGGGCGCGGCCAAGGTTTGGGCGGCGTGGCGTTTCACGGGGCGGCCTCCGCTTCTTCCTGCTGGGTGGTCGTGGTCTTTACCAGCACGGGCACGATCAAATCGAGCGGGGTTCCGGCCGATTGATTGGGAGCCGCCGCGGTGCGCGTGATGGTCAGGCGCAGCGCGGTGGGCAGGGTCGACGAGGTCTCGGAGTCCCACATGTCGATCCAGCCGGAGCCGTCGTAGAACATCATGCTGGCCGACTCGACGTCGCTCATCAGGACCTGTGGATCGGCCTGCACATCCTGCACGGGCAGGAGATTGCGGGTGACGACGCGGACGAGGTCCTTGCCGTTGCCGGTGGTCGACGGCGAAAGGTAGTAGGCCACCATCTGCACCTCGGAGAACGGATTCCACCCGTCGATGCGGCCGGAGTTGGTGAAGATGTCCGGCGTCACGCGGTCGCCGTAATTACCCGAGCTCAGACTTGAGAAATTACTGGTCTGCAACTGTCCGGACAGCGTGCCGCCGGGCAGCATGATGCCCGCGAGGTCGCGGCGAATGATGCCGAGCGTGCGCTGGACCACGGCGTCCTCGTCGATCCGCGCGTGCGTGGTGTTGTGCAGGCGGAGCGCGCCGAAAAAGGTCGTCTGGATGACAATCAGCACCACCGCACCGACCGCGGTGGCGATCAGAAGCTCGAGCAGCGTGAAACCGCGCGAATGGCGGACGCCGGCGAAGGTGGAGCGGGGACGCCTCATGGTGCGAGTCCGGTATCCACCGCGGTCGAGCCGGCGGGGGTGATCAGCGTGGTGGCGCTGACGTCGTAAAGATTACCCTGAACGGTGAACTGCACGGTCACGGTCAGTTGCTGCATTGCGTCCTCGGGCCAGTTTTCGAGGCGCATCGTCCAAGGGTAGGCCATGTCCCCCTCGAGGGCGGTGCCGCTGGATGAGCCCTGCTGCGTCTGGGCTTCCGCGATGATTTCTTCGATCATGCGTTCGGCGACGCGCATCGCGACGGCTTTGCGTTGGCCAAGCACGCCGACGCGGCTGGAAACGCTCAGACCCTCCATGGTCACGGGAATGACGATCGCCATCATCAGCAGCGCGGCGAGCACCTCCACGAGCGTGAAGGCGCGGCGGGAGCCGGTGGCGATCCGTGACGGGCGACGTCCCAACGCGCCCGGGCGGGCCGGGTCAGTTGGTGCGGGTCGCGGGGCGGATCTCATAACTGAGCCGATTGAGGGTGGGCGCGATTTCGAGGGCGCCTTCATCCCCTTGGCGGATGATGATTTTACCGACGCTCGACTCGTCGAAGAAGCCGTCGGCGTTGAAGCGGATCGCCGGCAGATTTTCGGGCAGGCCGAGACGTTCGTCCTCCTGTTCGGAGGCGGGTGCGTCCGTGGCCGCGGGCACTTCAAAACGGAGTGACGGTTCGGCGGTGAACACGTCCTGGCGTTCGCTTTCGCCGGTGTGGCCGGCCTGGACCATCAGGCCGTAGGTTGAGCGCGTGGGGTCGACCCACAGCAGCACCGGTACGCCTTCGGCGATCGCCCGGCTGCGGCCGTAGTTGAGCAGCGAGAGCATGCGGCGCGCCTCGGAGCTGAGGGCGCGCCCGCGGAAGAACGACGACATGCGCGGCGCCACCATCGAGGCCACGATGAGCAACAGCACCATCACCACAATCAGCTCCACCAAGGTGAAGCCGCGGTTGCGGCGGCGCTGATGGGTGCTGGAGCCCGGCAGGGTCATCGGAACGGCGTGCGGACGGCGCGAAGCGGGTCGCGCTTAGCGCGACGAAATGCGGGCGTTGATGATGTCGTCGTTGGTGCCGGCCTGACCGTCGGGACCCATCGAGCGGATGTCGTAGCCGGAGGGGTTCACCTTGCCGGGGAACTCGTAGACGTAGGGGTGCCCCCAGGGATCGAGCGGGATGTCGCTCTTCAGGTACGGCCCGCGCCAGTTGGTGACGTCGGACGGCTGCATGATGAGCTGGCTCAGGCCGTCGTTGCCGCGCGGGTAGCTGCCGGTGTCGACCTCATACGCGTCGAGTGCGGTGCCGAAGGTGGAAATCTGCGTTTGCGCCGCGGTGGTGCGGGCTTGTTCGGTACGGCCGGTGAACTTCGGCAGCACGAGGGCGGCGAGGATGCCCAGGATGACGAGCACCAGGAGCAGTTCGACGAGCGTGAACGCGGCCTGGGCGCGGCGGCGAAGGACGCGTTCGCGGCGGGAGGGAAGGAGCGGACGGGGATTCAGGGCTTTCATGGAGAAAATCATTTGATGTGGTCCTGCAGGGAGAAAATCGGGATGACCATGCCGATGAAGATGGTGCCGACGAGGGCCGCGATGAGGAACAGCATCAGCGGTTCGGCGAGCGCGACGACCGTCTTCAGCTGCCGGTCGAGGTCGCCTTCGGTGACGTTGGCAATGCGCAGCAATTCGCCGTCGAGTTTGCCGCTTTCCTCCGCGACCGAAATCATCTCGACGATGGCGCCGGGGAAGAGGTCGCGGTTTTGCGCCAGGCTCTTGCCGAGGGCCTTGCCCTCCTTCACGCGGTCGATCGAATCGGAAACGGCATCGACAAGGATCTGGTTGCCGATGGAGCGTCGGGCGACGTTGAGCGCGCTGATCAGCGGTACGCCGGCGCCCAGCAGGGTGCCGAGCATGCGGCAGAACCGCGCCATGGCGAACTGCGCGAGCAGCGGACCGAGCGTCGGGGCCTTGAGGATCATTCCTTCCCAGGAGCGACGCCCCTTGGCGGACTTGAACCAGTTGCGCAGGGAAATGAAACCGATGGCCGCCGCCGCGCCGATGAACAAACCGTAGCTGCGGACCGCCTCGGAGATGCCGACGATCACCTGCGTGAGCAGCGGCAACTCGGCGTTGAAGCCTTGAAACACGAGCTGGAAGCGCGGGATAAAGAACACCAGCAGGAAGATCAGCACGCCCATGGCGAGGATCAGAAGGATCATCGGGTACATGAGCGCGGTCATGACCTTGCCCTGTAGTTCTTTTTCGCGCGCCTGGAAGTCCGCGATCTGTCCGAGCACGACGTCGAGGAAGCCGCCGGTCTCACCGGCTTCGACCATCGCCACGTAAACCCGAGGGAAGGTCTCGGGCGAGCGCGCCATCGCGTCGGAGAGCGGCATGCCGTCGATCACCAGGTCGTGGATCTCCTTCCACTTATCCTTCGCGACCGGATCCGCCGCCTCGCGATGGATGATCACCAGCGCGCGGCTGAATGGTACGCCGGCCGCCAGCAGGCTGGACAGCAGGCGCGTGAAATTCTCCAGCATTCGGGGCGTGATCTTCTTGGCGCCGCCCAGACGGAAATTGAGGGCGCCTTTCTTTTCCCCGCCCGCGGCGGGCGCGGCGGCGCCCTTGGTCTCGGCGAGGCGGATCGGTTTCAAACCGCGACCCTCGACCTGGCGCATCGCCTCCTGGCGGTTGCTGGCGTCGATGAGACCCTCGACGGAAATGCCGTCGAGCTGCAGGGCTTTGTATGCGAATTGGGGCATGGTGCGGCCGGGGGAGGGCGACGGCTGGGCTTAGTGCCCGGCCGCCGGATACGGCGCGGTGGAGGCAACCGAGGGCGTCATCTCGTGCACGGTCGTGACGCTCAACACTTCCTCCATCGTCGTGACACCTTCCTCGACGAGGCGCCGGCCGTCGTCGGCGAGCGTCGTCATGCCCGCCCGGCAGGCGGCCTCGCGGATGACGTCGGTCGAGGCGCTGCGCAGGATCAGCTGGCGGATCTCGTTGCTGCTGTCCATCCACTCGAAAATGGCGCGGCGGCCGTGGAAGCCGGTGTTACGGCATTCGCGGCAACCGACGGAGCGGTAAATCGTGGCGTCGGGGCGGATGCCGAGGCGCGTGCGGTAGGTCTGCGCGGTGGGCGAGTTATCCACTTGTTTGCACTGCTTGCAGAGCACGCGCACGAGACGCTGGGCGAGCACGGCCTCGAGGGAGGACGCGACGAGGTAGGGTTCGACGCCCATGTCGACGAGCCGCGTCAATGCGCCGGCGGCGTCGTTGGTGTGCAGGGTGGAGAAGACCAAGTGACCGGTCAGCGAGGCCTGCACGGCGATCTGCGCGGTTTCCTGGTCGCGGATTTCACCGATGTGGATGACGTCGGGGTCGTGGCGCAAAATCGAGCGCAGGCCGCGGGCGAAGGTCAGGCCCGATTTCTCGGAAACCTGGATCTGGTTGACGCCCTTGAGCTGGTATTCGACCGGGTCCTCGATGGTGACGATCTTGCGCTCGGCGTCGTTGATCTCGTGGAGCGCGGTGTAGAGGGTGGAGGTCTTGCCGGAGCCGGTCGGGCCGGTGACGAGCACGATGCCGTGCGGCAACTGGAGCACGCGTTCGAGGCAGGAGAGTTCGCGGGCGTTCATGCCGAGCTCGCGCGCGCCCTTGAGCGATGAATTCTGGCGCAACAAGCGCATGACCACGGCCTCGCCGTGCAGCATCGGGATGATGGAAACGCGGATGTCGACCTCGTTGGTCTCGATCCGGACCTTGATGCGGCCGTCCTGCGGCAGGCGCTTCTCGGCAATGTTGAGATGACTGAGGATCTTGACGCGCGCCACGATGGCGGGCTGGAAGCGCTTGATCTGCGCCGGCACCGGCACCTCCTGCAGCACACCGTCGATACGGTAGCGGATGCGGAGCTCGTCTTCGAACGGCTCCAAATGGATGTCCGAGGCGCGCAGCTCGATCGCGTCCTTCAGGACTTGGTTGACGAAGCGGATGATCGACGCGTCCTCGGCCGCTTCGTCGAGGTTGTTGCCACCGGCACCGCCACCTTCGTCGACGACCTGCAACGCCGTCTCCTCGTCGAGGGTGTCGATCGTATCGGCACCGACGCCCAGCCGCTTCTTCATCTCGCGCTGGATGACCTCTGAAGGCGCGAGCACGGGGCGGAGCCGCAGGCCGGTGAGGGCCTTGAGTCCGTCGATACCCTGGGTGGCGAACAGGCGGCTGGTCGCAATTTCGATCTGATTGTCGATACGCCGGAGCGGCAGCAGCTCGTCCCGCAGCAGCAGTCGGGCCGGGAAGAGCGACAGCACCTGCTTGTCCGGCTCCAACTCGTCGAGCTTGGCAAAGCCCACGCCGTATTCGCGGGCCAGCCACCGGAGCACGGCTTCCTCCGTGAGGGCGTCGGACCCGGTGTTCTGGCGGAGATAACTGCGCGCGTCGGTCGCCGTCAGCTGCTTGCCCGCAATCATGCGGGTCAGCAGCTCGGGGAAGGCAACGTCGGCGCCGGAGGCGGGGGCGAGATCAGTGAGCACGGGCGGGTAAATCAGGGCAGCAGACCAAACATGACGGCGACGGCTTCCTGGCGGACGCTGAGGACGGCGCGTAATTCATCCTGGGCTTTGGCGAGGTTGGCTTCGTTGGCCTTGCGGGCTTCCCGGAGACGATCCAGGCGCATCTTGATCTCAGCGTCGGGCAGCTTGTCGCGCAGCGCGGAGGAAAGGAGTTCCATCTCCGGCGGGCCGCCGCCGCGCGTGCCCCGGCTGCTGGTGCGGTCGCCGCCGCCGCCGGCGCCACCCGGAGGGGGACCACCGCGGCCACCGAAGGCCATGCCCCCGCCACTCGCGCGACGGAGTTCGGATACTTTCATGACGCGGGTCGAAATCAGCTTCCACTCCTCGTCGTCGGGTACCTCTAGCCGCTCGCGGATGGAGCTCAGCATGCGGGCCTGCATTTCTGCCGGATCAAAATTCCCGCGACCGCCGCCGCCCTGCCCGGTGGTATCGCCACCGCGGCGCCGGCCACCGGAAGTGTCAGGGGTGTTTTGCGCGAAAACGGTCGCTGCAAGGCCCAAGCCGGCGCTAAAGATCAAAAGGGCAAGACGCGGGGAACGGGCCGACAGGGCCGGCCGGACAGCAGACAGCATTGAAGTTTTCATGGGGGTGAGCGGGGAATGACGCGGGCACCCTGCTTGGAGTTGCGATTGATTGTAGAGTAAATTGATGCCGCGCGCAGCCCTTGCTCACCTCGACGCTAAGTCTGCGCAAAAATTGCGCACCAGCGCCGGATTAGACCCTGATTTTCGGGCGTGATGACCTGCGTTGAAACTCCTGTTCTATTCCGCCGTCATTGCCCGCTGCAGCGAATCCTTCGCCTGCAACTATCCCCCCAAATGAAATCCGCACGCTATATTCTCGTTGCTACCCTCGCCGCCGTGATCGCCCTGCCGATCGCCGCGCTTGCTGCCAAGGCCGACCGTAAAAAAGCCGACGATTCTCATCCCGCGTTCGCCACCATCGACAAGGATAGCAACGGCAGCCTCAGCGAGGCGGAGTTCGTTGCCGCGTTGAAGGAGAAGCTCGGCGAGGACGGGGCGAAGGCCAAGTTTTCCGAGCTCGACAAGGACAAGGACGGCAAGCTGACGTCCGAGGAATACGCCGCCGCCACTCCGGAAAAGAAGAAGAAGCGCAAGAAGGACGCGAACTGAGTTTCGCGCGAGGACTGATTTCCGGCCCGGCTCCCTCTCGCGGAGGCCGGGCTTTTTTGCGGGTAGGCGAGGCGACTGACCGGTGGGGCGCGGCGTCCTCATCGGGTCGATTCGATCCGAGTGTCATCCTGAAATCGCCCGAGGGGGGACATCGGGACCACCTTGAATGGTGCCGGCTTGGGATTCGGACTTGGCGCCGGCCGTCCCCGCTGCGACAACCTGCCGCATGGATGTCGCTGCACCGGCTCCCCGGCGTTGGTTTCACTTTAATCTCACCCAGCAGATCCTGCTGGGACTCGTCATCGGCTGCATCGTCGGCTGGTGGATGAACCAGTTGCCCGAGGCCGCACAGAAGTCGTGGGACTCCGGCCTCAGGGTGGTGCGCGATGTCTTTCTGCACCTGATCAAGGCGATGATCGCGCCGCTCATTTTCGCCAGCGTGGTCCAGGGCTTCGCCGGCACCGGCGACATGAAGAAGGCGCGCCGCATCGGCCTGAAGGCGCTGATCTATTTTGAAATCGTCACCACGCTCGCGCTGGTCGTCGGCCTTTTTGTGGTCAACGTCGTCAAGCCCGGCGCGGGGGTGAGCCTGCCCGCGGATGTGGCCTCCACCGCTGCGCTGGCCAAGCCGCAGACGTTGTCCGAGATCATCCTCCACGCGTTTCCGGTCAGCCTCATCGACGCGATGGCCCGCAACGACGTGCTGCAGGTCGTGTGTTTCGCGGTCTTCTTCGCCATGGCCGTGATTGCGGCGGGCGACCTCGGCAAACCCGTACTGGATTTTTGCGGGAGCCTCACGCACGTGATGTTCAAATTCGCCGGCATCATCATGAAGTTCGCGCCCTACGGCGTCGGCGCGGCGATCGCCGTAACCGTCGGTCATCAGGGCCTCGGTTCCCTCATCACCCTCGCGAAGCTCGTGCTCACGCTCTACGGCGCGCTGTTGATCTTTATCGTCTTCGTCTTCGGGGCGGTGATCTGGATCGCGAAAGTGCCGCTGAAGCCGTTCGCCCGCGCGGTGCGCGAGCCCTTCACGCTCGCGTTCGCCACCGCCAACAGCGAGGCCGCCCTGCCCAAGGCCTTCGAGCTGATGGAAAAACTCGGCGTGCCGCGCGGCATCGTCGGCTTCGTTTTGCCCGCCGGCTACTCGTTCAACCTCGACGGTTCGACGCTCCACCTTGCCGTCGCCTCGGTCTTCGTCGCCCAAGCCGCCGAGGCCACGACCGGTATCCACTTTTCGTTGGGCGAGCAAATCACGATGATGCTGGTGCTCATGCTCACCTCAAAGGGCGTGGCCGCCGTGCCGCGGGCTTCCTTCGTCGTGCTCGTCGCGGCGCTGGAGTCGTTCAAACTGCCGGTGTCCGGCGCGTTTCTCATCTTGGGGGTCGATGCCCTCCTCGACATGGCCCGCACCTCGGTGAACGTCATGGGCAACTGCCTCGCGAGCGTCGTCGTGGCGCGCTGGGAGGGTGAGTTCGATGACGCGAAGGCGCATGCGAATTTCGGCAGTCCGGCCGCCGCCGTGAAAAGCGACAACTCCGCGGCATAGCCCCGCGGAGTCCGCATGCCCGCGCCCGCCCTCAGCGCCGTCGTCCTCGCCGGCGGCCGCTCGGTCCGCATGGGGCGGGAAAAGGCGCTACTGGAGGTCGCCGGCGAACCGCTCTGGCGCCGCCAGCGCGACGTGCTCGCGACTGCGGGTGCGGCCGAGCTTTTGCTTTCCGTCCGCGCGGAGCAGACGTGGCCGCGCGCGGCGGAGGGCTTTACGGCGATCGTGACGGACACGCACCCCGACGGCGGCCCGTTGCTCGGGATCGCCGCCGCGCTGGAGCGGGCCTCGCGGCCTTGGCTCGCGGTGCTCGCCGTCGACCTGCCGAAAATGAGTCCGGCTTGGTTTGAAGCGTTGCGCCGTGAACTCGCCCCCGGCCGCGGCCTCGTGGGCCGGCGCGACGGATTCTTTGAGCCGTTGGCCGCGATTTATCCCGCGGCGTTTCGGGCGCTGGCGGACGCCGCCGTCGCCCGCGGGGAGTTTTCGCTGCAGCGCTTGCTCGCGGAGGCGGTCGCGCAGGGCCTGCTCGGCGTGCGTGAGATTAACTCCGCCGAGGTGGCGTGGTTTGAGAATTGGAACGAACCGGCCCCGTAGCGCGCGGTTCCAGTCGCCGCGCTTGAGCCAAGGCGAAAGCGTGGCCCTCACGTTTCGACCACGTTGTTGCTGCGCGCCAACGCGGCTACGGGGCGAATCAATCCGCTCCCCTCATTCCCTCATTTCCTCGCGGACGCGACCGCGCCGGCGTCACGCATACCGGTCCTCGGTCCACGGATCGGCCGTGTTCGAGTAGCCGCGCACTTCCCAGAAGCCGAGTTTGTCCGCGGCGAGAAACGTGATGCCGCTGACAAACTTTGCGCCCTTCCAGGCGTACAGCTTCGGAATGATGATGCGGGCCGGACCGCCGTGTTCGCGGGTCACCGGCGCGCCTTCGAAACGCGTCGCCACCAGCACGTCGTCGTCGAGGCACTGGGCCAGCGAGACATTGGTCGAGTAGCCGTCGTAGCCGGTGAAATACACGAATTGCGCCGCCGGATCCGGCTGGACGAGTTCGTACAAGGTCGTGAAGGCCACGCCGCCCCAACGGCAGTCGTACTTGCTCCAGGTGGTCACGCAATGGAAGTCGCTCACGTCCTCGACCTGCGGCAGCGCCTGCAGCGCGTCCCACGAAAGCGTTGCCGGTTTCGCGACCAGGCCGTCGACCTTCAGGCGCCACTCCGGCAGCGGAATCGACGGTTGCACGCCGAGGTCGAGGACCGGAAAGCCCGTCGTGAGTTTCTGCCCGGGCGGCAGGCGGTCCGCCGCAGCCGTGGCTCGGGCGGTGACGCCCCGGGCCTTCTGTTTTTCCGCCCACTTTTGTTTGGCGGCGATGTAGCGATCCTTCGACATGCGACGACCGTACGAACCTCCGCCTTGCGCGCAAGTGCGGGGCGATGCGCGCTGAGGTCGCTCGGCTCGTTGTAGGCCCGGCCGGTGGCCGGGCGATGCGGACGAACTTCCTTGCCTTGGACCCGGCCCGCGGCCGGGCCTACAGCAATCACCCAATTCGCTTCACGCGCCGTCGCCGGCGCCAAGCGCGTCGATCACGGCGCGGCGGCGGCGCAGGTAGTACACGAGCATGCTGCCCTGAAATCCGGCGCCGATCACCGCCACCGCGGCGACGGTGACACGGTTGAGGACGCGTTGGTATTCGTCGACCGACATACCCCACTGTTCGGCGCTGGCCTTGAAGACCTCCTGAAAGCCCTCGGGGATCGGTGGCAGCTCGATGAGCCAGAGGCGCAGCGCGCAGTAGCTGACGAGGACGGTGAGCAGTAGGGGCTGGCTCCAGACGAGCCACTCCATCCCGCGGCCGTTGCCACGCTCGATGAGCGCGAGGCCGTGCAGTTCCATCGCGCCGCCGCCCGCGGCCAGCAGGCCGATCACGGTGAACGGCACCTCATGCGCCGCCGCGGCGGTGAACGCGAACATCGCTCCCAGGATCAGCGCAGCCATGCCGTCGAAGCGCGCCACCCGTTGGACGCGCATCAGGGTTTCTTCGGGAAGGAGGGGCGGGGGCCGCATCGGAGGTTTGTCATTTCCGCCCGCGGGCGGAAGCTCAAGCCTTTCCGTGCGGTCTGGCATTGCCGCACGGGCTCCGGTGCCGCAATCCAACGGGTTCGCCACTCCGGCTCTCCACCGCCACCCTAGATACCGCAGACCGACGAACCACGGATTATCACTCATCACCACGGATCGCCCGATCCTGCCGCCATCGCTGCCCGGCTCGTGCTGCAGGGCTTGGAATAAGTGGTCCGCAGCGGAGATCCGTGGTTACCCGTCTGCGCTCACTCAATTTTTCGTGTCCGCCTCGCCTTCATCTTCCTCCTTTCCCTTCCGGCTCGAGTTCCCTCCCGAGCTGCCGATCAGCGTGCGCGCGGAGGAGATCACGGCGGCGATCCAGGCCAGCCAGGTCGTGATCCTCGCCGGTGAAACGGGCTCCGGCAAAACCACGCAGATCCCCAAAATGTGCCTCGCCGCCGGCTGCGGTTCGCGCGGCCGCATCGCCTGCACGCAACCGCGGCGCGTGGCGGCATTGTCAATCTCCCGCCGGGTGGCGGAGGAGCTCGGCGTCGCCTGGGGACGCGAGGTCGGCTGCAAGATCCGTTTCAACGACCAGACCACGCCGCAGACCGTCGTGAAATTCCTCACCGACGGCATGCTGCTCGCCGAGGTCCAGGGCGACCCGATGCTGCGGGAATACGACACCGTCATCATCGACGAGGCGCACGAGCGCTCGCTCAACATCGACTTCCTCCTCGGGCACCTGCGCACGCTGCGCTACAAGCGCCCGGACCTGAAAATCGTCATCACCTCCGCGACGATCGACACCGCCGCCTTCAGCGCCGCGTTTGACGGCGCCCCCGTCGTCCTCGTCGAGGGCCGCACTTTTCCTGTCGAGGTGATCTACGCGCCGCTTGACGAATTCGGGCGCGATTACGCCGACAACGACGAGAACGAGGACCAGGCCGACACCTCCGCCGTCGCCTCCGCCAAGGCCGAGGCGCTCCACTACATCGATGGCGCGGTCGAGGCGGTGGAACGCATTCTGCGCGAAAGCACCGCGGGCGATGTGCTGGTCTTTCTGCCGAGCGAGCGCGATATCCGCGAAGTCGGCGACCTGCTCGAGGGCCGCCGGCCGCGGAACGCGGAAATTGTGCCGCTCTTCGGCCGGCTCTCGAATGCGGAACAGCAGCGCGTCTTCGCGCCGTCGCAGCGCCGCAAGCTCGTCCTCGCGACCAACATCGCGGAGACCTCGCTCACGATCCCCGGCATCCGCTTCGTCGTCGATACCGGCCTCGCCCGCCTGAGCCGTTACTCGCCGCAGGCCCGCACGCGCCGATTGCCGATCGAACCCGTGTCGCAATCGAGCGCCGACCAACGCAAGGGCCGCAGCGGCCGCGTGTCCGACGGCGTGTGCATCCGGCTGTATTCGGAAAAAGATTTTCTCGAGCGGCCGCGGTTCACGCAGCCGGAAATCCAGCGGGCGAATCTGGCGGACGTCATTTTGCGCATGAAGGCGTTCGGCCTCGGCGACATCGAGCGTTTCCCCTTCCTCAATATGCCGGCGGCGAAGTCCATTCGCGCGGGCTACGCCTTGCTGGAGGAACTCGGGGCGATGGACGAGTTGCCGGCCGGTGCGGCCGAGGCCAAGTCCGCGGAGCCGCCGGCCCTGCTGGCGCGCGCGTTGACCCCGCTCGGCCGCGAGCTGGCGCGTTTGCCGGTGGACCCGACGGTGGGACGCATGATTTTGCAGGCGCGCGAGGAGCGGGCGTTGCGCGAGGTGCTGGCGATCGCGGCGGGTTTGTCGATTCAGGACCCCCGCGAGCGGCCGCTCGACAAGCAGCAGCAGGCCGATCAGGCGCACCGCCGCTTCGTGCATCCGGATTCGGACTTTCTCACGCTGCTCAACATCTGGGACGCGTACCACGACGAGTTCGAGACGATGACGCAGGCGAAGCTGCGCCGTTTCTGCCGCGACCATTTTCTCAGCTACACGCGCATGCGCGAGTGGCGCGACATCCACGCGCAGTTGCTCGACACGCTGAAGGAGCGCGACGAATTCCGGATGACGTCCGCGTTGCAGGGCCTGAAGACGGTCGATGAAAAAACCACCGTCTTCGGCACGCCGTCGTACCGGGCGATCCACCGCAGCATCCTCGCCGGCCTCCTCGGCAACATCGGGCACCTCGACGAGGAGAATGGCGGTTACAAGGCGACGCACGACCGGCGCGTGGCGCTGTTTCCCGGCTCGGTGCTGTACAAGCGCGAAGAGCCGAAACGCCGCGGGGCGGAGGGCGGGTCACGCCCCGCGCCGAAGAAGGACGTCAAGTCCCCGCGCTGGATCATGGCGTCGGAGATGATGGAGACGACGCGCCTCTACGCCCGCACCGCCGCGCGCATCGACCCGCAGTGGGCGCTGGATCTCGGCGAGCACCTGGTGCGCACGGCGCACAGCGAGCCGTTTTGGAACGAGGAGAACGGCCGCGTGATGGTGAAGCAGCGCACGCGGCTCTACGGCCTTGAGCTCGACAGCCGCGGCGTGAGCTACGGCAAGATCGACCCCGAGCACGCCACGGAGATTTTCATCCGCGAAGGCCTGGTGAACGACACCGTGCGTTTCCCGCTCGACTGTCTCACGCACAACCGCGGGGTGCGGGAGAAGCTTGAGGATCTGCTCACCCGGGCGCGCGACAGCGGTTACCTCAATCTCGACGAATCGGCCTATCGTTTCTACGCCGCGCGGCTGATGCCCGGGGCGACCCGCGTGCCCGACATCGGGGTGAGTGCGGTCGCCGAGCTCGTGGACCTCGTGCGCGAGCGCCGCGGGGCCGAGCCGAAATTTCTCATGATGGCGCCGGATGATCTGCGCGATCCCGAGACGATCACGCACGACGCCGCGGCCTTTCCCGCGGACCTGCCGCTGGACAATCGGGCGCTGCCGCTGAATTACGCGTACAAGCCGGGGCAGGCGGATGACGGTGTGACACTGGAGGTGAGTGTGCGCGAAGCCGAGGCCCTGACGACGGCGGCGCTGGATTGGGCCGTGCCCGGACACCTCGAGGCCAAGGTTGAACACTACCTGAGGGCGCTGCCGAAGGAGTTGCGCCGCGGCTTCGTGCCGTTGACCGAGACGGCGAAGAGCCTGGCGGTCCAGTTGAGCTCCCGCGATCGCCTCACCGGCCGGCGCGAGTCGCTGCCGCCGGCACTGGCGGCCGCGATTGCCGAGCGCTTCCGCATCGCGCTTGATCCGGCGGTCTGGGCCGACAAGCCGCTGCCCGATCACCTCCGGGTGCGGGTGCGCGTCGTGGACGGTGCGGGCAAGGAGCTCGCGGCGAGCCGTGATCTCGACGAAGTGCGCCGCGGGTTGTTGCTGCAATCCCGCGAGGCCAGCGTCGCCGTATCGCGCGAGGATCCCGTGGCCTGGCGCTCGGCGCGCGCCCAATGGGAAACCCCGGAGCAGACGACGTGGAATTTCGAGGCCATGCCCGAACGTGTGCTCGTCACCGAGCAGGCGGGGGCGCCGGTGTACGCGTTCCCGGGCTTGCTGTCCGGCCGTGACGGCGTGGCGCGCCGCCTTTTCCGCACGCCCGAGGAGGCGACAGCGGCGACGCGCCGCGCGCTCGCGGTCTTGCTGGAGCGTCAGCTCGGGCACGATCTGATGTGGACGCAGCGGGACCTGCGCGCGTTGAAGGAACTCGGTGCGTTGACGGCGACGCTCGCGCCGTTGGACGAGCTGCAGGAGCAGACATTCGCGTCGGTCCGCCGCTGGATCACCGGCCGCCCGGTGGAGCCGCTGACGGCGACGACGTTTGCGCTCGTCGTGGAGAAGGCGCGGACCGATCTGCGCGGGCTGGTGCCGCGCCTCGTGGATTTGTTGCGCGAGATTCTCACGCTCCGGCAGGACCTGCTCGTGTTGTCCGATCCGCCACCCGGACTGGCGCGGGATTTGGCGGCGCTGGTGCCGGCAAACTTCATCGGGACGACGCCGTATGCCCAGCTCGCGCATTTCCCGCGGTACCTGAAGGCGATGAAGCTCCGGGCCGAACGCGCGCGCAATAACCTGGCCAAGGACGCCGAACGGGTCGCGCAGCTCGCGCCGTACGAGAAGGCGCTGTCGGCGTTAAATGGCGGCGGGGTCGCGTCCAGGCCGGTCGAAACCGCCCGGCCAACCGCCGAGCAAGCGGCGGCGCGGGAGTCGTTTCGCTGGCTGCTGGAGGAGTTTCGCGTGAGTCAGTTTGCGCAGGAGCTTGGCACCGCGGAGCCGGTTTCGACGGTGAAACTTGATCGCGCGCTCGCGGCGTTGAAGGGCGCGCCGGAGTCGGCGCGAACCGTCGCGGCGCCGGCGCCGGTGGCGAAGCCGATTCTCGCGGCGCCGGTCGCGACGGGCAAAAAACTTGCGCCGCTCAAAAACCTCGGGGCGCTCGACAAGTTGTTTCCCAAGTAGCGCGGCGGGGGGGCGCCTTTCGCATTGCAGGTTCGGCGATTCGCGCGATCATCGGGGAACCCCGGCAGGACAACGTCAGGTTCAGCTTCTTGGCTTATCATGAACACTCCCATCACCGCCATTTTGGATCGGAAAGGTTGTCGTGTGTTTCAGGTCGCGCCTTCGGCCAGTGTCGCCGAGGCCGTCGCGGAAATGAACCGCCAAAAGGTCGGCTCCGTCCTCGTGCTCGAATCCGGACGGCTGGTCGGCATCTTCACCGAACGCGACGTGTTGCGCCGCGTGGTGGGCGCGGGCTTGGATCCGACGAAGACTCCCGTCACCGACGTCATGACCTCAGGCGTGCAGACGATCACGCCGGCGACGACGATCGAGGAGACCCTGGTGCTCTTTACCGAGAAGCGGTTCCGTCACCTGCCCGTGTTGGATGCGGGCCGGCTCGCGGGCACGATATCGATCGGCGATATCACGCGCTGGATGGCCGATGAGAACCGGGCCGAGGCGCAGCACCTGAAGAACTACATCACCAGCGGATTCTCGGCTTGAGCGGCACGGGTTTCCGGTGGGGCCCGATGTCCCCTTCGGGTCGAATCGGGCGGAATCCTGGATGGAAAAGGCCCGATGTGGACATCGGGCCCCACCGGAAATTCAAGCCCGGGCCTTGAACGAACTATGAAAGCGGAGGACCGGTCCGGCGGGCGTCCGCGGGCGGCTTGCCAAGCTGCGGGGTTGTGACTTGCTCGCGCCTCATGGACTTAGAAACGGCCCGTCGGAGCATCCACGCCACGTTCGAGCGCATGCGCGCCGCCTACGGGCAGCCGGTGTTCGATGAGTGGGCCATTCTCTCGGTGCCCGCGGCGAGCGGCGGCGTGGTCGCGTATGCCGGCCCGCGCCCCGACGCGTTCAAGGTGAACCTCGCCCGCGACGCCGAGCCGCTGCGCGCGGCGGCGGCGGGGCGAAAGTTTACCGAGGGGGACATCGAGTTTGTGCCCGACGCCAAGGATACACACTACGACGCCTTCATGAAGATCGGGGCCGCGAGTTACCTGGTGCTGAATCACACCTCGAAAACCATGACGGAGATCCGCGCCGATGGGAGGTGGCTCGCGGTGCAAAGCGAGATCTTCGACCTCAGTGAAAAATTTCGCGCGGATCCGTTGGTGATGTGAGGCGCCGGCTTTTCCCGTGAGGTGGTCGCCGCGTTGGCGCGCAGCGACAATGTGGTCCCCAGGCGCGACGACGTTTTCTCCTCCGGCTCAAACGCGGCGACGAGCCAGCGCGATCCGCTCTAGGCGGTAAATCCGGCCGCCACGAACCACACGTAGGCGGCGAGGAGCGGCCAGCCCATCCAGCGCGGGAGACCGTCGGCGAGCATCACGCAAAGCAGGTGGATCACCGTGGCGACGGCGAGAATGATAATGCCGGTTTCAAAAAACGGCGGCAGCGTGATCGGGTGCAGCACCGCGCTCAGTCCGAGGCAAAGCGGAATGCAGATATGGCCGTCGCCGACCTGGGACGCGTACGCGATGTCGGCGCGCTGACGCGCGGCGTAGAAAAAGGCGAGCAGGGCGTTGGGTAGCACCATCAGCCAGCCGCTGAGCCAGCCGAGGTGCTTGGCGTTGAAGAATTCGCCGTCCTGCGCCGTAAGCCACGTCACCAGCCAGTCGATACTCGTGTACAGCCCGTAGGCGCCGGCGAGCACAATCAGGATGTCGACGTAGAACATCGGCCCGAAGTGGCGGCGTTGGCGGACATTTTGTTTCAGCACGTCGAAGACCTGGAAACACTGCCAGAAAAGGAACAGCGCGATGAGCACGAGCCCGTCGCTCGCGTCGATGCGGCCGTCGGCCCCGAGCGCCCAGGTGACGCCGCTGAAGAACAGCACCGCGAAGAGGGTCATCAGCAGGGAAAGCCGCGTGAGCTGCTGCTCGGCCCCGGCCTGCTTCGTCGCGTTCTTGGCGGCGGCGGACTTGCCGGTTTTCTTTTTGCTCCGGATTTGCAGGCCCCAGATCAGCGCGGGCAGGCCGAGGAGCAGGGTGAGGTTGGTGACGTTGTTGACGAGGCAGTTGGTCACGACCTCCTGACTCTGGTTTTCGCGGGTCGCGACCAGCGCGACAAAGATTAGATTACCGAGCCCCGAGCAGTACGGCATCACGAGCGTGCCGACGGCGGTGCCCTCGAGGCCGTGGTCGAGCAGCGCCTCGAGGCGCCACATCATCAGCAGCGACGCCGCGAGAAAGAGCGCGAGGTAAACCCAGACGCCGGTGAGGTCCGCGCTCTGGAGGATGTCCGTCAGCGGATTCACGCCGAGGCCAACGCGAGACGTCCGTGACGTCCGTCGGCCGTCAACCGCAGTTTCGCGCCGAAAGTCTGCGAGAGATTGGCCGAGTTCAGCACGTCGGCGCGCGGTCCGGCGGTCAGCACGCGGCCGGCCTTGAGCATGAGCACGTGCGTGAAGGCGGGGGCGATTTCCTCGACGTGGTGCGTCACGAGCACGAGGGCCGGGGCGCGGCGCCGGCGGGCGAGGCGGTCGACGAAGCGGACGAAGTGCTCGCGGGCCACGGGATCGAGGCCGGCGCAGGGCTCGTCGAGGATCAGGAGACGCGGCTTCGCCATGAGCGCGCGGGCGATGAGGACGCGCTGGCGTTCGCCTTGCGACAGGTAGGCCCATTCCCGGTGGGCGAGCGCGCCGAGGCCGATACCACGCAGCAGGCGGAGGGCGGCGACGCGGTCGGCGCGGGTGCCGGCGTGCCACAGGTCGAGTTGCGCGTACTTGCCGCTGACGACGGTATCGAGGGCGATTTCGGACGGCGGAATCGACATGGCGAATGCGCTCGTGACCATGCCGAGTTTGAGCCGCAATTCGCGCCAGTCGCTCTTGCCGTAGCGCAGGCCGAGCAGCGCGAAGTCGCCTGCGGTGGGGGACATGAAGCCCGTCAGCGTCTTGAGCAACGTGGTCTTGCCGGAGCCGTTGGCGCCGAGGATCACCCAGTGTTCACCGCGTGCGATGCGCCAATTCAGGTCGTGGAGAATCGTCGTGCGGCCGCGGGCAACGCGCAGGTGGGCGACTTCGAGGATGGGAGCCATGCGAGGCGGAAAGTGTGCAGGCGCAGGGTTGCGGCGGTCAATCATGGGTCTCAATTGGGCCCGATGCGTTTCCCGATCTTTGCGTCCGGGCGGTGCGCCCTCGGCCTCGCCGCCTTCGCCCAAGCGCGTCCGTTCACCGTCGTGGCGGACAACGTCGAAAACCTCTTCGACGTCGACTGCGGGTCGGTTTACGAGGATGACCCGCCATGCTTAAAATCTACACGCTCGCGACCTGCGATAGTTGCCGTTCGGCCACGAAGTGGTTGAAGGCCCAGGGGATCGCCCACGCCGAACAGGCCATTCGCGAGACGCCGCCGTCGGTCGCGGAGTTGCGGCTTATGCTCGCGGCGTACGACGGCGAAATCCGGAAGCTGTTTAATACTGCGGGCCGTGACTACCGCGACCAGCAGCTCGGGGAGAAATTGCCGGCGCTGTCGGTCGATGCGGCCCTCGGGCTCCTGGAAAATAACGGCAACCTGGTGAAACGCCCCTTTGTGATCGGTGGCGGGGTACATCTGGTGGGATTCAACGCGGCGACGTGGGCCGACGCCTTCGGTCAACGATAACGCTGAGCGGTTGCATTGGTTCGCCGAGCACCCAATGCTGGGGGGCGCGTGATGAACTCTTCTGAATCAGATCCTTTGCGACAGACCGTGCAGTGGTTGGCCCGGCACACGGGCTTCCCGACGGTGCGCCTGCCGGCCAAGGCCGAGGTGATGGTGTGCGTGGCCGCACTGGCGGCCGTGGAAGAAGAGGAGGAGTCGCGGCAGCGTTTTCTGCTCGAGCGCCGCGTCGGGGCGCAGACTTCCGCCCTGCGCCAGCACGCCCAGCGGCGTGCGCAGGTGCACTTCAAGTGCGATAATAGCGCGAAGGTGTAGCGCCCGCGGCCGCCGGCCGCGGCGGTTGAGGGTTGAGAGATGAGAGTTGAGCGCGCGCTTTTCGTACGGTGGCTCAATCCTCTCTCCACCGACGTTTGAATCTGCCGATGTAAGCCCATCCGCTGGGCTGGCACCGGCCCGGCGGCCGAGCCTATAATCGATCCGTCTCTCAACTCTCATCCCTCAACTCTTCTGCATGCCCCTGATCGACACCCACACGCACCTCGAGTCGTTTGTCCGGAACGGCACGCACGGGGCGGCGCTCGAGCGGGCGCGGGTCGCGGGCGTGACGGCGATGATCACCATCGGCACCTCGCCGGATGATTGGGCCCTGTACCGCGGACTCGCGGCCGAGCATCCCGGTTTCGTTTACCACACGGTCGGCTTGCATCCTTGTTCGGTGGATGCGGCCTGGGAGCCGGCCGTGGCGCAGCTCGAGGCGTTTTGGCGGAGCGGGCCTGGGCCGGTCGCGCTCGGGGAGTGCGGCCTCGACCGCTTTCACCTGCCGAAGGATCCGGCGGAGGCGGAGCGGATCTTCGCGTGGCAGCAGGCCGCGTTCATCGCGCAGCTCGAGATCGCCCAGCGGCTGGGCTGTCCGGTGGTTGTGCACTCGCGCGGCGCTTTCCGCGAGAGCGTGGAGTTGATTGATGCGAGCGGCGTGGCCTGGGACCGCGTGGTGTTTCACTGTTTCACGGAGGGTGAGGCCGAGATGGCGGAGCTGGTGCGCCGCGGCGGCTTCGGGTCTTTCACGGGGATCCTCACGTACAAGTCGGCGGAGGCGATTCGTGCGGCGGCCAAGCTGCAGGGGCTCGCGCGCTGCATGCT
This sequence comes from uncultured Opitutia bacterium, assembly GCA_903820035.1. Lineage (GTDB taxonomy): Bacteria > Verrucomicrobiota > Verrucomicrobiia > Opitutales > Opitutaceae > ER46. The sequence goes on from CAIJFT010000163.1 coordinate 30,955, forward strand.
GGAGACTGACGCGCCGTACCTCACGCCGGCCCCGCATCGCGGGAAGCCGAACGAGCCGGCCTACCTCGCGCACACGGCGGAGTTTGCCGCCACGCAGGTATTCGGCGTGACGCCGGCGGAATTGTCCGCCGCGACGACGACGCGGGCGCGGGCGTTTTTCGGGCTGTGAGCGGCGCGGGCCGTTGGCGGCTCGGCGATCGACACGTTTCCATTCGTTGCGCAGGCTCCGCCGTCAACGTAGCTAACCCCAAGAACGGTGAGACTCCCCGGCGGTTTTGAAACTTCGCGCAATCGTACCCTCTTGGGGCTCGTTGGCGTGGTCGCGGTCGTGGGGGTGTGGTTTCTCCGCCCTCCGGATGGACGGCGGTCCGCCCGCCCGGAATCGCCGGCACGGGCTTCGCTGGCCTCGGGCGCGCAATCACCCGCCACCATCCCAGCCGAGGCCTTGCCGGGTCGGCGGTTGCTGGATCAGATTCGGCCGGCGGCAGCCTCCCGTCAGGTTGCGGACCTTGTTCACTTGATCGCCCCGTTTCACGCCTGGCTGCGCGCGCAGCCGACTGAGCAAAGCGCGGACGTTTCACAGGGACTTGCACTCGCCACGCAGCGGCGGGCGGCCTTGAAGCAGTTGCTGGCGCTCGATGCGCAGCAGGCGCTCACCTTCCGGCTATCCAAGAGGGAACGGGCAAAGCTGACTCCGGACATCGCCGCTCAACTTGAGCAGGGCATCGACCGTTTTGGACGTTTTGCGGTGGAGGTGGCGTGCGGTAAGACGACCGCCCTCACCACTCGGACCGTGACCATTGAGGGTAAGAGCTACCACACCTTCACCTCGGGACGGCGGGCAGCATCGGTCTCGCAAGCGAGCCTGCCGGTGCACGGTATTGCCATCGACGACCGACTGGCTTTGTCGGATCTGCCCTATCGGGTCGCCGACCCCGAGGAATCCCCGCCGGCGGCTCCGGACGAGATCATGGCTTGGGTGGGCGATTCGATCCGGGCGTTTTCCTCGGCCGAGGCGCTGGCGGACTGGGCCATCCCGCAAATCGCCGCGGAAGCCCAACTGCCCTCCGCCTTTGGTGAGCGGACGGTGCTTTTCATTAAGATGGATTTCGCCGACGCGGTTGGTGCCGCGGCCACCGATCAAGCGATTGCGGCATCGATGGCCGAAGTCGACCGGTTCTACCGCGACATGTCGGGCGGTCGGACCACCTTTAAGACGACAATCTTGCCGACTACGCTCCGCTCGGCGCGGCTCAAGTCAGACTACAACGCTGACCCCGCCCGTTGGACTACCCAGCTGACTGAAGCGACTGCCCTTGCCCGCAGCTACGCCGTATCAGCTGGGATTGGTGCATACAACCCGGATATCTACCGGTACGTGATCGTTCTGGTTGGCGCCACTAATTCAGTCAGTTTCTCGGGTGTGGCGGTGACCGGGGGATTTGTGTGGCTAAATGGCACCGTGGCCACCGCCATTATTGCGCATGAAATCGGGCACCAACTGGGCCTGAGCCACGCCTATGCGTGGAAGCCAACGGCAGTGTCGCCCGTGCAACCAGGAAGTCATGTGGAGTACGGCGATCCCTTTGACGTGATGGGCGGTGACGAGTTGCAATTCAGCGCCCCCAAGAAACGCGCCCTGAGTTACATGACGGATGCAAATATCCAGGTCGTAACTACGACAGGACAGCACCGCCTCTACCGTCACGATACCAGCTTTGGCAGTTCGCTCGTTGCGCTGCGAATCGATGCGGGGACGGCCTATGACTACTGGCTGGAATACCGCCGCGAGTTTGGCTCGTCGCTCTCCGCATTTGCGGACAATGTGCGTAACGGGGTCCTGATTCATTGGAATAAACTCCCGGCTTTCACGCAACCGGGAGCGACGGGCACCTACCTCTTGGACATGTCACCGGGGTCCACTGGCGATATGAAGGACAGCGCGCTGACGCTCGGTCAGTCCTTCTACGATCCAGCGTACAAGATCAGGATCACGCCGGTCCGTACCGGCACGTCGAGTCAGGGCGACTGGATCGATGTCGCGGTCACGATCGGAGATCGCCCGGGTAATCGGGCGCCCGTGGTGCAATCCGTGAACACGTCCGCGACTGCGTTTGCCCGGAACTCAATCGCGCTGACCGCAACGGGAAGTGATTTAGACGGAGACACCCTTCTCTACCAGTGGGACCTGGGCGATGGTAAGCCGGTTTACACCACCGATTCCCAAGTGAACTATGCGTGGAATCGGAGCGGGGTTTTCCCGGTCAGTGTTCGAGCGTTCGACGCGTATGGTGGCGAATCACGCCAGACGGTTTTTATTACGGTGCAGGATCCGCTGGATTCATGGACCCAGGTTGCGGTCCCGGGGTTAACGGAAAATTTGAATGCTGTTTGTTTCGGTCTGGGAAGGTTTGCGGCCGTGGGGAATTTTATTTCTGCGTCTTCAATCGACGGAATAAATTGGTCCAGAAATGCCAACGGCGTGACAGCCTTTTTAGGCAAAGCGATAACTTCCGGGGTGCAGCGCTTTGTCGCGGTTGGCGGTTTATATAATTTCAACACTCAATCATATTTCACCGGGATGGCTTACTCTTCAGATGGAGCCTCATGGACAAGTTTCTCATTTTCTAGGAGTGAAATTCTGAAAGGTGTCGCATTTGGAAACGGACGGTTTGTTGCGGTGGGCGACAGAGGGATCATCTGGTCCTCAATCGATGGTATCCAGTGGTCGAACGTACAATTGATAAGCCAGAAGAATCTTGTGGATGTTTATTTCGATGGAGCTTCGTTTCTCGCGATAGGCGACAGCGGAACCGCCATCTACAGCCTTGATGGAATTAAGTGGACCGACGTTTCTATATCCGACCTGAACACCACCTCAGGCGGAGTATCTTGGTTCAAGGACACGGACGGATCTGGCCTTTGTGTGCTAAACGGTCGGTGGACTGTAGCAACCAACTGGAGCTATTCTGACAAGAGCGCTAGCATCTACTGGAGTTCTTCAACTGCCAGCCGCTGGGATATTATTGCTGGAACGTATGTCGAAAGTTTTTCGCCCCTTAAGCTAGCGAGTTTCGGGAATCGAACCGTAGCCGTGGGGTTAGTACAAAATAACCAACAGCCCAAATTTCGTTTCAGTAGTGATGGCAAAGAATGGGTAGAGAAAATCTTAGGCCCCGCGTTGGCGGGCACCCTGCGCGGCGGGGCGGAGGGCCAGGGGCGAATCGTGTTGGTTGGAGACAAAGGCCAAATCTTTGTCACGGCCGACGGGCTGCCGGCGGTGGCGCAATCCCCCGTTTCAACCTCGGTGCTGCAGGGAC
>CAIJFT010000164.1 GCA_903820035.1 uncultured Opitutia bacterium
CGCGCCGAACCGGCTGGCCTTTTGCACCCGTCCGACCACGCCGAGGTGATTCTCCACCTCCCACGTATCCGGAACAGGCGCACCATAGACCGCCAGAGCATGGTAGGACTTCTGGAGGGTCTTGCCGGAGAACAGCGCGGCAGTTCCGGCGTTGGCCTTTTGGTGCTTCGTCAAAAGCAGCACACCCGTGGTATCACGGTCCAGCCGGTGGTGCAGCCCGAGGTAGGGCGTGCCGCCGTCGCGTTGCCCGAGAAATGCCTGTAGGGTGGAAAATACGCTGGTGCGCCGTTGGTCCAACGTCGGATGGGTCGGCAATCCCGCCGGCTTGTCGACGGCGAGCAGCCACTCGTCCTCGAATAGGACCCGTCTAGGCGTCCACGAAAATCCCTGATTACCCACGCCGCTGGCAGGCGCCAGCCCAGTCGAGTCGAGCGTAGTCGGATCCACGTTTACCTCGATCAGCATGCCGGTGGCTAGCTTGCTGGAGGCCAACCGCTCGCGTAGGCCGTCGCGGCTGACGGCCCCTGACTCGATGATCCTACACGCCAAAGAGCGCGGGATTTCGTGCTTGAACGCCTTTGCCAAGCCGGAGGCGAGAAAGTGGTCGAGGCGAACGCCTCGCTGTGCTGCATTGATTCGCCAAGCCAGTTTCTGCTTCACCATGTGCGCTCAAGCTTGAAGTAGTGTCGGTTAGGATGACAAGGGCGAGTGCATGACCGAGGTGAGCCCTGCCTCTTGGAAAAAGTTCGGCCGAGAACGAAGCTGGCGAATCAGAGGGGAAGTTCGGCCCTAGGCTCTGCAGAGCCGCTTCTGTGCACCGATTCTGGAATCGGCCAACCTTGGCGGGCCGTGTGCAGCTGAGGGAACTGGCGGAGAGGGAGGGATTCGAACCCCCGGTAGGCTTTCACCTACACGCGCTTTCCAAGCGCGCGCATTCGACCACTCTGCCACCTCTCCGAGTTACCGGCGGACCGTCGTTTGAGACAGCCGCCAATTGGACGAACGGCCAAAAAACGTCAGCGGGTTCTGTTGGTCAACCGCAAATCCACAAGGAACGCCGCTACGCGTATTGATCGCTCGCCGCCATCTCCAACGGACGGTATGCCTCTGAGTCCCTGTTTGATGCCGCTCGGTAAATGCCCGGCGCGCCGTTCAACCTAGGACTCGATTCAAAGCGTGTATCGACTGCGGCCATTCCATTGTGAGCTAGGTCCAGCCCATGTCCTCAAGCGCGGTGCTCTATCTCACGCCGCTGAATTATCCGGGGAAATTCACCCCAAGCGATTTATTCGCCGGTATGTCAGTTCCGGCTTGTTATCTCCCCGGCGCTCCCGACTATAGACCCTCTTTCTCTGTCCGTCGCTCGCATTGCCGGCTCCACCGGTGGCGCTTTTTCTTCCGCGGCGCTGTCCTTACCGCCGGTTTCTTCAGCTTCATCTACTTTTCGCCAAAAAGTGCTTGCCCCGCTTTCGGCGCAAGGTAGCGTCGTCCCCTTTTCGTCACTTTCCACTCTCACGTTTCCTCCTTCCTCGTATGCCGACCATCAATCAACTCGTGCGCAAAGGCCGCCGCAAGGTGACCACCAAGTCAAAGTCTCCCGCTTTGGCCGGTAATCCCTTCCGCCG
>CAIJFT010000165.1 GCA_903820035.1 uncultured Opitutia bacterium
ACGCTTGAGGATCTCGGTTCGCAGGGCGAGTGGCCGACGCACCCGGAGTTGCTCGACTGGCTGGCGGTGGAGTTTCGCGAGAGCGGCTGGAACGTGAAGCACCTGGTCGAGCTGATCGTGACGTCGCGCACGTACCGTCAGTCGACGCAGGGCTCCGCCGCCGCGCTGGAGCGTGATCCGGAAAACCGCCTCCTCGCGCGCCAGAGCCGGCCACGGCTGGAGGCGGAGTTCGTCCGCGACAACGCGCTCGCGATCAGCGGACTCCTCGTGGCGTCGCTCGGCGGGCCGGCCGCGAAGCCGTACCAGCCCGAGGGCTATTACGCGCCGATGAATTTTCCGAAACGCGAGTACGCGGCTGACGTCGGCGAAGGGCTGTACCGGCGCGGCGTTTACACGCACTGGCAGCGCACGCTGTTGTTGCCGAGCTTTGTCGCCTTCGACGCGCCGGCGCGCGATGAGTGCACGGCGAACCGTTCGACCTCGAACACGCCGCTGCAGGCGCTCGTGCTGTTGAACGATCCGACCTACGTCGAGGCCGCGCGCGTGCTGGCGGAGCGGACGCTCCGCGAGGGCGGCGCCGCGCCGCGCGCTAAACTCGACTGGATGTTCACGCGGGCCCTGGCGCGTCCGGCGGCGCGCGCGGAGGCGAAGGTGTTGACGACGCTCCTTGAACAACAGCTCACGCGCTACCAGCGCGACGAGGCCGCGGCCCGCGAGGTGCTCGCCGTCGGCGCGACCCCGGCCGGCAAGGACCGGCCGCCGGCGGAGATTGCGGCCTGGACCGCCGTCGCCCGCGCGGTGCTCAACCTGCACGAAACCATCACGCGCCCATGAAACGGAAATGCAACCCAAGCGCCGGCCATTGGAACAGGGAGATCGGGAAGAACGGTAAGGGCCCGAGTGAGATCTTTCCGCGCTCCCCGTCCTTCCGGTTCAAGGTTTGGGCCTCGCCGCAGGACCTGCTTTCATGACCCCGCTTGAATCCCACGCCCAGGCTCTGACGCGCCGCGCGTTTCTCGGTCGCTCCACCGCCGGACTCGGTGCACTCGCGCTCGGTTCGTTGTTGCAGCCACGGCTCCTCGGGGCCGCGCCGGCGGATGACCGTTGGACGGGCGTCGTCAACCCGCGGCACCACGCGCAGAAAATCAAACGCGTCATCTACCTCTACCAGGCCGGCGGTCCTTCGCATCTCGAGCTCTTCGATCCGAAGCCGAAGTTGCGCGCGATGCACGGCCAGCCGATGCCCGCCTCGTTTACGCAGGGGCAGCAGATCGCGCAGTTGCAGGGCAAGGAGCTAAAGTGCTTCGGCGGGCTCTATGACTTCCAGCGCTTCGGCAAGTCGGGGCTGGAGTTGTGTTCGCTGTTTCCGCACCTCGGCGGGGTGGCGGACGACGTGTGTGTGATCCGCTCGATGTTCACCGAGCAGATCAACCACGATCCGGCGCACACGTTCATGAACACCGGCTCGATCATCGCGGGCCGGCCGAGCATGGGCTCGTGGCTGCTGTACGGGCTCGGCACCGAGACGGAGGAACTACCGGGCTACATCGTGCTGATGTCGTCGGGCAAGGGCGGTCAGATGCAGCCGATCGCGGCGCGCCAGTGGCACAGCGGGTTTCTGCCGAGCCGTTTTCAGGGCGTGAAGTTTCAGTCGCAGGGCGACCCGGTGCATTACATTGCGAACCCCGCGGGCGTGACGCGCGCCGACCAGGGCGCGGTGGTCGACGCCGTCAACCGGCTCAACCACCGGCGCCACGACGACCTGGGCGATCCCGAAGTGCTCACCCGGATCAACCAGTACGAGATGGCGTTTCGCATGCAGACGAGCGTGCCGGCGCTGACCGACCTCTCGAGCGAACCGGCGAAGGTGCTGGAAAACTACGGGGCGCAGCCGGGCGACGGCAGCTTTGCGTCGAACTGCCTCCTCGCCCGCCGGCTGGCGGAGCGCGGGGTGCGGTTCATCCAGTTGTATCACCGCGACTGGGACCACCACGACGACGTGTCGCATGTGAAGTTCAAGGCCGACGAGGTCGACCGGCCGACGGCCGCGCTGATCCGGGATTTGAAGGAGCGCGGGATGTGGGACGAGACGCTGATCGTCTTTGGGGGCGAGTTTGGTCGGACGCCGATGGCACAGGGGAAGGGTCGCGACCATCATATCAAGGGCTTTTCAGTCATGCTCGCCGGCGGGGCGATCAAGGGCGGGATGAGTTACGGCGCGACCGACGAGCTGGGTTACGCGGCGGTCGACAAGCCTGTCAGTGTGCATGACCTGCACGCGACGATGCTGCACCTCTTCGGCGTCGACCACACGCGGCTCACGTATCGCTACCAGGGCCGGCAGTTCCGGCTCACGGACATCAGCGGCGAGGTGGTGCGGGATATTTTGGCGTAGTCGGGTGGGGTCCGATGTCCCCATCGGACTGCGAGGGGAAAGTGAAACGGTCCCGCCGCGATGGGGACATCGCGGCCCACCGGGGCGCTCAGCCGGAATGATGCAGTTGAGACCTGAGCGTTGAGAGAAAAACCGGTGGGTTGGTCCCTCAACCCTCAACTCTCATCCCTGAGCTGAATGGTTTGGCTCAGATCCGGTATTCCCCGGCGGCGAGGCGGTGGAGGAACAACGCCACGGTCTGCGCGCGGGGCGCGAGGCTGGGCACGAAGATGAACTCGCGGTCGCTGTGCAGGTGGTCGCCGATCGGGCCGACGCCGTCGAAGCCGGGCAGGCCGGTTGCGGCGAGTAAATTGCCGTCGGACGCGCCACCGGTGTGGACCCACGTGAAGGGCGCGACGCCGACATCCTTCGCCGCCCGCTGCCACTCGGGAAAGAGCTTTTCCTCGACGGGGAGACATTCCTTCGGCGGACGATTGAAGCCGCCCTTCAGCTCGAGTTTAAAGCCGTCGCGCGCATTGACTGCGGCGGCGAGGGCCTCGAGGCGTGCGAGCAGGGGTGCGCGGTCGGCGACCTTGGTGATGCGCAGGTCGAGTTCGGACTCGGCGAAATCGGGCACGACGTTCGTGGCGGGCGTGCCGCCGCGGATGTTGCCGACGTTGAGCATCACGCCGGCCAGCTCGCCGGGGATCTTGCTGGCCGCGAGCAGGAACTCGGCGAGCGCGAGGATCGCGTTGCGTCCGTCGTTCGGAACCTTCGCGGCGTGGCAGGCGCGGCCGCGGCAGGTCACGACCATGCCCCCGGTGCCCTTGCGCGAGTGCACGATGTCGCCGTTGGGCCGGGCCGGCTCGAAGACGAAATAAAAGTGGGCCCACTTCGCGGCTTCGTCGAACCACGGGCGGCTGCCGTGCGAGCCGACTTCCTCGTCGGGCGTGAGCAGGACTTCCCAGCCGAGGTTGGCCGCGTGCGGTGTCTGCTCGAAGGCTTGGAGCGCGGCGAGCATCGTCACGAGGCCTCCCTTCATGTCGGTTACGCCCGGGCCGTTGATGCGGTCGGCGTCGAGCCAGCGGCAGTGCTGGAATGCGTCGTTGGCTTCGTAGACCGTGTCGAAGTGGCCGCTGAACAGGAGACGCGTCGTTGCTTGTGGGCGCAGGCGGATGCGCAGGGCGTCGGCGGTGCCGGCGCAGGGCAGTTCCTCGATCGTGGCGCCGGCGAAACGGCCGAAGGCCTCGCGCAGGGCGGCGCGCATCCGGTCGAGGCCGGCGCGGTGGCCGGAGCCAGAGTTGATGTCGGCCCAGCGGACGAGCAGGGCGGCAAGTTCGGGCGTGCGTTCCGGCAGGCGGGCGATGGAGGCGGGCAGCGTCATGGCAGGGTGGAGTTTCGCGGCAACGGACGGGCCGCGTCGAGTGCGGAACGGGAAGTAGGCCAGCGCGCCGGCCTACGGGTCAGACCTTTGTTCCGGTCGAAAACGTCATGCGCCGCACGATCCGGCGCAGCAGCCAGGGCGTGAAGCGTTGCAGGTAGATGCCGGCGATTTCCCAGCCGCCGACGACCACTTCGCTCCGGCCGCGCGCGACCCCGCGCACGAGGGCGCGGGCGCAACGGTCGGGGGCGATCCCGCGGGGTTCGGCGGAGACCTGGGTTTCACCGCGCGGGCCGAGGGCGTTGCGGCCGACGGCGGTGCGCACGTAACCCGGACAAACCAGCGTCACCAGAATTCCCTGACGCCACACCTCGGCGCGCAGCGAATCGAAATAGCCGTGCAGCGCGTGTTTCGCCGCGGCGTAGCTCGAGCGGCCCGGCGTGCCGAGGTAGCCCATGACGCTGCTTACCACCACGATGTGGCCGGAGCGGCGGGCGAGCATGGCGGGCAACACGGCCTTGGTCAGCGCGACGGTGCCGAAGTAATCGACCTCCATCAGCGCGCGCTCGACCTCGAGCGAAGCGTCGACGGCGAGGGCGCGTTGGCTCACGCCGCCGTTGTTGACGAGGATGTCGATCGGTCCGGCGAGCCGCGTGGCGTCGGCAACGGCGGCGGCAAAGGTGTCGGGCCGAGCGAGGTCCAGCGGCAGCACGGTGTGTTCGGCGGGGCGGACGCAGGATTGGCGCACCCGCTCCAGTTCGGCGGGCCGGCGGCTGGATAAAATCAAGCGTGCGCCGGCCGCTGCGAACGCCCGGGCGGAGGCCTCGCCGATGCCGGACGAGGCGCCCGTGATCCAGACGGTTTTGCCGGCGAAGTTCACGCTCCCGAAAGAGCGGTGCGCTGCGTCGGACTCAAGCTCACTTCTTCGAATCGTGGTGGTTTGAGGCGCAAGGACATGGGGCTGCGGCGGGGTGGAAGGGCCAAGGCAGAAGGGACAAGTGGCAGAAGGAAGCCCGACTTGTTGCTTGGAACTTAGAAAGCCTTGGGGCTTCCCCGTTCAGGCGCAGTAGACCCCGCCGTTGATATCCAAGGTTGCGCCGGTGATGAACCCGTCGAACTCGCCGGCGAGGAAGACAGCGGCGCGCGCGACGTCGTCGGCGTTGCCCGCGCGACCGAGCGGGATGCCCGCCACCGTGGCGCGGGCGGATTCCGGCGTGGTGTGCGTGGTGTGAAAGCTCGTGCCGAGGATGAGGCCGGGGGCGAGGGCGTTGACGCGGATGCCCTGCGGCCCGAGTTCGGCGGCGAGGGCGCGGGTGAAGGTGAGCACGGCGCCCTTCGCGGTGGAGTAGGCGAGGGAGCCGCCGTGTCCGCCCTTGCGGCCGGCGAGTGAGGCGAGGTTGACGATGCTGGCGCCTCCGCCTCGGACGGCGGCGGCGGCGAGGTGTGGGGCGGCGGCGCGGGTGACTTTGCGCAGGCTGCCGAGGTTGAGCTGCATGGTTTCGGCCCAGAAATCGTCGTCGGCTTCGGCCAGCGAGTGCCGCGCGATGAGCGAGCCGGCGTTGTTCACGAGGACGTCGAGCCCGCCGAGAAACGCGACCGCGTCGCGCACGAGCTGGTCGCAGGCTTCAGTGCGGGTCAGGTCGGCCGAGGCGGCGGCACAACGGCGGCCGAGCGTTTTCGCCTCGGCGGCGAGCGCGCGGGCGCCCTCGTCGCTGCGGTGGTAGTGGACGAAGACATCGCAGCCCGCGCGCAGCAGGTGCCGGCTGATGGCGAGACCGATGCCTTGGGCGCCGGCGGTGACGAGGACGCGTTTGCCGGTGAGTGTGCTCATGCCGCCGAGGGTTGATAACGAACAGGTGCGGTCAATGACGGAGGGGTGCGCGGCCACCTCTACCTTGAACTCCGATCACTCTGCGTCACCGCGCTAACCCTCAACAGGAAGACCGGGAAGAACGGAAAGGCAGCCCGTTCGTTTCCGGCCTCCCCGCGCTTCCTGTTCAAAAGCCCTCTCGCTACGTCGTCGCCGCACCGCGGCTCGGGGTATTCTACATCCGGCTACCAGTTCAGATACCAGATCGTGGCGTTCAGGCCGGTCGCGAATGTGACCCACGCGACATACGGGGACCACAGGACGCCGGCGAGCCGGTCGGCGCGCCAGAAGCGGATGAGGAGCGTGACGAGCAGGCTCCAGAGCACGAGAATTTCGACGAGCGCCAGATCGGGGCGGTGGAACGCGAAGAAGACGACCGACCAGAGGGCGTTGAGGACCAGGTGGACGCCGTAGATGACCAGCAGCCGGCGGGCGGCGGCGGGTTCGGCTTTACGCCAGACGCGCCACGCGGCGGTGGCCATCACTACATAAAGGGTAGTCCAGACGGGGGCGAAGATCCAGTCGGGCGGATTCCATGCCGGCTTGGCGATGGTCGGGTACCAGGTACGCACGCTCTCGATCGTGACCGACGAGCCGATCGCGCCGGCGGCGAAGGTGGCGACGAGGAAGAGGGCGAGGGCGGGGTAGCGGGCGGACTTCATGCGATGGATCGGCCCGCCGGAGGGCGGGCCGCTGATACTACGGTTTGGCGGGCGGCGTGGATGCGTCGGGCAGACGCGGCGCGCGCTGGTCGCGTCCGTTTTGGTGGAGCGTGACCGCGATCACCTGGCCGTTGGCGTCGCGGCTGAAGGTGAGGGCGGCGGGCACCACCTCGTAGACGAAGTGATCGGAGGCATCGCACGCCACGGGCAGCGCGGGCTGCCCGGTGAGTTTCACCCAGAGGTTGTCGCCGCGCGGGGCGATTTCGAAGACCAGGTTAGGCGCGAGTTGGAAGCGTCCGGCGTAGGCCTTGAGCTCGGTGGCTTTGGGAAAGCGCAGCGGTGGCGCGGCGCCGGCCGTGCGTTGCGCGGGCACCTCGTTGCCGTTCTGGTGGAGTGTGAGGGCGTTGATCGCGCCGGCGGCGTCGCGGTGGAACTGAAATTCGGCGGCGACGGACCGGGCGAAAAACCGGTCGTGGCCGGCGTGATACAGGGGCAGGAAACCCTGGCCGGTCAGACGTGCGCGGAGACGTCCCGCTTCGTCGAGCGCGACGGTGAAACGGCTGTGGGCGTCGATCGCGTAGACGCCGGCGTAGGCCGGCCGCGCCTCCGCCGCCAGCGGAGTCTCGGCGCGCTCCGCCGGTTTGTTGGCCGGCGCGGCTCCGGGCGGACGGCGGCCCGAGGCGACGACGGAGGCGGGCTCGAGCGTATCGTTGTTCAGCAGAAGCACGGTCGCGCGGTTCCGCGCGGGCAAGAGCTCGAGGTAAGTGCGGAAGCCGCCGGTGCCGCCGCTGTGGTGGTAGACGAGGTCGTCGCCGCGGCGCGCGAGCAGAATGGCGAGTCCGATCTGCGCGGGGCGGGCGCCGAACGGGGCGCGCGGTTCGCGGATAAACCCCCACGCATCGGTCAGCGGATTTTTCTCCTTCGCCAGCAGCGCCTGCGCGAAGCGGGCCAGGTCGGCGGCGGTTGAGCGGATGGCGCCCGCGCCGGACAACGCACCGAGTCGCCACGGCGACACGGCGGTCGAGCCCGAGTAAGGTGTGGCGAAACGCGCCTGCTGGTCGGCATTGAGAGTGATGACGGTGTCGCGCAGGCCGAGCGGGCCGGTGATGCGTTGCGCGAGCAGTTCGGCATAGGTCTGGCCGTGGATGCGCTCAAGGAGATGGCCGAGTAGGCCGAAGCCGAGGTTGGAGTAGTCGGCGGGTTGCGGCGCGGGCTTTTCGGGGCGGTAGTCGCGGAGGAAGGCGTAGAGTTGGGCGACGTCGTAGTCGGCGTAGGGGTCGGCCGGATTCGCGGGCCGGAAGTTCGTCGGCAGCCGCGGCAGGCCCGAGGTGTGCGTGGCGAGTTGGCCGAGCGTCAGGGCGGCGGTCGCAGGCGCGAGCACCAGATCTCGCGGCAGGTGTTGCGCAATGGGATCGTCTAGGGTGGCTTTGCCTTCGAGGACGGTTTGCCCGAGGAGCAGGGCGGTCACGACCTTGGTGATCGAACCGATTTCAAACAGCACCCGTTCGGGCGCGAGACCGGCGCGCGGGACCGGCTGACCGGCGGCGGCGAACGTCACCTTGTCGCCTTCGATTTCCGCCAATACGAAGCCGCCGGCGGGCAGGGCGCCGGCGGCTTTTTGCACGGCGGGCAGCAACGGAGCGGGGGCCTCGGCCGCCGTGGCCGGCCCGGCTGCGACGGCGACGGCGGCGAAGAGCGGAAGGGCGGCGAGGACGGCGGAGAGTCGGAGGGTCATCGAAGGCGAGTGGATCGAGTCAGTGTTGGAGGCGACCAGACGGGATCGAGCAAACTCGGCGAGCGAGTGGTCATGGTAGGCCAGCCCGGTGGCGGGCGCATCCTTCGCCGCGGGGCGTTCGCAAGCGGGCTGACCCACCGCGGAGAGAGTCGGCAACGTTCAAGGGCTTTTTGCGGCAGGTAGTGGGGTGGGGTCCGATGTCCTGATCGGGCGGATTTGGGACGTAAGGCCGAACCTGAAAAGCCCCGGTCGGCCCCCCTCCGGTCCCTCCGCCACGGGCGCGGGATTGCTTCCGGACGGAAAGCGCGTGAGCTGTTCACGCCCTTCCCCATGCGCCTCAAATCCCCCCTTGGTATTACTGGTGTTTTCGTATGTGCCGCGGTGTTTTCCGCCGAGCCGGAGGCGCGGCCGAAGCAGGATGCCAACGGCAATTCGATCCGCTACGCTGCGACCGGCCACGCGTCGAACTACGACGAGGCGAAGGTCGGCGCGTACACGTTGCCCGACCTGCTCGTGCTGCGCAGCGGCGAGCGGGTGCGCGAGGCGGCCGCGTGGACACAGCGGCGCCGCCCCGAACTTATCGCCCTCTACCAGAGTGAAATTTACGGTCGCGTGCCGGCCACGGCACCGGCGGTGACCTGGGAAACGGTTTCGACCACGCCCGGCGAGTTCAACGGACTGGCGGTGCGCAAGCACCTCGTCGGCCGCTTCGGGCCCGACGCCAACGGCCCGAAAGTCAACGTCGTGCTCCATGTGCCGGCGCAGGCGAAGGGTCCGGTGCCATTGCTGGTACACCTGTTGTTTTCTCAACCGCCCGGGCTCAAGCCGCCGGCGGAAGCGGCGCCGGGGAAGGGCGGCAAGGCTCCCGCGGTGCGGCCGTTGGCGGAGGTCGGTCCGATCGCGGACATGCTGGCCCGCGGCTACGCGTATGCGACATTCCGTTACACGGAAATCGAGGGCGATCGCGCCGACACCAACCTCGGCGGCGTGCGCGGGCTTGCGTTGGCCAAGGGTCAGGAAAAGCCGGCCGCGGGCGAGTGGGGTACGATTGGCGCGTGGGCGTGGGGCACGAGCCGCGTGTTGGACCAGTTGGTGAAGGATCCGGCGCTCGACGCGCAACGGATCGGGCTCATCGGGCACTCGCGGCTGGGCAAGACGGTCCTGTGGGCGGGCGCCTGTGACGAGCGCTTCGGGGTGATTTTTTCCAGCTGTAGCGGCGAGATGGGCGCGGCGCTGGCGCGGCGCGATTTCGGCGAAACGGTCGACGATATGGCGGCCAACTTCCCCTGGCAGTTCACGGGGGCGTTTCAAAAGTACGCCGGGCATTGGAACGATCTGCCGGTTGATGCGCACACCCTGATTGCGTTGGCGGCGCCGCGGGCGGTGTTTGTGACCGGCGGCACCAAAGACTTGTGGGCGGATCCCAAGGGCGAGTTTCTGGCGCAAGTGGCGGCCGGGCCGGTGTACCGGCTGCTGGGTCGGAAAGATCTGGGGACGACGGAAGGTCCGCCGTTGGACCGGCCGTTGACCGACGGTAGCCTGGGTTTTCACTACCACACGGGCGGGCACACGATCACGCCGGAAGACTGGACGGCGTTTTTCGATTTTGCCGGTAAAACGCTGCGGCCCGTGCGCCCCTGATTTTTTGCATCCCCGGCGGGTCTGGAGCGTCTTGCATGCGCGGGGTTGACCTTCGCGCCTTAGTCTGGAGAACTTTTCCCGTCTGTTTCCGCTACCCCGCTCCGCCGTATCCGGCATCACTTCGCTCCTCCAAAATAGTTATCGCCCTATGAATACCTGGTCACGCAAAGACTTCCTCAAAACCACCCTGATCGGTGGCGCTGCGCTCGCTGCGACACGCCCGCGCCTTTTCGGTCAAGGCAGTGCCAACGGCGACATCCGCATCGGCATCATCGGCTTCAACGCCCAGGGCTGGGGTCACCTCCAGAACTATCTGCCGGGCAGCCGCAGCAAGCTGGACGGCGCGGTCCTCGCGGCGATCTGCGATGTCGATGACACGGTGCTCGCGAAGGGTCGTGACGCCGCCAAGAAGGCCGGCCTGAACAATGTCGAAGAGTACAAGGACTACCGGAAGCTTCTTGAGAGCAAGAATGTCGACGCCGTCGTGCTCGCGCCGCCGAATCACCAGCACTCCATCATCACGATTGCCGCGCTGCAGGCCGGCAAGGATGTGTACGTGGAAAAGCCGCTCTCCCACAATATCTGGGAAGGTCGCCAGGCGGTTGAGGCCGCCAAGAAGTATTCGAAGAACATCGCGCTCATCGGCACGCAGAACCGTTCGTCCGAGCAGATCATGAACGCGATCGCCTACATGCGGTCGGGCAAGCTGGGCAAGCTCAAGTGGGTCACTGGTACCTGCTACAAGCCGCGCGACTCCATCGGTCTCCACACGGGTCCGCAGCCGTTGCCGGCGGGAATCGATGCTAACAGCTACGATCTTTGGTCCGGTCCGGCCCCGCTCACGCCGCCGACCCGCAATGGTCCGAAGGGCACGGTGCACTACGATTGGCACTGGTTCTGGAATTACGGTGGTGGCGACATCACCAACCAGGGCATCCATCAGATGGACGTTGCCCGCTGGATGGTCGGCGGCAAGGGCCTGCCGAAGGACGTGATGAGTTTCGGCGGTCGTTTTGGTTACCGCGACGATGCGGAAACCCCGAATACCCTCGTGTCGGTGCTTAATTACGAGGAGGCGCCGCTGATCTTCGAAGTCCGCGGCCTCGGTCGTAAGAAGGGCATGCGCGCGATGGATGTTTACCGGAAGTCGTCCGTCGGCGTGGTGGCGCAATGCGAGCACGGCTACATCAACATTTCCGAGAACGGCGCCGCGACGGCCTTCGACAACGAGGGCAAGAAGCTTGAGTCGTTCGAGGGCAGCGACAACGGCGCGCACCGCAAGAACTGGATCAAGGCGCTGCGGGCCCGCAAGGTGACCCACGGTCTCCTCGAGGAAGGTCATTATTCCACCTCGCTCTGTCATCTCGCCAACCTCTCGTTCCTCGTGGGCGCGGAAAAGGCGAATGCGCAGCTGGCCGACGCCGTGGCCTCCAACTTGGCGACCAAGGATGCCTACTGGCGCATGCTCGACCACTTGAAGGCGAACGAGGTCGATCTGGATGTGACGAAGCCGATCGTCGGACCGCTCCTCAAGATCGACGCGAAGCAGGAGAAGCTCGTGCACGCGGACCAGATTGTGGCCGATGCCGCGAACAACCACCAGCTCCGCAAGCGGACCGGCCGCGCGTCGTTCGTGATTCCGGAGATCGCCAAGATCGGCTGAGGCGAACGTCAATCCCGCTCGCTTTCAAAGCCCGGCGTTACCGCCGGGCTTTTTTGTGCCCGGACCGGCCGGCCGCAACCCGACAAAGACCGCGAACCGGAAGCGCGGGGAGGACGGGGGGCGCAGGCCGAATTCGTATTGCTCCCTCCGTTGTAGGCCCGGCCGCCGGCCGGGCCTTCCCTACGGGTTTACGAACCAAACACACCCGCCCGCCGGGCGGGCCTACATCAGACCAGGCGATGCGCTGGTCTGACGGAGCCAAGTCTCCCCGCCTTCCCGGTCTCCGGTTCAAACTCGGCCGCCCGTTTACTCCGCCTTCTTCGCGGCCTTCTTCCTCTGTCCTCGGCCTTCCTCGGGGTTGAGGGGGCCGGAGAAGGGCGGCCGTTCAAAGGTCATCCCGTCACCCGTGACGCGCGGGTCGTTGGCGTCGGTGAGCTTCTTCATCAACTGCGCGGCGAGCTCGGTCTTGGTCCGGGCGTACGCGGGATCGGCGGCGACGTTCTTGATCTGATCCGGATCGCTCCGGAGGTCGTACAGTTCCTCGCCAGGGCGCAGGCCGAAGGCGTGATCGAAATACCACTTCCATTTCGGGTCGTCCCGGTGCGTGATCAGCCACGACTTGGTCGGACTGCCGTCCATATCCGCGTAGCCGAGGCGGGTGTTGCTCTCCAGCGCCCCGCTCGCGATCACCTTGGGATCAACGGCGGCCTTCGCGTCGCCCATCGGCATGCGGTCGGGCTTGAAGTTGCGGATATAAACAAAATCCTTCGTGCGGAATGCGCGCATCGGATACGGGAGGAAGCCCTCGCGTGCATCCTCGACGTGGCGTTCGCGGCCGGTGATCACCCAGGTGCGGTCGGCTTCGATCTGCCCGCTGCGGTCAGACTTGAGCAAAGCGAGCAGGGAGCGGCCGTAGAGTCCGGCGGGCGGCGTGACGCCGCCGACTTCCATGAACGTCGGCGCCAAGTCCGGCAGGCGCACGAAATCGTCGACCACCCGACCGCCCTTGCCGCCTGGGACGCGCATGAAGAGGGCGACTGCGGTGCCGTGGTCGTAGAGGTTGCACTTGCCCGAGGGCACGCCGGGCATGCCGTGGTCGCCGCTGACGACGATCAGCGTGCGCTCGAGTTCGCCCGCGGCCTCGAGGCGTTCGCGGAGTACGCCGAGGTAGGCATCGACGGCCTGCGATTCACCGAGGTAATCGGCGACGTCCTCGCGCACCTCGGGCACGTCGGGCAGAAACGCGGGCATTTTCCCCTTCAGCGCTTCCGGCTCGATGCCCCACAGCTTTTTGCCCGAGCCCTTGATCCAGGTCCGGTGGGTGGTGGTCGGGCCGAAGAAGAAATGCCAGGGCTGGCCGGGTTTCCGGTCGGCGAGGAACGCGTCGAAGTTGCCGCGCACCTGTGCGAGAATTTCGTCGCGGGCCGCGGCGACGGTCATCCCCTTCTCGACGCGGGCCGTGGCCTCTTCCGAGAAATTGTTCGGGGCGCGACCGGACTTCTCATAGGCGTGGGCCTGGCCGCCGAACGGGGCGTCCACCGGGGTGCCCGGACTCCAGACCTTGTAGCTCTTGCCGATGTGGTAGCCGGCGTCGCGCAGCAGCAGCGGGAAGCTCGGGATTTTTTCATCCCACACCGCGCCCTGCAGAATTGCGCCGCGACCCGTGTTGAAGAAGTAGCGGCCGGACAGCAGCGAACTGCGGCAGGGCGTGCAGGACGGGGCGTTGACGAACGCGTGGCGGAACGTGACGCCCTCGCGCGCGATGCGGTCGCAGTTCGGCGTCTGGATGACGTCGTTGAGCGACGGCTTGCCGTCGATCGCCGCGTAGGCGCGGGCATAGCGGCCCCAGTCGTCGGCGAAGAGGAAAAGGATGTTCCAGCGCGGGGCGGCGCCGTCGGCGGCGACCAGGCGGGAAACGAGCAGGCAGGCGAGCAGGGGCAGGAGACGGTTCAGGCGCATGGGGAAAACGGAGTAGGGATAACGACGAACGGGTGCCCAGCGTGGTGACACAAACGCGGAGCGGCGAGTGTGATATTGTGCCCGCGTCGCCGCAGTTGTGGCGGGTCGAATGCCGTTGGCCGGTCTGGTGGATCCGAGCTCCGCCTCGGGCTGGAGCGGAAGGCACGTTCGTTCCGCTCCAACCCGATGGAGACATCGGGATCCACCCGCCTTGATCGGGCGTTACCTCGACGATGGCGTGGCGACAAACTTCAGGCTCAGCTCCTGCAGTCGTGGGTCCGCCTCGGGCGTGAGCGTGTAGAAGACCTCGACGCGGCCCTTTTCGCCCTGCAACGCGAAGGTGCCGCGGAGTTGGTTCTCCGGCACGATCGCGCCGACCGCGGTGATTTTGCCGGCCTGGGCCAATATTTCTCCGGCGAGTTCGCGCCAGGCCGCGCGGGAGCGGTCGAGGAAGAAGTTTTCCGCAACGAGCGCCGCGGCCAGGGTTTCATCCCAAGTCTGCACGAGTCGCGCGATCGCGGGCGTGCGGGTGGCGAGAATCGGTGAGGGCGGCAGGGTGCGGCGGGGCAGCTTGGCCTTCTCCAGCAGCAGGGCGGCGATCTGGGCGTTCACCGCGCTGGTGCCGGCGTAGGTCAGGTTGGCAAATGACAGGATGGCGAAGCCGTATTCAGGGAAGAAGACATGGTGGCTGCCGAAACCCGGCAGTCCGCCGCTGTGGCCCACGCTGGTCACACCCTGGGTGTCGAGCGTCCAACGCCAGCCGTAGCCGTAACCGACCACCTGGGGCGTGATTTCGCCAGCCAGGTTTTTGGCGTCGGGAATCATCCGCGTGATGACGCCGGGCAGGTGCATTTCCCGCAGGGTCGCGCGGGAGGCCACCGCGGCCCCGTTACGCCCTTCCCAGTCGCCCTGTTTGATGAGCAACCGGCGGGAAAAATCCGGCGTCGCGGCGCGGGGTTCGATCCCGGTGCGTGCCGGCCAGGCCTGGAGGTGAAGCCGCAGGTAACGGGCAAGGTCTTCGACCGTCGTCAAAAGTCCGCCCATCGCGCCGTAGCTGCCGTCGTGCAGCATCGGCTCGGGAACCCAGCCTTGCGGACCGTTCCGGTAGCCGAGCGCCAGCCGGTCGGCCGGCACCTCGGTATACTCCCAGCGCGTGTCGCGCATCCCCAGCGGAGCAAGCAGATTGCGGGTGATGTAGCGCTGATAAGGTTCGCCGGCGACGACCGTGATGATTTCCCCGAGCAGGGCGTACGCGAGGTTGCTGTATTCGAAGGCCAGGCCGGGAGCGTTCGACAATGCGATACCGCGGCGGAGGAAAGCGCGCAGATCGGCGGGCGGGAGGGCGAGCTGACGGTCGCCCCACGGGTTATCCTCGGGGAAACCGGCCGTCATGGTGAGCAGATGGTGCACGGTGATGGCCGGGGCGTCTTCCGTGAGCGCTTGTACCGCGGCGAACTCGGGGAGGTGCGCCACGACCGGATCGGTGAGGCGAAGCTTGCCGGCGTCGCGCAGCTGGAGAATGGCGAGCGCGGTAAAACTCTTCGTCATCGAGGCGATCCGGAAGCGGGTGCCCGCGGCGGTCGCCGGGATCTTCTTTTCGACGTTGGCGAAGCCGAGCGCGCCGGTGTGGATCAGCTCGCCGTCGAGCACGAGTCCCCAGACGAGTCCCGGGTACTTTTTCTTTTCAGCGTACGCGGCGAACGCGTGGTCGATTTCCGGCAGGAGGGCATTGACCCGCGCCCGTCGGTCCGGATCGGTGAAGCGTGGGGTCGCAGCCTCCGCGCGGGGAACTGGCGCCGGGGTCGGGGCCGATGCCGCGAAGGCGGGGCAGGCGAGGAGCAAGGCGAGGGAACCGTTAAGCAGCGGGGAGAGTTTCATGGCGCGAACGGAGCTGGAGCGGAGTCGGATTTCTCGTCGCCGCGTTTGAGCCGGAGGCGAAAACGTGGCCAGGCGTGAGGACCACGTTGTCGCTGCGCTCCAACGCGGCTACTCAATACCAGAAGCCGCGGAAGGTGGATCCGCGGCAGGATTGACCTTGGCGCCGGCATGTCGAACGCGTTAACGCTTGCGGCATGCGACGCATGCTCCCCGGTATTTTGGCGCTCCTGCTGTGGTCCACCGCGGGGCTGGGCGCCCGGCCGGTGCAGTCCTTGAAGGTCACCGTGCTCTCCACCATGCTCGCCGACGGCGAGGAGCTCGGCGAGTGGGGCTTCGCCGCCCTCGTCGAGGTCGACGGTCACCGCTTGCTCTTCGATACGGGCGCGAAGACCGACGTCGTGCTCAAAAATGTGGAGTCGCTGAAACTCGATTTATCGGACGTGCCGGACCTGATTCTCAGCCACTGGCATTGGGACCACGTCGGCGGGTTCATGACGCTGCGGAACGCGGCGCGCGCCAAGCAGGCGACCGCCCTGGCGCGCACCCACGTCGCCGAGGGTTTCTTCGATTCCCGCATCGGCACGCCGCCCGGCGTGGAGTTAAACCAGATGATCCGGCTGCGGCCCGACTATGAGGCGACGGGCGGGACGTTTCGCATTCACGGGAAACCGGTGGAGCTCTTCCCCGGGGTTTGGCTCACGGGGCCGGTGCCGCGGAAGTACCCCGAGCGCAACTGGAGCGGCAACGTGCAGGTGCGGACCGCGACCGGCGTGCGGGAAGACACGTTGAACGACGATATGGCGCTCGTGGTCGACACCGCGCAGGGCCTCGTGGTCGTGACCGGGTGCGGTCACGCCGGCGTGATCAACATCCTCGAGCAGGCGCGGACCGTGGTGCGACCCGCGCGGGTGCACGCCCTGATCGGCGGTCTGCATTTGTTCCGCGCCAGCGAGCCGACGCTTACGTGGACGGCCGGGAAGCTGCGGGAATTCGGTCTGGAGAACTTGATCGGAGCGCACTGCACCGGAGTGGAAACCGTGTATCGCCTCCGGGCGGACGCCGGCTTGGACCGGGCGCACGCCGTGGTGGGCGCAGTTGGTCAAGTGTTCCAACTCGGCCAGGGCATCGACGCGCGGGTGATCGCGAAGTGAGCGCCGTCCTCGGCGGGGTCCGATGTCCCCCATCGGGCCTTATCGGGGCGATTTTCCTGC
>CAIJFT010000166.1 GCA_903820035.1 uncultured Opitutia bacterium
CGGAATGCTGTGGCTCGGATTCACCGTCGGGCTCGCCGGACTCTTCATTCTGCTCGGGCCCGGCGCACTGCCCGACGGCGTGCGCCCGCCCGCGTTCAGCGTGATCGCTCTGCTACTGACGAGCTTCTTCTGGTGGGGAGGTTCCCTCTTCGGAAAACACGCGAAGAGCGGCGCCAGTCCGCTGGTGGCCGCGGCGGTTCAGATGCTGACCGGCGGAACCGTGATGACGCTCGTCGGCCTCCTGCTCGGAGAGTCGTCGCGCCTCGACGTCGCCGCCATTCCCGCGCGGGCCTGGTTCGCTTGGAGCTATCTGGTGACCGCAGGCTCGTTGATCGCGTTCCCCATCTACATCTGGCTGCTGAAAAACAGTACGCCCGCCCGCGTCTCCACCTACGCCTACGTCAATCCCATCGTCGCCGTCGCCCTGGGCTGGGCGATCCTTGACGAACCCGTCACGCCGCGAATCGCGCTCGCCGCAGCCGTGATCATCAGCGCCGTCGCACTCATCACAACGGAGAAAGCCCGCCACCCCGACGCGCGCCCCAAGCGCTAATACTTTCACCTCCTCCGGGCGCTTCCGTCCACGCGTAAAAAAAGCCTGCTCCTCGACGTTGGGCAGCCGTTCATCTTCGCCGATTGCGCCGAGGCAGGCCCAGCGCTTTTACCGGGGATGAATTCCAGATTTACCCCGGTGAGAAGGGCGCGAGATGCCATGGTGGAATGGCCACCAGGTCGTCGGCGACGAGAAGTGCAGGCAAGCCGTTCCTACGGGTGCGGAAAGTATATTGAACGCCACGGGCTCTCCGCCCGCCATCTCGCGCCGACCCGGGCTCCGCCGGTGCGTCCGAAAAGCCCGCCCGCGCGTAACGTAGCAGTGCTCCGTCACCTTCATCGCGAACAATTCGTGGCCGGCGACCCCGCCCGAATCTGGGAATTCTTCGCCACACCGCGGAATCTCGACACGCTCACGTCGCCGCACCTGCGGTTTCGGATGATCGGCGATATGGCGACCCGCATGTACGCCGGCCAGGTCATCGAGTACCGCGTCGGCATCGTCCCGGGCCTATGGTCACGCTGGCTGACCGAGATCACGCACGTCCGCGCGGGCGAGTACTTCGTTGATGAACAGCGCCTCGGGCCGTACCGGCTCTGGCACCACGAGCACCGTTTCACGCCGGCGCCGGGCGGCCTGCACATGATCGACCACGTAACGTTCGATCCCGGCTGGAGTGTGTGCGGCGATCTTGGCTACCTCCTTTGGATTCGTGGTAAATTGGACCGGATCTTTGATTTTCGCGCACAGCGGATCGTCGCACTGTTCCCTGGCTCAGCTCCGGCCAGTCGTTAGGAAGGTCGAGGTCACCCGAATGACGCCAAGGCGTGCGCAATCGGCACGGTTTGGCGCTTCCGGTCGAGGAAGTAGCTCACGTCCGTGAAGCCGAGCGATTCCAACTGGCGCAGCGCGACCACATAACCGTCCCCGACCCGCTCGGGCCGGTGCGCATCCGCCCCGATTACCACCGGGATGCCGCGGCGACGGATCATTTCCAAAATCGGCCGGCCTGGATTCATCTCGGGCAACGCCTTGTTCACGCCGGACGTATTCAGCTCCATCGCCACCCCGGTCTTCGCGATCCGGTCCAGCGCGCGCTCGATGAACGGCGCGATACGGTCGATGTGCCAATCACGCGGCGACTCGTTTTTCACGAGGTCCGGGTGCGCGAGGGTGTCGAACAGCCCGGTCTCCGCCGCCTGGGCCAAGTGTTCGAAGTAAATCTGCTGGTACTCGAAAAAGTCGCCGCGAAAGTACCGCGCGCGGTAGTCCGGCACCTGCGTGTGCACCGAGCCGAGCACATGGTGTAGCGGCACGCGGGCGTGGAGCTCCTCGAGCCACGGTTCAACCCCGGGGTAGAAATCGCTCTCCAAGCCGAGCCGCACATCGACGCGCCCGGCGAAACGCTCACGCGCATCGGCCACCGCGGACACATACGTGCCGTACTCCTCGGGCGTCATGCGGACCGCGTGCGAGATGCGGTCGGGCAACGGACAGTGGCAGGTGAAAATAATA
>CAIJFT010000167.1 GCA_903820035.1 uncultured Opitutia bacterium
CTCCACCTACGCCTACGTCAATCCCATCGTCGCCGTCGCCCTGGGCTGGGCGATCCTTGACGAACCCGTCACGCCGCGAATCGCGCTCGCCGCAGCCGTAATCATCAGCGCCGTCGCGCTGATCACAACGGAGAAAGCCCGCCACCCCGACGCGCACCCCAAGCGCTAATACTTTCCCCGCCTCCCCGCGCTTCCGTCCATGCGTTATATCAATGCCTGCTCCTCGACGTTGGGCAGCCGTTCGGCTTCGCCCATTTGCACTTAGCCAAGCCAATCACTTTTTCCGGGGATGAATTTCAGATTTATCCTGGGGTGATGAGCGAGAGATGCGATGGTTGCATGGCCATCAGGTCGGTCCGCGATGAGGAGCGCAGGTAAGCCGCTCCGCCGTGTGCGGACGGCAGCTAATACGTTACGCGCTCTCCGCCTGCGCTGACTCCGCTGGTGCGTCCGAAACGCCTGCCCGCGCGTACCGTTGCTGTGATCCGTCACCTTCATCGCGAACAATTCGTGGCCGGCGACCCCGCACGAATCTGGGAATTCTTCGCCACACCGCGGAACCTCGACTCACTCACCTCGCCGCACCTGCGGTTTCGGATGATCGACGATACAGCGCCCGGCATGTACGCCGGCCAAGTCATCGAGTACCGCGTCGGCATCTTCCCGGGCCTGTGGTCACGCTGGCTGACCGAGATTACGCACGTCCGCGCGGGAGAGTACTTCGTTGATGAACAGCGCCTCGGGCCGTACCGGCTCTGGCACCACGAGCACCATTTCACGCCGGCGCCGGGCGGTCTGCACATAATCGACCACGTGACGTTCGATCCGGGCTGGGGCGTGTGCGGCGATCTCAGCTACGCACTCTGGATTCGCGGAAAGCTGGACCGGATTTTCGATTTTCGCGCGGAGCGGATCCGCGATCTTTTCCCGGGATCCGGCCCGGCCCGCCGATAGCATAGCGCGACTTCACCCGAGCGACACCAAGGCCTGCGCAAGCGGCACGGTTTGGCGCTTCCGGTCGAGGAAGAAACTCACGTCCGCGAAGCCAAGCGACTCCAACTGGCGCAGCGCCACGCCGTAGCCGTCACCGACGCGCTCCGGCCGGTGGGCATCGGCGCCGATCACCACGGGGATACCGCGGCGGCGGATCATTTCCAAAATGGGCCGGCCTGGATTCATCTCGGGCAACGCCTTGTTCACGCCGGACGTATTCAGCTCCATCGCCACCCCGGTCTTCGCGATCCGGTCCAGCGCGCGCTCGATGAACGGCGCGATGCGGTCGATGTGCCAATCACGCGGCGACTCGTTTTTCACGAGGTCCGGGTGCGCGAGCGTGTCGAAGAGCCCGGTCTCCGCCGCCTGCGCAAGATGCTCGAAATAGATCTGCTGGTACTCGAAGAAATCACCGCGGAAGTACCGCGCGCGATAGTCCGGCACCTGCGTGTGCACCGAGCCGAGCACATGGTGCAGCGGCACGCGGGCGTGGAGCTCCTCGAGCCAGGGTTCAACCCCGGGGTAGAAATCACTCTCCAATCCGAGCCGCACATCGACGCGCCCGGCGAAACGCTCACGCGCATCGGCCACCGCGGACACATACGTGCCGTACTCCTCGGGCGTCATGCGGACCGCGTGCGAGATGCGGTCGGGCAACGGACAGTGGCAGGTGAAAATAATA
>CAIJFT010000168.1 GCA_903820035.1 uncultured Opitutia bacterium
CACGCGGGTGTTCGCCGGTGCCGGCTTGTCCGCCACGGCCATCGCACGCAGCGGGGCACCGGGCTCGGTCCATTGCAGCGCCTCGACCTCGCGCTTGAGCCCCGACGTCTTGTCGTCGATCTGGCGCTTGATCAGCGCGGCCGCCGCGTCGTATCCGAGATTCGGTGGCGCGCCCTCGGCGACCAGCCAGCCGCGCACCGCGGCCCGGTCGGCCGCGGGAACGTCCACGGCGGCGGCGACCGGCTCGGCCGGCGCCTTGCGTTCCTTGGCCTTCTTGCCGGAGGCGGCGGGCTTCGGAGTTTCGGCGGCAAGCGCGTTATAGAGGGCGGCGACGTCCTTGAGCGACGCGATCGCCTGCGGCGTGCGGACGAAGGCCGCGACGACCGGACCGGCCGCGGATTCCGGCGGGCGCGTCGCCCAGCCGGCGATCAAATCCTTGGCCGCCGCAGCGAACTCCTTTTCCGGCAAGGCGGCAAACGCGAACCAGGGCGCGAGCATCCAATCGTGGCGGCGTTCGGGCGCGGCGAGGAAAGCCTGCCAGCGCTTCAAGACCTCGACGTTCAGCTTTCGCGGGCCGGCGAACAGGTCGAGTTTCTCGATCTTCGGCCCCGCGGCGAGGTCGTGGACGCCGAGCAGGTAATCGCCGGTCTTGGCCCGCAGACCGGCCAAAAAGGTGTCGACTTCGCTCCGGGCGCGCTCCCGCACCTTCACCTCGGCCGCGGCGGTCTTCCTCAGGAACTCCTGGTACGCCGGCGAATCCACCAACGGGCCGAGCAGCGGCTTCTCGGCGGGCTCATCCGTCGAGGCGAACACGCCGTGCAATCCGTAGTAATCCTGCATCGAGACCGGATCGAATTTGTGGTCGTGGCAGCGGGCGCACGTGACGGTGAGGCCCATCAGGCCGCGGCTCACGACGTCGATCCGGTCGTCGATGATGTCGTTCTGGTTGCCGAGGAAACGCCGGCCGAGGGTGAGAAAACCGAGCGCGGCGAGCGCGGACTTGTCCTCGCCGAGCGGCAGGCGGTCCGCGGCGAGCTGTTCGACGATGAAACGGTCGTACGGCTTGTCGGCGTTAAAGGCCCCGATGACGTAGTCGCGGTAGGTGTGCGAGTACGGGTAGCGCCGCTCGACGTTGCCCGCGAGGTAACCCTTCGTGTCGGCGAAGCGCGCGACATCGAGCCAGAAGCGCCCCCAGCGTTCCCCATAGCGCGGCGACGCGAGGAGCCGCTCGACCACCTTGGCGTAGGCACCGGGACTGCGGTCGCGGACAAAAGCGTCGGCTTCCTCCGGCGTCGGCGGCAGGCCGGTGAGGGCGTAGGTCACGCGTCGCAGCAGTGTGCGCGGATCCGCGGCCGGCGCCGGTGCCAAGCCCTTGGCCTCGAGCCCGGCGAGCACGAACGCGTCGACGGGCGTCTTCACCCACGCCGTCCGCTTCACCGCCGGCAAGGCCGGTTTCACCACGGGCTGCAACGACCAGTGTTGCCGCGCGGCGGCCATGTCGAGCGGGTGCGGTTTCCCGCCGCTGCGCGGATCGGGCGCCCCGAGGCGGACCCATTCTTCCAACACGGCGATTTGTTCCGCGGCCAGTTTTCCGCCCTCTTCCTTCGGCGGCATCTGCAAATCCTCGGTGCCGTAGCGCACTGCCTCGATGAGGAGACTTTTGTCGGGATTACCGGCGACAATCGCGGGCCCGGTGGCGCCGCCCTTCAACAACGCGTCACGGGTATCGAGGCGAAGGTCGCCCTTGGCTTTGCCCTTTTCGAAACTGTGACACTTGTAGCAGGATTCGACCAGGATCGGCCGGACCTTCGCCTCGAAGAACTCGAGCTGGTCGGGCGGGAGGGCGGGCGCGGCGGCGTGGGCCGAGGCCCCAAAGACCCAAGCGACCAAGGCGGTGCACGCGAAGGCGCAAAGGCGATCCGCCGATTTCGAATTTCCACCCTGCCGGCCGGACTTCGCGCCCTTCGCGGCTTCGCGTGCCACTTCCTCCGTTGGCCCCCTGTTCACGCGATCAACTCCCGCACGACCTTGCCGTGCACATCGGTCAGACGGTAATCGCGCCCGGCGTGGCGATAGGTGAGCTTCTCGTGGTCGAAGCCGAGGAGCGCCATGATCGTCGCGTGCAGGTCGTGCACATGCACCGGCTTGTCCACCGCCTTGAAACCAAATTCGTCAGTCGCGCCGTACACCGTGCCCTTGCGCACGCCGCCACCGGCCATCCACATCGAGAAGCCGTGGTGGTTGTGGTCGCGACCGTTGACCTTGCCCGCGTTGGCGCCGGCCGTCGGCAACTCCACGACGGGCGTCCGGCCGAACTCGCCGCCCCAGATCACCAGCGTGTCCTCGAGCATGCCGCGCTGCTTGAGGTCCTTCAGCAGCGCGCCGATCGCGCGGTCGCACTCCAGCGCCAACTTGCGGTGGTTGACCTCGATGTCGTCGTGGTTGTCCCAGGGCTGTCCCTGCCCGTGCCACACCTGCACAAAACGCACCCCGCGCTCCAGCAAACGACGGGCGGTGAGCAGCTGCCGCCCCTGGACGTTGTCGCCGTACATTTCCCGGATCGCCGCGGGCTCGCGCGCGATGCCGAAGGCGTCGGAAGCGTCCATCTGCATCCGATACGCCAGCTCGTAGGACTGGATGCGCGCCTCCAACTGCGCCTCGTGCTGGCGGCGTTCGGCGTGCCGGGCGTTGAGCTGGCGCAGGAGATCGAGCTGGGCCCGCTGCTCGGGCCGCGACGTCGCCGGGCTCTTGATGTGCTCGATCAGCTGGTCGAGCTCGGTGAACGCGGTGTTGATGTAGTTGCCCTGGTAAATCCCGGGGAGGAACGCGCTCTGCCAGTTCTGCGACTCCTGGATCGGGTAGCCGCCGGGGCACATCGCGATGAAGCCGGGAAGATTCTGGTTCTCCGAACCGAGGCCGTAGGTGACCCACGAACCCAGGCTCGGTCGCGGGAGGCGTGCATCGCCGCAGTTCATCAACAGCAGCGACGGCTCGTGGTTCGGCACGTCGGCGTACATCGAGCGGATGACCACCATCTCGTCGACCGACGCCGCGACGTGCGGGAAGAGCTCGCTCACCTCGATGCCGCTCTGCCCGTACTTCTGAAACGTGAACGGCGACCCGAAGGCCGCGCCGGTCTTGCGCTCCGTCTTGAGGTCGAGCGGCAGCGCCTTGCCGTGCCACTTGGTGAGCTCCGGCTTCGGGTCGAACGTATCGACCTGGGACGGACCGCCATTGGCGAAAATGTGGATGACGCGCTTGGCCTTCGCCGGGAAATGCGGCGCCCGCGGCGCGAGCGGGTTGTCCATATCCACCGCGGAATCCGCCCCGAACGCCGTGGCGCCCATCGCCGCCAACCCCAGCGCGCCGAAGCCGGTGCCGCACCGCTGGAGAAAATCCCGGCGGGTGAGGAAATAATCTTCGAGGCGCGGCGCGTGGGGCATGTGGGCGGATTGACGCTCGGCAACGTCAACGGTGACGCGGGCCACGCAAGCGAAAGTTCCCTCGGCAGGAAAGCCCGGAATTGAAAACGGCCAGCCGCGTCGCCAGCCTGCAACTCCCCTCCCCGCCATGAACCTCCCCGACGTTTCGCGCCGCACCTTCCTGAAATCCGCCTCGCTCGCCTCGGCGGCGGTGGCCTTCCCGCACGTGATGCGGAGCCAGCAGGGCCGCTCGCCGAACGACAAACTGAACATCGCGTGCATCGGCGTCGGCGGCCGCGGCGCCGCGGCGGTCAACGGAGTGAAGGGCGAGAACCTCGTGGCGTTCTGCGACGTCGACGACGCCCGCGCCGCCCCGACCTTCAAAAAGTTCCCGGAGGTGCCGCGTTTCCACGACTTCCGGAAACTGCTCGAGAAAATGGGCCACCAGATCGACGCCGTCACGGTGTCGACCCCCGACCACATGCACTACCCGATCGCGATGGCCGCGATGTCGCTCGGCAAACATGTGTTCGTCGAGAAGCCGATGTCGCACACCATCGCCGAAGCGCGGAAGATGGCGCAAGTGGCGCAGGAAAAGAAACTCGCGACCCAGATGGGCAACCAGGGGCACGCGTCCGACGGCATGCGCCTGCTCAAGGAGTGGTTCCAGGCCGGCATCCTCGGCGAAGTCCGCGAAATCCACACCTGGACCGACCGCCCGATTTGGCCGCAGGGCGTGAAGGCCCCGGATCACAGCAAACTGATGCCGGTGGTGCCCTCGACGCTCGATTGGGACCTCTGGCTCGGCGTGGCCGCGCAGCGCGACTATGATCCCGCGTACCTGCCGTTCAACTGGCGCGGCTATTGGGATTTCGGCACCGGCGCGCTCGGCGACATGGGTTGCCACATGCTCGACGGCGGCTTCTGGGCCTTCGACCTCACGCCACCGACGGTCATCGAGGCGGTCAGTGCCAAGCAGACCGACGTCAGCGCGCCGTCGGCATCGGTTGTCACCTATCAATTCCCCGCGCGCGGCAACCAGCCGCCGTTGAAATGGGTCTGGTACGACGGCAGCATGGAGCCGGTGCTTCCGCCGGAGTTCGAGGGGCAGAAGATTCCCGACAACGGCACGTTCATCATCGGCAGCAAGGCGACGGTGAGTGCGCACCCGAATTATTTCACCGTGCGCATCATGCCCGAGGCGAAGATGCAGGCGATCGCGCCCACGCTGCCGGCCAAAACGCTGCCGCGCGTGCCAGGCGGCGACCACTTCATGGAGTGGGTCAACGCCTGCAAGGGCGGCACGCCGGCCGGGGCCAACTTCGAGTACTCGTCGCGCCTCACCGAGACGGTGCTGTTGAGCAACGTCGCCGTGCGGGCGCGTCATCGCGTCGAGTGGGACTCGGCCGCGATGAAGGTCACGAACCACGCCGCGGCGAACGAGTTCATCACGAAAAAATACCGCGGCGGCTTCGGCGTTTAGGCGCGGGCAACTCTCCGCGAACGGATCGCGCGCAAGCCGTCGTGGCCCGCCGCACGGAACACGCGGGACGGGTTGCAGGGCGGGCCGCGGTTAGTCTTGCTCGAACGATCGCGCGACCAGCGCACCCGGTAAAAAAACCACCCTACGCAAAACCGGCCGAACCGCCCCCTCTGAGCTCGACGGCTCATCCGGCTCATCTCTCACGGGGAATGCGGCCCCGAGATCCCGGCACCTTCCGCAAGTAATGTCTACCCAGCTCACGCTCCAGATCACCAACCAGGCGGAAGCCATCGGCCCCACGACCGAGGCGACCACTTGCTGGCTGGAACAGCATGGCGCGACACCGAGCATGGTTTACTTGGCGAGTCTCACGATCGAGGAGCTCGTCACGAACTGTATCAAGTACGCCTACGATGATGCCGGCGAGCACCCGATCGGGATCGAGTTGGAAATGGCGGACGGGGCGATGCGGCTGAGCGTTTCGGACGACGGCCGGCCTTTCAACCCCCTTACCCTGACCCCGCCGGACCTCAGTTTGCCGGCGGAGGAACGCCCAGTCGGCGGGTTGGGTATTTATATGTTGCGCGAACATTCTGATCGCATGGATTACCGCCGAAGTGGCGCAACCAACCATGTTACCGTCTGGAAGCACCCTGCCCCACCGTCCCTTACCCCCACACCCATTTCATAAAAAAAACCTTAGCAACGAGTGTTAGCTCCGGCGGTCAGCGCGTAATCAAAGTCAATGGCGACCTGCATCTTTCGGGCGTCTTGGCGGTTGAAACCACCTTTTATGCCGAATGTAACGGCGAGAACCTTCAGGTCGTTGTCGACCTTTCCGCGGTCAACTTCCTCGCCTCGCTCGGCATTCGACTTTTGGTCCAGGGGCTAAAGTCGGTGAAGGCGCGCAACGGCACGATGAAATACTTGAATCCCGTTCCCGCGGTCAGCGCCTCCCTCGAGATGGCTGGGCTGACCCAGTACGTGATCACCGGCACCGCCTAAACTCGGGCATTGCATTCGATCGTCGGGGGCTGAGAGCGGAAGCCTCCGACGTTTTTTTTGGCTCAGGGTTCCCCTCATTGAAGGTGGATCGGGTTGGTCGAAGCCCCCTCCGGCGCAAACCCGCGTACGGATGGATTCCGGAGAGGCTTCGCGGGCTGAGTCGACGGACCGGCGCCGGCGCGGAAATTCGCCGACCGACAGGCGCGGACCGCCCGGGGTTCAAGACGGGGCAGCCAGGATTCAACCCTCAACCGTTGCCGGTTGGGCTAAAGACTTTTGGCGCGGGCAGCCGCGGTGGGGGCTTCGAGACCGCCGTTCGGTCCGGCGGGCACCGCCTGGGTCGTCCGCTGCAGACGGGTATCATAGTCGGGATGACAGGTGCCCATCAGGCGGTCCCAAAATTGAAAGCAGAAACCAAAGTTGCCGCGGCCGGTTTCGTGGTGCTGCACGTGGCTTGTCGGTGAGCTAACGAACCGAGCCAGGCGCGACCGGCTAAAGCGTGCGGGCATAAACTCGTAGCCGGCGTGGATCGCCAGATTACAGCAGAATTGCACAAACATGAAGGTCACCACGGCGACCGGGTGCAGCGGGTAAAGGAAGGCGACCAAGGGAATGAACGCCGCGTAGACCGCCGCTTCCGGTGGGTCCACGGCATAAGTGGTCCACGGCGAAACGTCCGCCGGCGCTCATCGCGGATACTGCGGGCGGCACCCTGTTTTCCGCCTCGTCCCCATGCGAATAAAATTGACGGTAAATTTTCCCCGACCGTATTGAAATTTCAACCACGCTTGCAACTACGACGCCGCTTCCCGGAACCGCGGAGTTACGCGAGGTGCCGCGAGGCCCGATTGAACCTGAGATGAATAAGTCTGGGATCGATATGGCTTCAGCGTTCATCGCCTTCACCGGCGACGGAGCACGCAGTTTGGCAGACATCCCCCTGCACCGAGGGATAACACAAAGTTGCGGCATGTTTCGCGAACGGTCGTCAGGGGCGAAAAAATACGTGGCCGCCTCGTCCCGTCGTGTCAGCGCGAAGGCCGAACCCCGGCGACCTGATCCCGCGGGTCGACGTAGAAGCCGGGCCACGCCAAGGCGGTCCGCCCGTGCCCGCCGGCGTGACCCTGCACCCAAGCATCCGGCCCGCGGAAGCGGCCACGTTGAGTGGCTGCCCCCAACGGGTGAGGGAAGCATGGTCGAGTCCGCTGCCCACGCCGAGGCCGCAGCACGACCGACCGAAGAAAAAAGCGAAGCGCCGGGGTGCGAAAGACCGCCGCGTGATCGATCCGCTCGGCGTAGTTCGGCGGCCGGAGCTTACGGCCTTCACGCCCAGCCCACCCGAGTTTACGGCCTTCGTCGTGACGTGAGACCGCAAGGAGCCCAACGACCGCCCGTACAAAAAGGACCACCCAAATGGGTTAATTGGAAACCTTTGGCCTTGAGGGCCGCTGTCGGCGGCGGTTTTTCCGTAGCTTCGCCACGACCCAGTCGTATCCGTTCCCGGCGTTTTTCCTCCACCATGACTGCTACCCAACTCCAAGTTTCCGGCTGGCTCGAGGCGGTTGGCGCCGCCACGGGCGTCGCCCTCTCGCTCGATGCGGACGGCCACTGCAATATCATCTTCGGCCAACAGCTCGAGTGCATGGTCGAGGTCCCCGAGGAGAGCACGGCGGTGTTCCTCTACGTGGCGCTGAAGCGGGCGCCGGACGATCCCGAGGCCCGGATCGCCTGCCTCGAACAGGCACTTGAACTGAACGTATTTTCCCTGGCCACCGGCGGGGCCACCGTGGCTTACGACCGGCGCACCGGGCAGATCGTACTCACGTTCACGCGGGAAGTGGAAAGGATGGATGAGGAACGGTTCAAGGCGGTGCTCGGCGACGTGCTCGACGTCGCCATCGACCTTCACGACAAGCTCGACGAGATCCCGGCTCCGGCCGAGCCCACCCCGACTGAAACGCCCCCTCCCTGGGGCCTGAGGCTGTGAACCGCTGAACCGACGTCACCCAACCACCCGGCCATGATCAACGGTGCCCTTTTCTCCCAGTCACCCGCACAAGCCAACGTCAACGCGGCCCCCTCACCGGCGACGGCTTCCGCCGCCACACCCGCGACGGCAGCGACCGGGCCCAGCGGCCTCGGAAACATTCGTGGAAAATCGCCCGACCGGACCCAAGGCGACCTCGCCCACCAGTATCTGGCTTGGTCGGCGGGCGGGAAGAGCTTCAGCGTCGGCCACGCCCTGGGCGCCTTGACCGGCTTATTCGGCCGTGGCTTCCGGATGGCCGGCGACAAGCTGCAGGGTACTCAGAACCAGAAGTGGGATTCGGATGCCAGAGGGGTCGACCAGGCCAAGCACGTCGGCGGCAGGGTCCTCAAGGGCATCGGCAACATCCTCGGCGCCGCCACCGACTTCGCCTTCGGCACCGTCGCGGCCGCCGAGCGGAAGATCTCCGATCTGGCCGGCTTCGCCCTGCGCCTCGCCGGGGCGGGGCTGCTGGGCATTGGCGCTAGCGTGGCCTACGGCGTGGGCAAACTGGCCGGCAACACCTCCCTGGGCGAGGCGGGTCTCGAACTTGCGAAGGATCTGGTGGTGAACTCCCCCATGCTGACCCGGGGCCACCAGCAGCAGGTGACCGTGGACGTGGCCAGGAACTTCCAGGTGGACGTGGAACGCGTGCGACTGAGCCCCGACGACGTGCCACCGCGCGACAAGTTCAAGCTCAGCGAGTTTCCCCAAGCGGTGCAGGACCGGTTCATCGTCGATGAGAATGGCGACGCGGATCCACTCACCGGCATGGGCGGCCGACCGCAGGTCAGATCCGGCTCTTGCACGGATGTGCGGGTTGACCCCACTTGGGCCAAGGACGAAAACGGCAACAAAGTGCTCTACCTCGAATTCCACGGCACCCGCACCGGGATGAACGTGAAGTCCGACCTCGCGCAGGGGCTGGGTATCCGCGACGGGGCCTTCCGCGACGCCAAGGACAT
Organism: uncultured Opitutia bacterium; assembly: GCA_903820035.1. Classification (GTDB taxonomy): domain Bacteria; phylum Verrucomicrobiota; class Verrucomicrobiia; order Opitutales; family Opitutaceae; genus ER46. The sequence continues at coordinate 8,902 of CAIJFT010000168.1, forward strand.
CACCCGCATGTTTGTGGAGGAATACAGCCGAAAGAACCCGCCGGTCGAAGTCCGCCTGGTCGGGCATTCGATGGGCGGCGCGCTCGCCCAATACGCGGGGATCTCCGCCGGCAACGGAATGAGGGTCACCTGTTTCAACTCCGCCGGCCTGCATCCGATGACGCTCGAAAAGCTCGGGGCCGCGCGGATCAACCGCAGCAACGTCACCCACTTCAACAACAGCAACGACTGGCTGAGCCAGCGGGTCGAGGCGCGGTTCTCCCCGCTGGTCGGAGTGCAAGTGGGAACCCGCTACGTGATTCCGAATGACGGAAATCCGCACCGCCAGCTGGTTCCGAGCAAGCATGACCGGTCAGTCATGGTGGACGAGCCCTCCCTGAACTCATCCCATAGCACCTTGCCGGCGGAGCGCCTCTTCGAGTCACTGATCGCGGCGGATGATGCGATCCCAGCCCCCCCGCCGCCCCCGGCAGCACCGGAGCGCACCGGCGCGGCGACCCCGGCACCGAATCCTTCCGATGGTCCCCTCCGCGCCAGCGGCCTCGGGGTGGCCCGGGAGATCCGGGATGGGGGCTCCCGCTTCGATCAGCAGGCCATCTCGGCCGAGCGCAGGGAGGCGCGCCTGAACGACGGCCTGCGCCAGCTGAAATCCGAGCTTGATCTGGCCCGGAGGATGCCGCGCAACAGCCCCGAGGCCCGACTGGCGCAGGCCGCCGAGATGGACCGCGTGACCTCCGTGATCGCCGAGCGGGCCGGCAACCTGACCGCCAAGCAGTTCCTCGCGGCCTTTGTTCCGCCCGGATCATCCCTGCAGACCTCGGGAGAACTGATCATGCAGATGCCGCTCAACAGCCCCATCCGCCAGCAGTTCGAGACGCACTGCAACCTGACGAACGTCACGGGACTGGTGGAAAACAACCTCAGCTTTGTCCGGGCCCTTGATCAGAACCAGGCCATGACGAAGGACGTCCTGACAAACCTGTACGCGCGATTCATCGTCCTGAGCGCGGACTCACGGGTGAACTTCAGCAGCGGTGAGTACCGGGAGGCCCTCACGGCCTACCGGGCACTCGGGGATGACCCCACCCCGGACGCCTGTGCCTGGGCCCTCACCGGCCTCCGGACCACAGTGGCTCAAAATGAAATCGGCGCGGACCTGCTCTCCCGCTTCCTCAGTCACATGAGAAGCCAGGAGTCCGACCCCTACACGCCTGAGCAGTGCGCCCAAGAGGCCCGTCGTTTCGACGCGGACGCCCTCAAGCCGGCCAGCGCCGAGGCGTTGCGCACGATGGAGACTGAACTCGGCAAAGCGCGCTGAGCGGCAGCGGGGACCGGCAGGCGCGGGAGCAGACGCTGAAAGAAGCGCTCGAGCTCGCCGCGCCCCGCACTGGGGCGGGCGTCTGCAGTCGCCCGCCCGTTTTTCCCACGCCGTGGGGTTTGACGGGCCCCGGCCGTAACGTCTGCCCTTTCACCGCCTGGCGTCGGCTGAGCTCGCGCTCAGCCGGCTTCGGCAACACCGGATCGGCGCGGAGCGCACGCGCCGCAGATTAGTCCCCGTGGCCCGGCATCACTGGAAAATCGTGTGCACGTTGGGAAGCGAATTGATGGCCGCGACCGCCGCAATCTGGCTTTCATGCGCACCGGTGGTGCGGACGGTAGGTAGGCTGAAGTGTTCAGCCATGGAAGCCGCCCGCTCGCCGAAGGGATTGCGCACCTGGTTTCCGTTGTCGTCTGTGACAGTCGGGGCATCAGCCACCAAGAAGGTGGGGCTGCGCAGACCACCGCCGTGGTCGACAATGTCCTGCAGATTCCTCCGCGTGCTCAGATCACCGACCCCCACGCGGGTGATGGCCGCCGTGAGATGCTGCAGGCCCTGACCAAACCCCTGCGTAACCTCCATTGCGCCCTTGGCCGCACCCGTCGCACTGCTCATGGGTCGGTCGTAAATGACGCCGCGCAGCTGATGACCGCTGGACTCCACGGCGGCCTGAAGCCGGGACGCCACCGAGGCACCCATGGAATATCCCTGCAGGATGATCCGGTCAGGGGGGAAACCCTGCTGGAGAAGGTGGTTGAGCATGGCGAAGCCGTCCTCGGTCACGGTTTGCTCGGTGGGCTGGAATTCCGCCCCCCCGCTGCCCCCAAACCCCCGATAGTTGAGGGCGACAAAATTGCAGTCCCGGTTCTGCGCCATCTCCCACGCGATCGTGCCGCTGTAGTTCTGCGCCGGTGCGCCGGAACCCGAAAGGAAAAGGACCACCGGACGGTTTATATCCAAGGTGGCACCGGTGGCGCCTGAGGCAGATACCGAAAACCCTGAAAGCCTCTGGTTGCCACCTCCTCCGGCGGGAATTTGGAGGCGGGGCGCAAAGCGCGCCCCAAAACCCTGCCCAAGCCGTGCCCACCGACCAATCGCGCCACGCCCCTGCCCTTCTTGCCCACAATCTATTTCGGCACGACGCGCCGGTTCGCCAAACACCATATTGCCGATGACACTGAGCGTGGAAGCACCCTTCAGGCTCGTGCGGGACAGGGCAAAAGTGGCCTGCGGGGGCGCGGGAGTCGCCGCGGCTAGGCCTCGCCACTGCTGGATTTTCGAAGCGATCGCGTCGTACGTCCGGGCCAGGAAACCCTTGGGGTGGGAGAACTGGATGGCCGGTGGCGCGACCGCAGCGGCCGGTGCGGCGGCAACCGCGGTCGCCTGCGAGGCCTGGGCGGCTTGGCCGGCCGAAGCGCCAGCGAGGGGATTCACGGAAAATGACATAAAGGGAGTGGTACCGCGTTGGGACTCGATCAGACTCGGAAACCGGTCGCCGCCGAGGCTTGAGGGCTCGGTGGCAAGTTGAGCTTCTCGCCCTCACCGTGACGCCAATCGCCGTTGCGGAGCGTCGTCCCCAAGCGCTGGGCCTCCTCGGCAAACTGCTGCAACTGGGTCACCGCCTCCTCGGGCGAGCGGGGATCCACCCGGAGCGGACGGGAAAACATCAGCAAGCTGTTATCCCCCAGGGCAACGTGTCCACCATTGAGCCGAGCAGCCGGGAATCCCAGGTGCAGTACATAGCGGAGGAGCGTGCGCTCTTCCGCCGCGGTTTGCGCGATAGTGAGCGCGGATACCGGAGACCACAGCGTCACAATTCCACTGTGCACGTTGAAATCCAAAACCAGCAGCCCCTCGTCACCAAAAACGAGCGAGGCACAATCGTTCGGATCGAGCGCCAGCCCGTCCAAGTGATGTCGCTGGCCAACGTGGGCCAGCACTTTGTTTACGTCTTCGCGGGTGATCATGGAGCTTGTTTTTAATGAGGAAAGAGAACGCCGGGGTGCTGCCTGGCCTCCAGAAATCGGGCGGAGCCCCTGCCGACAAAGCCAAAACATCCCACATCACCCAATCGGGTGATGTATTTTCAGTATCCGCTCACCCGCCCGTCACCCGGTCTCCCGCCCCGCCCCCTCGACCGCTTCAGCTCGGTGGTGGCAATAAAGGCACGCCAGCGATAACGCCGTCAGCAGGTGCCAGCAGGCGTGACCCTGCACCCAAGCATCCGGCCCGCTGAAGCGGCCGGCAACGTCGAGTTGCCGGCAGGCGATCGCCGCGAGCAAAGACGCCAACGCGCCCGCCAGCCAGCGGACGCCCATCTGCTGCCGCGCGAAAATCAGGTCCCGGACTCCGCCCGCGCCCTGCAGGAGGATCAGCGTCGTGAGCACCGCCGTCGACGACATCGACCATTTGAAACGGTACAGCAGGACGTTCGCCGTCAGCGCCACCACGACTAACCACGGCCACGTCACCCACGCCGGCCGGCGGTCCCGGATGATCCGCCCGCCCTGCATGACCAGCGCCGCCAGCAACGGCGCGTACATCGAGGCCACGTCGAGTTGCTGCCCCCAGCGGGTGAGCGACGCATGGTAGAGACCGCTGCCCACGCCGAGGTAGCAGCACGACAGACCGAAGAAGAAACCAAGCGCAGGGGTGCGTGCGACGTAACCAGAATCCGGCGACACCCGCCCCCGCCGATCCCGCCAGCCCGCCGCGCAGGCATACAGACCGACCACCACGTAGGCCAAATTCGACCAGGTATTCGCCCGGGTGCGAAAAACCGCCGTCTGGTAAATCCGCTCCGCGTAGTTCGGCTGCCGGAGTTCGCGGCCTTCGCCCCAAGCCTGCCAGACGTCACGGCCGTCGTAGTAACGCGAGACCGCGACGAGCACCAGGACCGTCAGAATCAAAACACCCCAGACCGCGGCGTGGGTACCGACCGGCAAATCCAGGAAATGCCGTGGTCGCGGCGCGGCGGAAGGTGTGGGGTCGGAGTCGATGGGCGCGGGAGTTTAACGGGAAGTTTTGCCGGCGGCGGCGGCCATCATCTCTCGCTGCGACTCCCCCCGCTTCCAATGCCAAAATTACCTCCGCAGCCCAGCGAGTCCCGATGGTTTCATCGGGTCGATTCATCACGATCGACCTTCCGTTCCAGCCCGATGGGAAAATCGGGCCCCACCTTGGGGGTTTTGTCACGGGGCGCAGGCCGGAGGTGGGCAGGGCTCCCGGCCAAGTTTCGTCGGGTCAGCGCGCGGGCGCGGCAAGCTGCAGCAAGTCCCACTTGTTCCCGTACAGGTCGGTGAACACCGCGACCGTGCCGTAGTCCTCGTGTCGCGGCGCCTCGGCGAACAACACCCCGCGCGCCCGGAACGCCGCGTAGTCGCGGGCAAAGTCGTCGGTCTGCAGAAACAAAAATACCCGCCCGCCGGTCTGGTTGCCCACCGCGGCCAACTCCGCGGCGTTCTTCGCCTTCGCCAGCAGGAGCCGGCACTCCGTCGATCCCGGCGGCGCCACGACCACCCAGCGGCGGCCCGGTCCGCGCGGCGAATCTTCTACCAGGTGAAACCCGAGGACCTGCGTGTAGAACGCGATCGCCTCGTCGTAATCACGGACCACAACGGAAACGGCACCGAGGATTTGTTTCATGGGTAATGGAGCAAGTTTTCGGTCACGGCACGGCGAATTCCCATCGTCGCGGCGCACGCGAAACCGCAACGGCGCGAAGAAAAGGCTGGAACGTTAACGTCGGCCCACCGGATCCCCTTCGCGCGCCCTCGCTCACTTCGCCTCGACCCATTGCACCGCGTCGATCACGACGAAGCCGTTGGTGCCGGCATTGGAAATCTCGACGGAGCCGGCGCGACCGGCCTCGAAGCGGAAGGTGCCGACCGAAACCAGCAGCTCCTGCACCGGCGGTTTCTGCTTTTGATCGATCTTCACCTTGGTCTCGCCGTCCGCGTGGCGGATCGTCACCGGCACATTCGACGCGCGGTTGGCATTCCACGGATACGCCACGAAAACCTCGTAGCGACCCGCCTTGGGCAAGTCCGGGGTGAAACGCGCCGACTGCTCGCCCTTACCGTCGTTGCCGTCGTGGTGGTATCCCGCACCGACGAAGACGGCATGCGCCGAGCTATTGCGGTCGAACCCGACGCACTTCGCCTCGAGATCGTCGACCACGATGCCAACCAGATCGGTCTTGGCCTGCTTGGTGCGCGTGGCGATGGGGGCACTCTCCAAATCAAGCACCTGGCCGTCCCGCAGCAGTCGCGCCTTCAACTGGGCCGCGTCAATCCGCTGGATGTCGACCTTTTGCTCAATCGCCTGGGCCGCGGCGGTGGCCGCGCTCTGGCCGAGCACCATGAACACCGGCTCCATGCGGATCGAACCGAAGGCGATGTGCGACGAACTCAGACACGTCGGCGCCAGGAGGTTGGTGCACTCGGCCGCCTTGGGCCGCAGGCTGCGGAAACTAATCGGGTACGGCCGAACGCGCACCTGAACGTCGCCCTCGTTGCGAACAAATCCCTCCTTGGTGATGAAGCGCTGGATGTTGTGCGAATCCATGTTGTACGCGCCCATGCCCACGCTGTCATCGACGACCTCGTGGCGCGTGCAGTTCTTCTCCGACATCACGTACTCGCTGATCATGCGCCGCGCCTCGCGCACATACATCTGGCGCGGCCAGTTGTCGTTGTCCTTGAACTCGTCCTTCGCGAGGCCGATGCGTTGGAACTCGGCGCGCACCTTCTCGGGCACGCGCGGACTGTTCGCCAGCGTCCACATCAGCCCCTTCTGCCAGTCGACGTGCGCCTGCCAGATCTTCGCGCGGGTGGCGTAGTCGGCGTCGGGGTAATCCCAATTCTGGCCGATGAAATCCGTACTGATGGCGAAATTGTTATTCGTGTCGGTCTTGCGGTTGGGCATCCACACCGGGTTCCACGGCACGCGGTGATCGCCGGCCTCGAAGTTGCGCAGGAGCAGTTCAAACCACTGCGGGTCGTAGTTCGCCGGTTTGTCCCAGGCGCGGCGGTTCTCGGGGATATCCGTTGTGCACATGCGGAAATTGTACGCCTGCACCTTGCGGTCGCCCGAGTGCTCCTCGCCCGGACCCGCGACATTGATGCCCGGCAAGACGCCACTCTTCGGGTCGCCCGGCTTCACGTAGGGATCAACTTTCTTGGTAAATTGATGACTGACGGTGTGTGCGACCTGCACCCCGTTGATGGATTCGCCGTAAACGGCGTTGGCTTCGCGGCCGACGTGATAACTCACGCCCGCCTTCGCCAGCAGGTCGCCCTCGTAGGTGGTATCGATGAACATGCGACCTTCGAAGGCGCGCCCGCTCTCCATCACGAGGCGCACGATGCGGGGGCCGTGCTTGACCACGCCGTTCGCCAAATCGAGGCGCTCGCCCTTCACGACCGTAACCTTGTCGGCCACCTCGCGCAGCATCGCGTCATAGACGGCGGTGGCGACGTGCGGCTCAAAGGTCCACATCGTGGTTTCGCCGGGATCATTGGCGCTGCCGCGGCGGTTCACATAGTCCGCGCGCCTCTGCTGCGTCCAGGACTCGGGCTTCTGGTAGTGCTGCCAAATGCGGCTGTAGAACTCGCGGGAGATGCCGCCGATGGCGCGCTTGTTGCCGATGTCCGTGGCGCCGAGTCCGCCGGTCGTGAGCCCGCCGAGGAATTGCGTCGGTTCAATCAAGACCGCGGTCCGCCCCATGCGGGCGGATTGGATCGCGGCCGCCACGCCGGAGGACGTGCCGCCGTAGATCACGACGTCGTAGGAGGCCGAGGCGGCGCGGGCCACCAGCGCGAGGGCGAGAAACAGGGGCAGCAAGGGGAGGCGCATACCGGAAGACGGTGATGATTTTGGTGCGGGCGACGAGCCTGTTTCGAATGGCGCACGCCGGCGCCCAGCGGGGGCGCGCAACGCTGCTCTGCGTTGGGATTTCCGGTCCCGCGGCTCACGCCGC
>CAIJFT010000169.1 GCA_903820035.1 uncultured Opitutia bacterium
AGCCGGCGGCGATAAAACCAAGGGCACACGCTTGGCCGATGCCAGAACCGGCTCCGGTGACGACGGCAACATTCGGCGGGGTATCCATGGAACGAGCGTCCCACGGTCCGGACCGATGCCGAGACTTTTTTCGCCGCCGGCGGCCGGCACGAGCCACGTAAAACCAAACGTCTCGAGCGGCTCAACGATTGCTGTAGCCGCGTTTGCGCCGGAGGCGAAAACGCGGACACGCCCGAGGACCAGGTTGTCACTGCGCTCCGGCGCGGCTACCGTGTTTCGTAAAACACTGGAGAAGCAAAGGGACGGGCCCCGCTTACCCTAGGCAGACAAGCGGGCTCATGCTCCCGCAACAACCACGTGACCGCGTTACTCCACACGCCACGACGAAGAGGCACCTTGCGCCCGTCCTCCTTCCCTCCCTCACGACTCCAGTACCTTCAGCACGCCGAAGGCGCCGAGGTTGCCGTGGGCGCGCAGGGCCGCCCCAGGCTGCAGTAAGATACTGCCGGAGGCGGAACGCGTCGCATCGCTGCCCGCCGCTTCATCCGGGATGGGGGTCAGCGCCGAAGAAATATTTTCTGATTCGATCTGCAACGTGGCGGCCTCCAGTTGCAAACGCAGGCCGGCGGCGGTGACAGAACTGCGGGCATCCTTTACGTCCTGCAGCGCGGACTTCACAACGTCGCCTGTTTTCGCCTCGCTCCCCGCGAGCATGAACGCGCCACTGGGATCTCGTCGCACCAACGCGCTGAGCGCAGTCCCTTGCAGACGGAACTTCGGCAGGGCCACAGCCACGTCCGCGGCTTCAGCCGGCGGGGCGGGGTCTTCCGGACCGAAGAGTGCCTTCCCTTGAAAACGCCCCGTGGGCGCCGCCAGCGCCTCGAGCAGTTGCTCTTGGAGAGCCTGAAATTCCTCCTGGGCGGCGGCCTGGTCGGCCCCGGCGTCCGGGTTTTTCAGCTGCGCGGACGCTGTACGCATCTGCCCGAGGATGCCATCGATCCCGCCGAGAAAACCGGCGGCGGTTTGCACCGCCGAGGCCACGTGCTGCACGGCGCCGAGCGCGGACTGCACGCGCTTATCCTGGGCGTCAAAGCGGCGGGACACCGCGGCGGCGGTGGGACTCGCTGTATCCGGAAGGCCGAGTCGGGACGCGGAGGAAAAACGGTGAAGCGAGCGGCCAAGGACTTCCTGCCCGGGCCCGAAGGCGCGGAGGGGAACGGAGGCGTGATTCTGGGCGGAAATGGAATTCATGGATGGAGACGGGGTGAAGGCTAGGAACGGAGGGACCCGGGCGCCGACGCGGGCGCGGCGGGCTTGACGGGGAGTTTCGGCAGCGGACCGACAGGGGCGTGCGCGAGGGCGGCGGCCTGATTGCTGGCGGCAATCGCGGTCAGCACCTCTTTGCGGAAGATCGCGATATCCCGCGGCGCTTCGATCCCGATCTTGACGGTGTCACCGTCGATCCGGGTGATTCGGATCTCAATGGAGTCGCCGATGACGATCGCCTCGTTTACTTTGCGGGTGAGGACAAGCATGGGAGGTTCAAGCCGTGCGGGCACACAGGGCCGCCCGCGTGTTTTCAACAAGGGAGTGGTGGGCGCTGTAGCGGGAGTAGTTGGAAATCACGAGCTGACGTCCGATCCGCGTCCGGCGATTCACCACAATGGGTCCGACCAGGTTCACCGTGGCCTCGACCGGCTGCTGGTGCAAGAGCGTTACAATGTTCAGCACCATCGCCTCGGAGGGTTCTTTGATCCCGAGGTGCTCGGCGTCGCTGTCGAAAATCTCGGGATCATAACCGCCGACCACGCCGCCGGGCTCGATGACGATGAACTGGATCGCCTCCGGCCCGCCGGTAAGTTTCATCCAGAGGAAGGGCAACTGGTCCGAAACATACAGCAGATCAGCACGCTTGTATGCCGCGAAACCGATCAGGCCCTGGGGCAGGATGATTTCATTGGCGAACGGGATGTCGTAGGATTCGGGGACGATTTCGAGAAGGACTTTCATAAGGGTGTTCCGATCGTTCAGTGGAGGTAGTCGAGCAGGGAGATTTTCATGATGTTGGCGGCGGATTGCAGCGCGGCCTGGTACGCCAGCTGGGCCTGGTTGAGTTTCACGATGGTGGTCGGGATGTCGGTGTCGGCCTCGCCGGAAACCAGTTTCCCGAGATCGTCGCCCCGGTCCCGCTGCGCAACCTGCGCCGCTTCAATCCGGGTCTGGATGCCACCGTGTTCGGCCAATGCGGATACGAGCTCATTTTCGTGGGTCAGCAGACTCTGCTGCGCCGAGGAGATCGCCGGCGAATTCCCCGCCGTGAGTCCGTCCCGCAGCGCGACGAGACTATTGATAAAATCCCGGAGCTGCGCGTTCGTCGTGCCGCCGGTCGTCGGCGTGATGCCAGAGGTCTCGGAGAGCGGGATCGAGGCGCCCGCACTGTTCCCCGCATAGGTGACGCCGGTGATCTGCCCCTGCGCGTTACGGGCGGCGACAAACGGCGGGGTGCCGACCGCCGTGCCGCCGAAAATGTAGTCGTTGCGCGACCGCGTATTCGCGAGTTCCAGCGCCTGCTCGACCAATTGGTTCGTCTCCGACGCATACGCGGTGTACGCCGCCGGTCCGGACATGCCGCCGCCCAACGTGCCGAGCTCCGTCGCGCGATCCGACACCTTCTTGAGTCCCTGCAGGCCGGCAAACGACGACTGGCTGAGTTCAAGTGCGCGGACGGCGTTGCGGCCGTACTGCGCGACCTGCCGCCGCTCGCTTTCGAGGTTCAGGATGCGCCCGACGGCGGCCGGATCGTCCTCCGGCTGAAATAATTTCTGCCCCGTGGCGACCTGGGTCTGCAACTTTGCCTGCTGCGTGCTGAGCTGCTGGATCTGCTGCAGGATATTCGCCGAGACGGTATTGGTGATGACACGCATGTTCAGAGGGCCGCGACCACCGGCAGGCCAGGGCGCGGGCAGAGTCCGCCGGCAGTGGCAGGGGCAACAAAACCAGGTTGGGCGTTGGGCATGGGAGAAGGTGAAAAACGACGGAGAAGGCCGGAAGTCAGGCGGGCTCAGCCGCTACCAAGCCGGTTGACGACCAGATTGAGTAACTCGTCCACAATGGAGAAAACCCGCGAAGAAGCCTGAAAGGCGCGTTGGAATTTCATCATGTCCGCCATCTCCTCATCGAGGGAAACCCCGCTCAGGCTGTCGCGCTGGTTGCGGACGAGCTTTTCAATATTCTCCTGATCCTGAACTTCGGCGTTGGCGGATGAAAGGGACTGCCCGAGGGAGCTGACGGTGTTGGCCATGAAGCCGCTGAAGCGGCCATCGATGGAGTCACCGCCGGCGGTCGAAAACGCGTGTTCCGCCAGAGCGGCCACCGCCACCGCGATCGTGTTATCGCCCGGCGCCCCGCCGTCGCTGGCCTTCAGGGTGGTGGCGGTGAAACCGGTCGCGACGCGAATGGTCCCGGCCGCGGTGCCCGCCGGATCGAAAAAGTTACCCGTCGCCCCGGTCGGATTGTACGCGGCATTGACCGAGGTCACGATCTGGGCGGCCAAACGGTCGAGATTGTCGCGCAGCGTCTGCACCGCGCCGTCGCGCGCCGTCAGCGATCCCTGCATCGAGCCCGCCCCGAGGGCGATCACGGTCGCGGGACTCCCTGCGGTGACCTGCGTGCCATTGAACATCACCGTCCCGAGCACCGCCGACTGATTCACCAACTGCACCGTGGCGCCCGCTCCATCCCGGGCTGAAACGGTGATCGAACCGTTGGCGGTTTCCGCCGTACTGATATTCATCTTCGACGCGAGTTCCTCCAGGCGGGCCTGCCGTTGGTCGCGGAGATCGACCGCCGAACCGGGAGCATTGACCTCCATGCGCGCGATCTGGGAATTGAGATCCGCGACGGCCGTCAACAGTCGGTTGGTGCTGGCGACGTCGGTGTTGATCTGGGAGTCCAGATCCGCCTGCACCTGATCCAGCCGCTGGTCGGCCAACTGAAAACGATCGGTGAGAATCGCCGCCCGCTGCATGAGGGTCTGGCGCTCGCCGACATCGGTCGGACTCGCCGCGAGACTCCCGAAGGCGTTGAAGAAATCGTCGAGGGCCGCCGCGAGCCCCGTGGTGGTCGCGGCGCCCGAGCTGCCCGCGCTCTGGGTCCGATCGATGCTCTGCCCAAGGCCGGCCTGCGCCCGCTGGTAACCGGCCTGCTCCGCGGAAAGTTCCGCGGTGCGGGAAACCTCGCGCATCACCTGTTGGTCGAGCAGCGCGTCGCGCAACTGTTCGACGCCGAGCGCTTCGAAGCCGAGGCTCTGCGCGCCCTGCGGTGTCATCACCGTACCGCGATCACCGAAGATCACACGCTGGCGCGCGTAATCGGGATTATTCACGTTCGCGAGGTTCTTGCCCGAGATTTCCAGGGCCCGGCTATGGGCGGTAATGGCCTTAACCGAGGCGTCGAGCGTGGAGAAAAGTCCGGACATGGTGGCAGGATCGAAGTGAAAGGGAGGTGGCGCCGGCTCAGCCGGTGGCCCGCATCGTCGAGGTGAGTTCGGCCGAGTTGACCGCCACGCGGCCACTCGGGGCATAGGTCCGAGGGAAAGCCTGCGGCCGGAGTTGCTGCAAGGTCTCCCGGTGGGTCTGCACCACACTCGCGAGCAACGTGTGGTTGTGGCGGCTGGTGCGGCGCACCCGGTGCAGGAGACAATTCACCTCGTCGATCAACGCCTCGAGCAGCGGGCGCGCGACGGCATCGAAGCGCGGCAGCAAGGAACGGAGCGTCGAGTTGGCGGGGAGTCCGGCCGCGAGTGCAAACTCGGCCACGAGGCGTTCGCGTTGGCCGCGGTTCACGCCGAGCAACTCGGCCTGACGCTCGATTTCGCCGCTCAGCTCGAGCACGAGATCGGCGTTGCGCGCGAAAAGCCCGCGCTGCTGGGCTTCGAAGAGGTGGAGGAGCCCGCCGTAATCGGCGAGTTCCACGCGGAGGCTTTCGGCAATGTCTGCCCAAGGGGTGCTCATGGCGCGGTGGAGGAGGCCGGGAGCGCGCTCCGCGGCGTCAGTTGCGATGCAATCAAGCGGCCCAGACCGAGACCCGGACCGGCGGTCATCTGCTGGGCGATGGAGTCGGTCAACATGCCGCCGTACACACTGGCCGCCGTGTCTTCGCCCGAGCCGAGCATTTTGCTCACACTCTGGCTGAGCAACTGGCGGACCAGAATGGCCTCGAACTGCGCCGCGACCTTTTGACGGTCGGCGGCGCCCGCCAATTCGGTCGGTCGTCCCGCGGCCGGGGCCGGGGAACTCAGTGAACTGGCGATGGCGGCGACGTTCATGGGCTCAGTTGATGATGAGTTCGGCCTGCAACGCGCCGGAACGTTTGAGGCTTTGGAAGATGGTCATCATCTCGTGGGTGGAAACGCCGAGGGCGTTGAGCGCGGCGGCCAACCGCTCGATCGTCGGCGGCGAGTTCAGGACGGCGAACCCACCCTTGGTTTCGGTCACACCGGTCTGCGTGCTTTGCACCGTGGTGGTTTGCCCGGAATGGTTGAACGCGTTCGGCTGACTCACGCCCTGCTGATTCGCGACGGTGATGGTGAGCGAACCCAGGGCAATGGCGACGGGTGAGAGCCGCACCGTCGCGGTGGCCACAATCGTACCGGTGCGCTCGTTGATCACCACGCGGGCGAGCGTGTCGGCCTCGGTTTCAATCTCACTCAAGGCGGCGATGAACGGCACGTCCCGATCCCGGAATTCGGCGGGTAGCCGCACGGTGATGGTGGCGGAATCCAGCGCACTTGCGGCTGCCGGCCACCTGGCGTTGATCGCCTCGGCCATGCGGGCGGCGGAGGTGAAGTCGGGATTGTGGAGCAGCAGGCGGAGCGTGCCCTCATGGACGAAGATCGCCGGGATCTCGCGCTCGACGATCGCGCCGTTGCTGATCACGCCGACCGTCGGGTGGTTCTTCTGCACGCTGGCGCCGCCCGCGCCGCCGGAACCGCCAAGAAATCCACCGATCGTCACCGCCCCCTGCGCCACCGCATAGGTGCGCCCGTCGGCGCCGAGCAAGGGCGTTTGCAGGAGGATGCCGCCGCGGAGTGATTTGGCGTCACCCATCGACGAGACGGTGACGTCAATCCGCGCACCGGACTTAAGGAAGGCACCGATGTCGGCGGTGATCATAACGGCCGCGACATTCTTGGCCTTGATGTCATTCTGACTGATCGTGAGGCCATAACGCTGGAGTAGATTGGCCACGCTGCGCAGCGTGGTCGCGGAGTTGGAATCGCCGTCTCCCGCCAATCCGACCACGACCCCGTAAGCGACCAGCTGGTTGTCGCGACCTCCCTCGATCAACGTGAGGTCCTTCACGCGCGATGCCGCCGCGGAGCCCAGGCTCAGGAGCCAGGCGGCAAGAAGGAACAGCGGGCGCAGCGGGACCAATCCGGAGGTTTTCATGCGAGGTCGGGGTGAGGCGCGGGTGAGAGGAAAGCGGGAAAATACAATTCAGAAGGGGCGCAGCTTCTCGTAGAGTTTGCCGAACCATCCACGCTTCTGCGCGTCGGTCAGCGAACCCTCGCTGTAGAATTCGACCCGGGCGTCGGCGACATTGGTCGAAACGACGGTGTTCTCGCGGGTGATGTCGTCGGCCCGGATCACCCCGTGGAGCACGACGTATTGGGTTTCGCCGGAGAAGCGCACGAGCCGCACGCCGGAGATGACCAGATTGCCGTTCGGCAAAACATCGGTCACGAGCACGGCGGCCCGGGCGGTGAGGGATTGGGAATTATTGACGGCGCCACCACCCGAGTAGCTCGACTTGCCGCTGTTCTTGGTGGCGGGAAGCTCCCCACCCTTCGTGCCGAGCCCACTGGCCGCGGCACTAAAGAGGAACTGTCCCATCGCGTCCTCGAGGCTGGATTCGCGCGAGGATTTTTTGCTCTGC
>CAIJFT010000170.1 GCA_903820035.1 uncultured Opitutia bacterium
GGCTTGGCCGAAAAAATTAATTTCGAAGTGACTCTGCTCAAGGCCGTCGAGGCCAGCCGGGCCCGGGCGATTGACAGTCTGATCAAGGAGCTCACCGCCCTGGCGGACGAATCTCCGGTGACGGACGCCGCCGGCGAAAAAAAAAAGCTCTGATTGACCGTTTGGAGGTCCGACTCGGCGCGGCCCAAAGTGAACACCGCCCGGCGGTGATCGCGGAAGTTCCTTTGCCGGTTCAGCCACTCGCGGTTCCGCCGCCGGCGGAAGTTCCGATGGCGGTCGCGGAGTCAGCGGCCGCTCCCAACGATGCGTCCGCTGCGGAATGGCCGGACGACGTCGTAGAGTCGGCGTTTCGCGCCGAGGCGAAGGAGCGGGGCGAGGTGGTGGTGCCGGCGCGTCCGATCGAGGAGAGCGCCGAACCCGTGGACACAAAGCCGTTACCGGCACTCGCCGACCTGGTGAATCGTATTCCCTTGGAAGTCCGCGAGGCGTTGGAGGACCTGTTCCGGGCCCGGTTTGTCACGGTCAAGCGGGTGCCGGCAAAAGTCCTGAAACATTAGGCGCCGAGGCTTTCATCGCCGTGCGAGGGCGCTGCAGTAGGCTGGTATCGGGGCCGCTGCCTCACGCCTCCCGCCATTCCTCGCCGATGGCCCGACGGCCGGTAACCGCCGAACCGAAGACATAGGTGAAGACGACGTGATCGGCGAACGGCGATTGCAGAGGCACGACTTCCCGGCGGTAAAGCCCTTCGGCTACCCCCTCAAAACGGTCCAGTCTCGCCAAGCCCGCGGCGTCCACGGACCAGACTTCACCGCTCACTCCATTCCGCTCGTCGGGCTCCGCCACCAGACCCGGGTAGCCCCCGACATCGTAGAGCCGAAACCCCGGCTGGGTGCGCGCGGGGCCGACGAAGGCAAGACCGGCCATTTGGCGCTGGTTGCGACCACCGCGCTTCAGCGTGCCATAGACGAAAAGTAGCTCGCTCACGTTGCCGGGGCGGCGGCGATTTCGACGACGACTGCCGTGGTATTGTCGCGGCCGGAGTGATTGACCGCCTCGTCGACGAGCCTCTGGGCTAGACTTGGCTGGCCTGCGGCAGGGGTCGGCGCGCGGAGGAATTCCTCAAGCTGTTTGTCCCAAAGTCCGTCGGTCAATCCGTCGGAGCAGACAAGGAAGCGATCTCCCGGCCGGTGGGCCACGGCGCCTAGATGGGGATCGATGAATTGGTGGCCGGCCCCGAGGGCCTGCTGCAGGGCGTTGCGCCGCGGGTGGGTGCGCGCCTCGCGCTCGTTGAGCTGGCCCTTCCGCCGGAGCCAGCCGACATGGCTGTGGTCGTGGGTGACCTGAACCATCGGGCCGTCGTGCGGGATGTAGTAGATCCGGCTGTCGCCGAGGTGGGCAAAGTACATCCAGTCCGGACGCAGCCAGCAAAGGCTCAACGTCGCACCCATGCCGGCGCATTCCTCGTAGGCATAACCAAGCTTGAGCAGGTCGTGGTGGATGGCCGTGACGAGCTCCTCGAGCACGTCATTGAAACCCGCGCTCATGCCGCTGGCCGCCTGGCGGAAAACGCGCGGGAAGAGCCGGGTAACCCGGTCGACTGTGATCCGGCTCGCAAACTCGCCCGATTTGGCTCCGCCCATGCCATCGCTGACCGCGAAAACAAAGTCGGTGGCGCCCATCGACGCTTCTCCGGTTTTGCCGAGGAATCGCACCTCGTGCCCGTCCACCGCGAGGGCGAGGAACACGTCTTCGTTATTCTTCCTCACCCGACCGACGTCCGTGAGACCGGACCACCTGACGAGCGGGGAGGCACTGGTCGCAGGCGACGGGTTCATTGGGCGACGCTTGGCTTGAGCGAGGCGGGATGGCCGGTGCCGTCGTCGAGTATGGTGGCGAACTCAAAGTCGATGACGCAGAAACGTCCGTCCGCGATTCGGTAGGTGATGTTGCGCAGTTCACGATCTTCGTGCCGTACCCCGTACTTCTCCAACTCGGCGAAGAGCTCGATCTGACGCTCGGAGTTGAGCTGATCCACGCGTCCGCCGCAATTGGAGGTGACCATCTTCAGCGTCTCCGGTTCGCACTCCAAGAGTCGGGGGACGAACGTGCACCCCCCCGCTTCAAGGTACCGGAGGACGCGCACTTCGTGCTCGAAGCGTTCGCGGGCCATGTGTCCACGAAAGGTCTTGTGGACCCGCCCGTCGAACCCGATGCGGACGGTGGCGCGTCCCGTATCCTTCATTTCATGCATCTCAGGCTGGTAGCGTCCGCGCGAGGAATCCAAGTGGCAAGCCCCTCCGCCAGCGGCCGCCGGTGGCACGAACAGGATTTCTACGGAACAATAATGTCATGAACAAAACTTCTGATTGCCTCTGGCATATGAGCTGCTGTTTAGATTCTCGGTTTTTCCACTGGTTAACCTAGCGGAAAGACTTACACGCTCTAAGTCCAACCGTACCTAACCCTGTCCGCGACACCTCATTATGGCCAAATACAAACTCGAATACATCTGGCTCGATGGCTATCAGCCGCTCGCCAGTCTGCGTAGCAAGACGCAGATCAAGGAATTCGCCAGCTTCCCGAAGCTGGCTGATCTGCCCGCGTGGGGCTTTGACGGCAGCTCGACGCAGCAGGCCGAAGGCAAGAGCTCGGATATCGTGCTCAAGCCGGTCGCGGTTTTCCCCGACTCGACCCGCAAGAACGGCGTGCTCGTGATGTGCGAGACCTTCCTCCACACGGGTGTGGCTCATCCGTCCAATTCGCGCGCGACGATCCCGGATGATGCGGAAACTTGGTATGGCTTCGAGCAGGAGTATTTCTTCTATCAGGACGGCTCCCCGCTCGGCTTCCCGAAGGGTGGCTATCCGGCGCCGCAGGGTCCGTATTACACGGGCGTCGGCTACAAGAACGTTGGCTCCGTTGCCCGTGAGATTGTCGAGCAGCACATCGACATCTGTCTCGACGCTGGGATCAACATTGAGGGCATCAACGCCGAGGTCGCCAAGGGGCAGTGGGAATTCCAGATCTTCGGCAAGGGCTCCAAGAGCGCCGCCGACCAGATGTGGGTCGCCCGCTACATCATGGCTCGCCTGTGCGAGAAGTACTCGATCGACATCGAATGGCGCTGCAAACCCATCCTTGGGCCCTTCAATGCGGCCCTCGACTGGAACGGTTCCGGTATGCACGCGAACTTCTCGACCAAGCACATGCGTGAAGTCGGCGGCAAGGCCTACTTCGAGACCCTCATGGCGGCCTTCAGCAAGCACGTTGACGAGCATATCGCGGTGTACGGCCCCGAGAATCATCTGCGCCTCACCGGTCTCCACGAGACGCAGTCGATCGACAAGTTCAGCTACGGCGTGGCCGACCGCGGCGCTTCCATTCGCGTCCCGCACAGCTTCGTCAACAGCGGCTACAAGGGCTACCTCGAGGATCGTCGTCCGAACTCCGCGGCGGACCCGTA
>CAIJFT010000171.1 GCA_903820035.1 uncultured Opitutia bacterium
CCCGGCGCCAACGCCAACCGCACCGATGATTCCGGTCACAGGAACGGGCGTCGCGCGCAACGACGTGGTATCGTCCCCCAATTGCCCGCCCTCATTGGCCCCGCATGCGATCACAGTCCCGTCCGAACGGAGCAGGAGCGAAAACTCATCGCCCGCGGCGATCCGGGTCACCTGCGTGACGCCGGGAATGATCACCGGAACCCGGCGCGCAATACGGGAACTGTCACCGAGCTGACCGGCCGCATTGTCGCCCCAGGCCCAGACCGTTCCGTCAACTTTGGCGGCAACGGTATGCGCTTCCCCCGCGGCCACACGGGCCACCGCCGACAGCGCGGGGACCAACATCGGAATAGCCCGGCTGGCCGTGCCGCCGTCGCCAAGCTGGCCGCTATCGTTTCGTCCCCAGGCCCAAAGCGTCCCGTCCGCTTTCAAGGCGAGGCTGTGGCACGCCCCGGCCGCGACCGCCACCACGCCGGAAAGGCCGGAAATCGGAGTGGGTTTGTTTTCATCCCGCTTCCCACCGGTCCCCAGTTGGCCGAAGGCGTTTCCACCCCACGCCCACACCGTGCCATCGGTCCTGAGCGCGAGACTGTGCATCGCACCCGCCGCCACCATTGAGACTCCGGCCAATCCGTAAGCTTGCACCGGCGCACGTCGGGCCGTCTTCGAACGATCCCCCAATTGCCCGGCGGCGTTCGCACCCCAGGCCCAGACAACGCCATTTTTCACCGCCAGGGCGTGGTTCCAACCGGCGGCCATCGCGCTCGCGACGCCGAAGCCGGGCAAGGCCTGCGGCGCGGAGCGGGATATAAGGGTCCCGTCACCTAGCTGCCCGTCCGGATTGCGCCCACAGGTCAACACCGTGCCGGCACCGGTCAGCGCCACCGAGAAGCCCTGCCCACCCGCCACCGCAGCGGAGCCGGTCTGGGCGGAGAGGAGGGTCGGCAACGCAAACCCAACCCACCCCAGCAGAGGAATAACACGGACCAGGACGCAGCCCCGGATCAGGGCCGCCGCAACGTCAGAACATAACGCGCGGGCAATCGAGGCACGGGCTGGTGCGGCGACCGGTTCGAAGCCCGGCAAAGAGCAATTTTTTATCGGAGGCATGGCGAGGTCGCCAAGGCATCCGATCCACCCGGTTCAAATCAACCGCACCAAATACTCGAAACGAAGTAGCGAAAAACGGGGGCAGCAGGAGCCCGCGTCACTTAGTATCCTATTCTTCGTTACACCCTGACCGGCCGCCGCGAGCAACGCCGATCCTCACTCACCGGCCGTCGCGCGCAGGGCGGGTTCGCGACGCGCGTGGGTCTGCGCTTCAAACGCCGCGGCCAGCGCCAGCAACTTCACCTCGGTCCAGGCCGGCCCGTAAAACAAAAGCCCAACGGGAAGTCCGGTGACCTGTGCGAGGGGCACCGTCACGCTGGGATAACCGGCCATCGCGGCCGGGGTCCATCCGCCGCTGCCGCCACCGCCGGGGCCGGTCGGACCGAAAAGCGGGTCCCCGCCGGCCGGCGGGGCAATCAGCCGCGCCGGCGCGGTGGCCAGCGTGACCAACGCCTCCAACCGGTGCCGGGCCACCAAGGTGTCGATCCCCTCCGCCCCCGCGATCCGCCGGCACGCCGCGCGTGACTCCAGGCAGGCCGGATCGCTCAACGGTCCCTTGGCTTGCGCCCGATGAAAGTACTGCTGCCCGAAAAGCGGCTGCTCGCGCGACCAGTTCGCGTCGTTGAACGCGATCACATCGGTGAGGGCTTTGATGGTCGCACCGGGCGCGAGGTCGGCCAGGTAGGCATTTATCCCCGCCTTCATTTCATAGAGCATCACTTCAATCTGCGGCTGCTCCGCCGCCCCGAGCCCGGGGAACTCGGCCAAGGGAACAATCTCGGCTCCCGCCGCGCGCAATCCCGCCAACGCGGCGGCCTGCACGGCATCCAGGTTTGGGCGGAAACCGGACCGCGCGAGCCAGCCAAGCCGCGCCCCGCGCAACGCTCCGGCCGGCAACGGCCGGGCCAACTCGGTGGGCAACGCTGGCGGCAAGAACCCGGTGGCGGCATCGCGCTCATCTGCCGAGGCCAGCGCCGCCAGGATGATGGCGGCATCGCGGACCGTGCGCGTGATCGGCCCCGCGGTGTCAAAGCTGGCGGCGATCGGGATTACCCCGCTGCGACTCACCAGCCCGACGGTCGGCTTGAATCCAACCACACCGCACACCGCCGACGGCGAGATGATGGAACCGCTCGTTTCGGTCCCGATCGCCGCCACGCACAAGTTGGCCGCCACCGCCACCGCCGAACCGGAGCTGGAGCCGGAAGGCGAACGGTCGAGCGCATACGGATTCAGCGTCTGCCCGCCCCGGCCGCTCCAGCCGCTGACGGAACGTTCGCCCCGAAGATTCGCCCATTCGCTCAGGTTGGTTTTACCGAGAATGACCGCGCCGGCGGCCCGCAGGCGGGTGACGAGGTGGGCCTCGCGTGAAGGCCGGTGACCGACCAACGCCAGCGAACCCGCCGTCGTTGCCATGCGATCGGTGGTGGCGATGTTGTCCTTCAACAGCACCGGGATGCCGTGGAGGGGCCCACGCCCCCGCCCTGCCGCTCGCTCGGCATCGAGCGACTCCGCAATCGCGAGGGCATCCGGATTGATTTCAATGACGGCGCGGAGCATCGGACCGGCCTGGTCAATGTCCGCGATCCGCCGGAGGTAGGCCGCGGTCAGCGCCCGGGCGGAAAGCTCGCCGGAGGCCATCCTGGCCTGCAGGCCGTCAATGGTCGCTTCCGCGAACGGGAACGCCGCCTCCGCCGCCCGGACCGTGCTTGGCAACGGGAATACCATGAGAAGCGCCAGCAGCAGAATGCGCATCCGCAAAGTCCCTACGGGGTCAGCCCGAGCCGGTCGCCCATGCGGGCGTAGGTTTCGATGAACTGTGCGCTGTGCTCCACCAGGTCGGCGTCAAACCGGATTCGGCCGCGCTGAAACACGGTGATCACGCACGAGCCTCCGAACGCAAACAGGCCCTTCTCGTCGCCTTTCGCCACCGCGCGCCCGGAGACGAAACCCTGCTGAATACTGCCGACATTGGTCGCCCCGACCTCGATCACGGCCACGGTGCCGAACCGCGGCGACTCGACGAGTGTGACCACCCGCTTGTTTTCGACCAGGTAGCGCAGCCGCCGGCGCAGGGCAATCGGGCTGACCGAGTAGAGCCAACCGTTGACCAAGCGCGGCTCGTTCGGCACGCCGGCCACGGGAAAGTGAAACCGGTGGTAATCCACGGGGCACAAGCGGGAGATCAGCATGGCCCCGCCGGCAAATTTCTCCGCCACCGCGGCCTCCCCAAATAACTCGGCGAGCGTGAACGTCATCCCCTTCACGTAGAATCCCGGGGAGGCATCGACGTCCGGAATCGCGAGGTGCCGGCCGTCGGCCGGCATAACGGCGACGTCGTCTCCGGCCGCAATCGGCCGGGCGCCGGGCTTGAGCGCGCGGTAGAAAAACTCGTTGAACGACTTGTAGTCGAAGGCCGACTTCGCGAACTCGTCGACGTCGATTTCGTACTTGGCGAGGAACGGCAGGATTCGCAGCGCGCTCTCGGGCTTGCGCATTTTGTAACCGTACCACAGCGAAAAAAACGCCCGCTTCGCCATCAGCCACACGAAAAAGCGGCCGGCGGGATTCCCATAGGCGAAACGCAGCCAGCCCTCGCCGTAGATCTGCTCCTGCTCTACGGCGTGTTTGTAACGGTGATAATAACGGATCGGTTGCGCGGCCATGAGCGCGGAGGCTCGCGTGAATCCGCGCCGGCGCAAAGCAGAAAACAGGGTCCCAACCGTCTGCGGCGATGTTTCATCCGCGAGCGCGAGCGTCGCGCGGTAAATTTATCCGGGGGATGGCACCGAGATCGTCCACCGGGTGCTTTGGCGCCGCGCGCCGAAGCGCGGGTGAATCAAAAATTCCCCCTGAGGCCGAACACCCACGCGCAGCCGTGGGCGGTGCGCTGGCGAAATTGCGCAAGCCGCGGGGTGTTGGGGCCGAAAATTTTGACATCCTCGTTGGCGAGGTTGATGTCGCGCATGCTACCAAACAGCGAAAGATTCTGGCGCAGCCGATAATCGCCGTTGAGATCGAGGTAGAGGCGCTTCGAGGTCCAGTTGAACGTGCCCGGATCGATGCCGCGGCCGGTGACCTCGCTGCCGCGGTTTCGGCCGCGATAGTTCCAGTTTATCTTCAAATTGAATTTCGGCCGAGCCAGGCTGACGCCCCAGCTGAACGATCGCGGGACGAAGCCGTTGAAATTCGCGGCGCCGTTGCCGGTGGCGCGCAGGGCGCTCGCGTTGGCAAAGGCCTGCATGCCGCGCGCCCAGGCCGGCAGGAATGTGAGCGCCTGCTTGTAGTCGAAATCGAGGCCCGTCATCCGGACCGTCGTCGGGAGGTTGTAGTTCGTCGAGACGTCGAATCGCCCGTAGACGTCGGGATCGAGGTTGTAGAGCGCGAGGAACTCCGGGGTGGAGGGAAGCACGATGCTCCCAAAGAAGTTTTTGAAGTCGCGACGAAACCCACCGATCGAGACCTGGCCCACGCGGTCGAAATAATATTCCAGCCGCACCTTAGTGGACTGGGCGCTCCACGGCTTGATGCCCACGTTGTTCACGGAGATCCGGTTGGTGCTGGAATTCGCCAGATCCGTGTCGGGCAGCGTGAGACCGCCACTGTACTGGTCGAAGTTTGGGCGGCCGATCGAGGTATACCAAGAGGCGCGGGCGATGAGGTTTTCGCGGACGTTGTAGCTCGCGTTGATGCTGGGGAAAAAGCGGAGGTATTCTTTCCGGGCCTTTTGGCCGCGATCGAGGTAGGTGAGCTGCGAAACCCCGAGGGCATTGCTCGTGGGCACGAGGAGAATGGGTTGGATGCCAGTTTGGGTGAGATTCCCGTCGATGATTTTGCCGGCAGCATCCCGCTGGTAGTTGAGCGTCGGGTCCGTGAGCGGACCGTAGGCGGTGATGTTGGTCTGCTCGGCGCGAACGCCCCCGACGAACTTCAGGCGGCGCTCAAAGAAGGCGACATCGGCGCGCAGGTAGGCGGACGAGATGATCTCCTGCGCGAACTTCGACTGATCGATCAGGGAGCGGTAGGCGGAGTTGGCCGTGTTGGGCGAGAAATAATTCGGATGCGCCTGGTAGAGCTCCCACAACTCCTCCTGGCTCACCCATTGCATCTGCGGGAAGCCATACGGGAGGGTGCGCTTGGAGAAGTTGTCATCGAGCACGAGGCTCGCGTTGTGGCTGGCGTTGTTGCCTACCGGGGTGGTGACGGAGCGGTTGTCGTCGCCGACGTAGCTCCAGGCGGGGGCATATTTGCGTATGTCGCGCACGGACTGCTTTGCCTCGAGGCCGCCCTTGAGCGAAAGCGGGATGCCGTGCAGGGAAAAATCGCGCCGGAGATTGCCGTAGGCGGTCCGCTGGAGGTCCGCCGATTCCTGGTCCTGGTTACTGGCGCTGATGGGCGTGTAGTTTGAGAGCGTGAACGGATCGAGGGGCTGGCCGGTCGCGCCGTCCAACACGGAGATTTTCGCGGGGCGCAGATAGAAGTTGTCGTCGAAGTTGATGGTCACGCCCGTGCGACGGGCGGTGGAGTTGTTGAAGAAGCCGCGATAGGCGTCCTTGTAGTGGTTGCTCGCATGCGACTGGCCGAGGCCGGACTCGATTTTCCAAAGCGGTCCGTCGTGCCGGTAGACGAAGGTCGGTGTGTAGGTGGTACCGGACTTTTCCCGCATGCCGGTGTTGTCGAGCTGGAGCTGCCCCTTGCCGGGCTCGCCGTGCGTAAACGTCGGGTCGAAATAGCCCGGGGCGATGCGCTGCAGCGAGAAGGTCAGCTTGCGGTTGCTCAACTCGGCGTCGAACAGGGCCCATTGAAACGAAACCGACACCCGATCATTTTGGGAGAGTCGGTAGTCCACCGTGGTGCCAAACGACCGGCGCTTGCTGAATTTCGCGGCGTCCTGCACCGCGTAGTCGCTCAGGTAGGGCTTGTCGACGGTCGTGTCGGGGTACTGGGTGGCGGCGGTAGCGCTCAACGCCGTGGTCGTCGCGCCGGCCCCACGCCACGTGCTCTGTGAAAAATCCTCGTTGGTGTATTGGTCGCTGAACGCGCTCGAGACGGTGAAGCCGAAGCGCTTGTTCACGGGCACGATGCCCGAGAATTCGTAGCCGGGCTTGATCTTATGCGTGAGTTCGCGGCGGGGGCCGGGGGTGGCGTGGAGGCTGCGCGCGTTGTTTTTCATCATGAGAAACGCGCTGCCGCTGAACGCCGGGCGCGAGCGCTCAAACGCGCTGCGCGGGACCATGTTAATCGAGCCGGCAAGCGCGGATCCCGGGGACTCGGGGGTGGGCGACTGCATCACCTCGAAGCGGGCGACGTTGTTGATCGAAACCTGTTCCAGCTCGATGGTGCGCGAGACGCCGGAAGACTGCGCGCTCGCGAGCGCGAAACCGCCGACGGTGATGGGCACATTGTTCGCCGGCACGCCGTTCATGGAAATCGTGCGCGAGTCGCCGCCGCCCGTGTCGACACTGATGCCGGGGAGAAACTTCAGGAAATCGCCGACATTGCCCTCGACGACGGAACCGAACTCGTCGGCGGAGACGACGTTGATGATATTGCCGGCGAAGCGCTGCTCGTTGATGGCGATGGCGGCGCCGTCCATCTCCTTGGTGGTGGCGACGACGAAGCGGTCGAGCTTCACGACATCGACGGATTTGGCGGGCGCGGGACGAACGGAGCCGGCGAGATTGAAATCGTACTGCACGGTGGCACCGGCGCCGACGATCACGGACTCGGTCTGCGCCTCAAGACCGGTGAAAAAGACCCGGACGCGGGCGGTGCCGGCGGGGACGTTGACGAGACGGTATTGGCCGCCGGCGCCAGTGAACGTTTCGAGCCCGGTGGAGTCGATCGTGACGCGGGCGCGTTCCAGGTATTCGCCGCGGGCGGCGTCGAAAACGCGGCCCTCAATCGTGCCGACCGCGAGGGTCTGCGCCATGGCAGGAGCAGTCACGGTCTCAAGCGAAACCAAGGCCGCGGCGAACCAACCAACCAAGAAACGGGATAAGGTCATGGAAAGAGCCGACGACGTTTGCGGCGCGAGCAACGGCGAACAAGCAGGAACCGGCGTGCAGCGTGAGCATCCGACCGGCACGCAAAAGGAGCGCAGGGCGATTCACGACGAAAGGAGCGATCACGCCGCCCCGATAAGGCCCCGCTCCTTGCTTCCACCCGGAAATCAGAAAAACATTTCCGCTGTTGAAGGAGTACATTCAACGGCGGCGTGGTCGAACTCATCCTCGGCGATGCCCGTTGCTTGAGGAGGCCGCGAGGTCGCATCTGCCCGAAAACGAGCCGCTTTTCCGGACCACTGAATTGTCCCCCATCAGGTGAATCCGGGCGGCGGCGAGAACGGATTGCGGACGGACGGTCCTAGGTCAGAACGCCTTCCTGATTTTCAAAATGTACGACCGCAGGCCGTGGGGGCCGAAGGGGCTGAAGTAGTACGGTGCGTAGCTGGCGTTGGCGTCGAAGGGCGGGGCGGTGTTGAACACATCGTTGATGCCGACCTGAATCGTAACTCCGGCCAGCAGGCTGCGATAGCCCCGCGTATCCCGGAAATTATAACTGGCAAAAACATTGTGGTAGATCTGGTAGGGGATCGTGTTGCTGCCCTGGGGTAGCGTGCTGGTCGTGATCGGGTTCGGGTTAACCACGCCGTTGTACACGGGGTCGCCCGGGGCGCCGGCCTGCTTGTAGCCGTTGTAGTAGACCGACCGCCAACCGACGGTCCAGTGGGAGCCGAGATAGCAGGAGAGGACGGCGTTGCCCTTGACCTTGTTGACGCCGCCGGAGTTCACGTAGCCGACGTACTCGAGCATCGGCCCGCCGGGTGCGTTGGGTTTCTTCAAGTGCTCCACGATGGTAGCGCCGGCGTGCAGGTTGAACGTGGCCAGCGCCGTCTTCTTGCGGTAATCGAGGTTCACGTCCCAACCATCGGTGTAGGCCTTGGCGGCGTTTGCATACCGGAAGTCGGCGAAGGTGATCAGATTTGTCGCGGGGTCGCGCGTGAGGTTGTCCGCATAGGCCGGCGTGCCGACCAGCGCCTGGATGCTGGCGGGAGCGAAGATCAGATCCTTCTCCAGAATCTTGTAGAATTCGAGGTTGAAGCGGAATCCCTTCAGCAGTTGGGCCTGCGGTTCCCAAATCATGCCGGCGTTCCAGCTTTTCGACGTCTGCGGCTTGAGGTCCGGATTGCCGTTGGTCCCGGAGTTGCGGTTCGCGGTGTAAGTCTTGCCCGTGAGGGGGTCGAAGAACGCGCTCGTGACCGTGGTGTTCGGGCTGGGGTTGGTCGTGAGTTGGGCGGGAGTCGGAGGAATGAAGGCCAGCGCGTAGGACGCCCGGAAGGTCAGCGAACGGACCGGCTGAACCTTGAATCCCGCCGTGGGATTGGTGGACGTAAACTCGCTGCGCGTGGGGCGGGCGAACACCGTCGACGTCAGGATCGGCGGGGTGAGATCGGGAAACGACGTGATCGTGCCGCTGTTCGAGACCTGCTGGAAATTTTCGCGGCGGACGGCGAATTGAACGTCCAGCGCGCGCACCCCGAACACGCGGTTTTTTTCGGCGACGACGGGAATGCTGGTTTCAAGGCCGGCGCCCTGCACCGTTTGCCGGCCGCCGGGGAAGACCCGCAGTTCGCTGTTGGTGGCGATGCCGGGGACCGGCGGTGGAATATTCCAGAGGTAGGCGGTGCTGAAGCCCTCGATCCGGGCACCGAGCCCGACGGTGACGTGCATGCGACCAGCCGGCAGGGTCAGGGCCGAACCGGAGAGGCGCAGGTTGAAGTCGCCGGAGGAGTCCAGGCCGGTCTCGTAGCCCTTGTAGTAGAAGTCACGGAGCGCCGGCGGATGCTCGATCGTGTCAACGAACGGATTAATCGTGCCGTTGAACATCAGCGGCTGCGCCCCGTTGAGCGAGCCGAGGCCAAGCTGCAGGGCCAGCTGCCACTTGTAGTAGATCAGGCGGGACTCGCCCCAGGTGTAGTCGGCCGCGAGTTCCCAGCCGCCGGGCAGGTGGGCCTTGAGGCCGAGCGTCGCGGTGGTCAGGCGCGTCTGGTTCGAGGTGAAGGCGGACTGCTCCACCGGCACCGGCAGGGAGACGAGCACGTTCTGCTGGAA
>CAIJFT010000172.1 GCA_903820035.1 uncultured Opitutia bacterium
AAAATTCCCGTAAGCCTTCCGCCCCGCTCACGTTTGATCTCCCGGAGTCGCTCATCGCCCGTATTGAAACCTGCCGCCGTGGCCATGGTTTCGCCACCGCGAGTGAAGTCGTCCGCACCGCCATCGAAGGCTATGACTTCGACGGTTGCGCCCCGACCCGCGATCCTCACCGCCAGATTTCGGTGCGCATTCCGGCTGACCAGCGCCTGCGCCTGAAGCGGTATGCGAAGCAGAAGGACGCCAGCGTGGGCGAATTGCTCCGTCTTGCGCTCGAGGCGCTGCCGACCAAGGGCGCCAAGAAGAAGAAGTAAGCGGAGCCGCCCGGCTCCCTACCTCAGCGACGGCCTTCGCCGTCGCTTTTTTGTGTCCGGATCGGGTCGGTGCCTCGGGCTTGCCTTTCCCGAACTGCGACCTTTTCGTCGGCATAATTTTCCATGAGCAACCCTCCTGCGCCACTGTCCACTTGGGCCCGCAATGTCTCGCCTTCGCCGACGCTTGCCGTCGACGCCAAGGCCAAGGCCCTGCAAGCGGCGGGTGAAGATGTCTGTGGTTTCGCCGCCGGCGAGCCCGACTTCGACACCCCTGAGCACATCAAGGAGGCCTGCATCGCGGCCTTGAAGGGTGGCAAAACCAAGTACGCTCCGACCCCCGGCATCGAGCCGCTCCGTCAGGCGATCGTCGACCGTTATGCCGCCGAATACGGCCTGAAGGCGGCGTCGTCCCAGGTCATCGTTTCCCCGGGTGGAAAATTCAACTGCTACCTCGGTGTGCTCGCCACTTGCTCGCCAGGCGACGAAGTGATCGTACCCGCCCCCTATTGGGTGAGTTACCCCGAGATGGTGAAGCTGGCCGGCGCCGTGCCGAAATTCGTGCTGGCCGACGACAAGACCGGGTTTCGCCTGACGCCGGCGATGGTCGAGGCCGCCATCACGCCGCGCACCCGTCTGCTGATTTTGAATTCGCCGTCGAATCCGACCGGCGCGGTGTACACGCGCTCGGAACTCGAGGCGATCGTGGCCGTTGCGCTGAAGCACAATCTCTACATCCTCTCCGATGAGATGTACGAGCACCTCGTGTACGACGGGGCGAAGCCGACGTGCATCGCGACCTTCAGCAAGGAGGTCGAGGCCCGTACCATCACCGTCGCCGGTTTCTCCAAGACCTACGCGATGACCGGTTGGCGCATTGGCACCACGCTGGCGCCGGCGCCGATCGCCAAGGCGATCTCCGAACTCCAGAGCCAGATGTCCTCGAACGTCACGACCTTTGCCCAGTACGGTGCCTTGGCTGCGCTGAAGGAGAAGGAAAAGACCTCCGCCGCGCTGAAGACGATGCTCGTGGCCTTTGATCGCCGCCGGAAGTTCCTGCATGCGGAACTGAACAAGATCCCGGGGATCAAGTGTCTCCTCGCTGAAGGCGCATTTTATCTTTTCCCGAATATCACCAGCTTCGGCCTGAAGGACGTCGATTTCTGCAATCGTCTCCTCGATCAGGAGAGGGTTGCTGCGGTCCCGGGCAGCGCGTTTGGCGCTGAAGGCTACCTTCGCCTGAGCTACGCGACGAGTGACGAGATCATCGAGAAGGGTGTGACCCGCCTCGCTCGATTCTGCGCCTCACTGCAGAAATAGCCCGCCGCTGAATCGTTTTTTTTCGCAGGGCGACGGATGCTTCCGTCGCCCTTTTTTATGGCTATCCGCCCGATTTGAGCGAGACGGCGACGGGCTGGCCTCGGAGAAAAAAGTACTCCTTCCGCGGGGGGCATCCCTCCATCCCGCTTGGCTGGTGCCAAAGGCGCACGTGTGGTTGGCGGAGTGCTCGGGATTCGGTGCGCCGTGGGTTTAGTAAGCGCGGATCATTTCCAGCATCGCCCGGTCGAGTTGGTGGCCGTGGAACGTTTCGTAGGGCACGTCGCTGCGCTTGCTGTCGAGTGGGCCAAAATCGCCGCGGAAATTCCACATCGCCCAGCCCCATCCGGCGTCGCGCCAGAGCGCCAGATTGGTCTGCATCCACCGCAGGGCGACGGCGTGGGGGGTGTAGCGATACGCTCCCCATTCGCCGACGTGTACGCCGACCCCTTGCTTTTCCAGGGCCTGCCACGGGGCGATGTTTTCGCGGTGCAATCGCTCGCGGTCCCAGATGTTGCCCGGTTTCAGCGTCAGCGGCCAGGTCGGCTCCGCCCAGTCCTGGCTTTTCATCCAGCTCGCCTTGTAGTGGCTCACCTGCATCGGCTGGTAGCCGCGGGTGCTTTGCGCGATCCCGAGCGGTACCAGGTTTTGGGCCGGCTTGGTCCCGTACTTGAGGCCGTCGGCAATGATCAGACGGTGGGGATCCTCGGCGCGGATGGCGGCGACGAGCCGCTGCACGACGTGAAAGTAGAGGTCTTCCGGAAGGTCCTTCGGCTCGTTGAGTAGATCAAAACTCAAACGGGTGTTTGGAATTCCGCGATAACGGCGGGCGAAATGCGCCCAGTGAAACGCCGCTGCTTCAAGCGCCGCTTCGTCGGCGAACAAGTCGAGCGGCTCCGCCGGGGGATTTACGCAGTAACCCGGTGCCCGATGAAAATTCAGATTCACGTGGACGCCGTATTGGCGGCCGAACTCCACTGCCTGGTCAATGTGGGCCAACTCGCCCTCGCGCAGCGTCAACCACTGCTCCGGTGATGACCAGCAGTGGTAGGACATCGGGAGGCGCACGAAATCGAAACCCCAGCCGGCGATCCAGGCGAAGTCCGACTCGGCAAACGGCGGATTGCCGCCTTTGCGCGCCGTGAATTTTTCCAGCAAATTGAAGCCCCGCCAGCGGGGCAGTTTCGCGGCCGTGGGTTCCGGCCGGCTGCCCGCCACCGGCCCGATTTCGGCGGCGCCGAGGGTCTTCGCCAGCATGCAGGTGGCCGTGACCGCGGCCGTGCGTTGCAAAAACTGACGCCGGGTCGGTAAGGGCGCGTTCATCGTCGTGAGTACTTTGTCGGGCGGTGCGCGAAAACGCGCTTCCCTGCGCCCTCTTTGGCGGAGCGGCAAGGAGTTGGGTGTCGCCCGGCGCCGGCCTTTGCGTTACGCATGGCGGTCATGAACCCCATTGTTCGCCCGGCCCTCGCCCTCATTGCCCTCTGCGTTCTGCCGCTGCTCGGGGCGGCGGAGGGTGCAGGACCAAAGGCCGTGCCCGCCAAAAAAGCGGTTAATCCTTCGCTGGTGGCGGCGGTCGACGTGCCTGGGTTGCCGCGTGTGTTGCTGATCGGCGATTCGATTTCGATGGGCTACACCCTGCCGGTGCGGGCTCGCCTCGCCGGTGTCGCCAACGTGCACCGGCCGTTGGAAAACTGCGGCGACACCGCCCGCGGGGTGAAGTCCCTCGACCAGTGGCTTGGTAACGCGAAGTGGGACGTCATTCACTTTAACTTCGGGCTGCATGACTTGAAATACCTCGACGCCAAGGGGAACTTGGCCGCGCCAGGGCCCGGCAAGCAGGTCGCGTCCGCTGCCGAGTACGAAAAAAACCTCCGCTTGATCGTCGCACGGTTGAAGCAAACCGGCGCTACGCTGATTTATGCGACGACAACGCCCGTGCCGGCGGGGACGACCGGACGCTTGGAAAACGACGACCGCGCTTACAACGTCATCGCGGTCCGGGTCATGCGGGAGTCCGGCGTCGCGGTGGATGATCTCAACGCGTTTGTCGCGCCACGGCAGGCGGCGATCCAGTTGCCGAAGAACGTTCACTTTTCGGCCGCGGGTTACGATCAATTGGCTGACGCGGTCGTCGCGAGCCTCCGCCCGAAGTTGCCGGCCAAGTAGTCCGGTCGATCGGT
>CAIJFT010000173.1 GCA_903820035.1 uncultured Opitutia bacterium
CTCCGGGGGCTTTCCGCGGTGACGGTGGGTATCGCGTTCGGCACCTTGATCGCCTACCTCATCGGCGGTTCGCCGCTGCTGCAGGAAGGCGATCCGAAGATTATCTATCTCGTGCGGCTCGCGATGTTTCTCATCTGTACCTACCTTGCGACTGTCATCGCGCTGCGGGGCAAGGACGAGTTCAACCTCATCATCCCGTATGTCCGCTTTGTCCCGCACGACGTGGATGTGCCGCTCGTCGTCGTCGACACCAGCGCGCTGATCGACGGGCGCATCGCGCGCATTTGCGAGGCCGGCTTTCTCGGGGCGGCGATCGTGATTCCGCGTTTCATTCTCACCGAGCTCAGTGCGGTGGCGGACTCGCCGGATCCCCTGAAGCAGGCCCGGGGACGGCGCGGTCTCGAGGTGCTGAACGAATTGCGCAAGATCAAGAACCTCGATCTGCGCATCACCGAGAGCAACGTGACCAAGCGCGAGGATGTGGATGCGAAGATCGTCTTTCTGGCGCAGTCGATGCGGGCCAAAATTCTGACCACGGACTACAATCTGGCCAAGATGGCCGAGTTCCATGGTATCCCCTGGCTCAACCTCAATGCGCTCGCGAAATCCCTTCGGCCCGAGCTCATGCTCGGCGAGACGCTCGAGGTCGATGTGTTGAAGCCCGGCAAGGACGAAGGGCAGGGGGTGGGTTTTCTCGAAGACGGCTCGATGGTCGTGGTCAACGGCGCGCGTGCTTTTATCGGACGTCGCGTCCGCGCTGAAATCATCAGCGTTATTCCCAGTGCCGGCGGAAAGATGGTCTTTGCCCGGCATTTGGCGCTCGCCGAATAGTCGGGCGTTCCGGAGTGGAGGAGCCCGGGCGTCGGGCGAGCGCCCCGCCGGAAAAGAGGCCGTGAAAAATTGGTGTTTACTTGGTCCCGTTCATTTCCCAATACCTCACGTCCCTTTAGGGCCAGTAGCTCAGTTGATAGAGCGCGTCGTTCGCAACGACGAGGTCGTCGGTTTGATCCCGATCTGGTCCACCATTTGGGTGTCGAACACGCCTAAGTGAACGGGAGGTGTGCTGGCCTCTGGATTCGACGCGGGCCGCATATTTTCCTTTCTTCCGGGCTTGGGGCCCCCTTTAGTCGCCGACTCTTCGAGTCCCCTCTCGTGTTCCAACCCCTACTTGAGTATTTCCAAGGCTCTCCGGTCGCTTTGATCGGCTTGCTGGCGCTGCTGGTGCTGTGCGGCTTGGGCCTGCCGATCCCCGAGGATATTATCCTTCTGACCACCGGTGTGCTGGTGCGGGAATCGGGCGGTTCATGGCTGCTGGCCAGTTGCGTGATGTATGCTGGCGTGCTGGCCGGCGACTCCCTGGCGTTTTTGCTGGGCCGGCACCTGGGTAAACGCCTGCTCGCGTCCCGCTGGGCGCTACGCTTCATGCCGTCCTGCAAGCAGCAGCGAATTGAAGACCTGTTCCGGCGCTATGGCTCAACCGTCTATTTTGTTGCCCGCTTTCTGCCCGGCCTGCGCGCCGCGATTTTTTGCAGCGCCGGCGCGATGAAGGCCAAGTACCTGCGCTTCGTACTCTTCGACGGGCTCGCCGCGTTGGTCAGCGTCCCGCTGTTTGTCTGGCTCGGTCACATGCTCTGGGGGCGCTTCGGCAACGATGTGGCCAAGCTCAACGCCCTGCTGGCGCAAACGCACAACATCACGCTCGGCCTGACCGTCGGCTTGGTCGTGGTGGTGGGCACCGTGATCTGGAGCCTGCGTCGTCGGGTCTTCCGCACGGCCTGATCCCACCAGGCCTTTGCCTTTAGGTGGTAGGCCCGAGCGGGCGGCCCGGCAGTGGAGAAACCCAAACGCCTGCGGCGCGGTCATGAACGCCCAAGGCGCGTGGTTTGCAGCGGGGCTTTCGGTTCACGCCGACGTGCCGTCTGCCGGCGGATGCAGACCTGATGCCGGCGCCACCGCGACACGCTGAAGGTCCCGCCGCCTACGCGGCGCCACGCTTTTTTTCCGGCCAGATCTTTGCGACGCCCCACGCCACCGTCAGCGTTACGGTCGTGCCGATGAGCGTAAACCACGGCCAAAATACTTCGCCGCCAAACGTCGCCGTCCACCAGGCCTTCACGGCCGCCGACGGCAGATTCGGGGGCCAATACAGGAGATTCATCACTACCAGCGACGCCCACATGCCCGCCATCGTCGCCCGCGCGCCGACCCGGCGCAGAAACAGCGCCAGAATCAACCCGCCGAGCAGCGCCCCGCTCGTCAGACCGCGCAACGAGAACGCGGCGTTCAGGACAAACGTCACCTCGCGGGTCAGCCACGCGGTCAGGACCAGCACACCGGCCCAGAAAACCGTCGAGTACTTGCTGAACCTCAGGTAGAAATCCTCGTCGCGGCCCTTCAAGCGCTCCTTGAGGAAATCCATGGTGGAGACCGACGCCAGGGAGGTGATGGCCGAGCTGATCGACGACATCGCCGCCGAGAGGATCGCGACGATCAGGAATCCCTTCAGGATGTGCGGCGTTTCCGTCATCATGAAGATCGGGAACACAAAATCGAAGGACTTGATTCCCGGCCGGCCCTCGGGCAGCGGAATCTGGAACGCGTGGCTCTGGTAGAACACCCACAGCATCACGCCGACGAGCAGGAAGATCAGGAACAGCGGGAAGATCAGCACCGCGCTCAACGCGAGCGCCTTCCGGCCCTCGCTCACGCTCCCGCACGCGAGCACCCGTTGCACGATCAGCTGTTCGGCGCCGTGCGTCGACAGCACCATCACCGTGCCGCCGATCACGCCCATCCAGAGGTTTATCGGCGCGGAGAACGTGAAGTGGGTGTTGAGCCACGCGAGCTTGCCTGCCTGGCCCGCGGCCGTGAACGCGGCGTCCCAGCCTCCGGGCAGCAGCGAAGGGATGTAGCACAACGCGAACAAACCGCCGGCCAGGAAGAGCCCGAACTGCACGGCGTCGGTCCAAATCACCGCCTTGACGCCGCCGATGTAGGTGTAAAGCAACGACAGCCCGACGAAGATCAGGATCGCGCCGAGGATCGGGTCGACGAGCCCGCCGAGGCTGCAGACCTGTTCGCCGAGCAAGAGCCGGATCGGGATGCACGCAACGAACACCCGCACGCCCGCCGCCATCGTTTCCAGAAACAGGAAGAACGCCGCCGCCAACTGCCGCGGGCCGCGCCCGAGGTGCGTTTCGAGCAGTTGGTAGGGCGAATAAATTTCGCCGCTCAGGTAGTGCGGGACCATCACCACCGCGAGGATGATGCGGGCGATGACGTAGCCCACGATCATCTGGATGAACATGATGTTGCCACCGTAGGCGAGGGCGGGGACGCCGATGATCGTCAACGCGCTCGTCTCCGCCGCCACAATCGAGACGCCGATGCCCCACCACGGGATATTGCGGCTGCCGAGGAAGTAGTCGCGCGTGTTGCGCTGATCTTTGCCGAACCACACGCCGAGGCCGATGATGCCGCCGAGATAAGCGATAATGACGATCCAATCACCGACGTTAAAGTAGCCGTTCATGCGGAGGGGGCGTTCGGGGTTGCGGAGGCGCCATCGAGTGAAAACGCGATTTGGTTGGCGAGGAGATTCCGGCGCCGGGGCGCCGTTGCGAGCCGAGGGATGAACATTGAGGGACGGGGCGAACTTCAAACCTCCGGCTCTAAATCATAAAAGGTCGGCGGTGGGCGGGGGCAGGTCGCGACGGCCAAGGGCCGTCTCCGACAACGGGGATCTGGCTGGCTCCGCCGTTGCCATGCCGCCGCGGGCCGGCCTACGCTTGCCCATCCTTGGTCATGACCTTCCTTCCGCGTGCCTCTTGCGTCTTTGGCGCCGTCCTACTGTTGGTTTGCCGCCTGCCGGGCTCTGCCGCCGTTCCGGCGACTCCGGTGCCCCCGCCGCTCCCGGCCGTCCGGACTGCGGCCGAACTCGTCGCCCGGCTCGAGGCTCACGTCGCCCAGCCGCGTTTTTCCGGTTCGCTCTGGGGCGTGCGCGTCGACTCCCTCGAGACGGGGCGAACGCTGTTTGCGCACCACGCGGACCGGCTGATGAGCCCGGCGTCGAATTCCAAACTCTACACCGGCGCCCTCGCGTTGGATGTGCTCGGGCCGGATCACCGGATCGTGACCCCGCTGCTGGTCCGCGCCAAACCCGACGCCGCCGGCACGCTCGCCGGCGATTTGATTATCAGCGGCCGTGGCGACCCGTCGTGGAAATCGGCGCGCCGCCGCGACGACTTCCACGGGATTTTCGCGCCGTTTGTCGCGGTACTCCGCGCGGCCGGCGTGAAGCGCATTACGGGTGATATTATCGCGGACACGACCTGGTTTCACGCCGCACCCAACGGCGCGGGTTGGACGGTCGACGACCTCAACGACGACTACGGCGCGGAGATTGCGGCCATTTCGCTCGAGGATAACTACGCCGACGTGCGCCTCGCGCCCGCTGCGACCGCCGGTGAGCCCGGTGCCGTGACCCTGATCCAGCCGGAGACCGGTCTCGTCCTCGATAACCGCCTCGTCACCGCCGCCCCGGGGGCCGAACGGCAGGTCGTCGTGCGCCGGCTCTTCGATGACAACGTGGTCCATGTCTTCGGGCAGTTGCCCGTGGGGGCCAAGGAGGAGTTCAGCGAGATCACCGTGCCGCGCCCGGCGGCGTGGTTTGCCCGCGCGCTCAAGGCCGCGCTCATTCGCGAAGGCATCCCGGTCGATGGCGGTGCGCGCAGCGTACGCTGGCCCGATGCCCCGTCCGCGCCGGCCGACGCGTTGAAACTCGGCGAGATTGTTTCGTCGCCCATGCGTGCGCTCGTCGCGGGCTTCATGAAGCCGTCGCAAAACTTGGAAACCGACCTGATCTTTGCGTACCTCGGCGAGGTCCGCCGCACGGCGACGACCCCGACGTGGCGTGACTCCGAAA
The DNA here is from genome assembly GCA_903820035.1 of uncultured Opitutia bacterium. Lineage (GTDB taxonomy): Bacteria > Verrucomicrobiota > Verrucomicrobiia > Opitutales > Opitutaceae > ER46. Next base: position 4,925 of record CAIJFT010000173.1, read on the forward strand.
CGCTGGCGCTCGGCGCGTTGCGCGACTTCCTCCGCAAGCACGGTTTGCCGGCCGACGACGTCCGTTTCGAGGAGGGCTCGGGCCTTTCGCGCAACAACCTCACGACCGCCAACGCCACCGTCGGCCTCCTCCGCGTGATGGCGAAGCATGCGGCGGCGCAGGACTTCGCGAACTCGCTGCCGATCGCCGGCGTCGACGGCTCGCTGAAACGGCGGATGGCCGACCCGGCGACGGCCGGCAATGTCCGCGCCAAAACCGGTACGCTGCGCTACGCGAATTCGCTTTCCGGTTACGTCACGACCGCCGCCGGCGAGCGCCTCGCCTTCAGCTTCATGCTCAACCGCAACGCCGGCCAGCCGGCGAACCGCCGGGTCACGCTCGAGCTGGACGACATGGCCGTTTGGCTCGCCGGCCTGGCGACGCGGAGCGAGTAGGGCAGGGTGGATCGGCTACGCACGGGAGGATCACGCATTCGCCGCCGGCGCCTGCGCGGCTAAGGGGCGAGTCTAGTCCACGGCGTAGGCCAGCGCGCGCGCGCGCCTCGGAAACCGTGGGAAGAAAGCGATTCCTCCGTCCCAGCCCACCCGGCGGGCGGGTGTCCGGATCACCGGTCGGGTCCACCGTCAAAATTGGAAGATGCATCCTCGTTTCGGGGTGGCGGGCGCTCGCCAGCGAGCCGACCTGGGCTCGGAAAACGCCGGCCTTCCGCCCGCCTTGCGAATTGAATTCCGCCGCCGCTTCCCGCAGGTTCGCGCGATGCAATCGTTGCTTCGCCTCAACGTACCCCGCCTCTCCGCGCGCCTCGGTCTCGCCGCCGCGCTCTTTTTCGCCGCCGGAATTTTCTCCGGCCGCGCCGCCGATCCTGCGGCGCCGCGCCAAGTCACCTCCGTTGAGGGCATCACCGAGTACGCCCTGCCCAACGGCCTCCGCGTGTTGCTTTTCCCCGATGCGTCGCAGTCCAAGGTCACGGTGAACATGACCGTGCTCGTCGGCTCGCGCCACGAGGGTTACGGCGAGACCGGCATGGCTCACCTGCTGGAACATCTGGTCTTCAAGGGCACGCCGCGGCATCCCGAGATCGGCAAGGCGCAGCAGGCGCACGGCGCCGTGTTTAACGGCAGCACCTCGACCGACCGGACCAATTATTACGAGACGCTCAATGCCACCGACGAAAACCTCGAATACGCCATCGACCTCGAAGCCGACCGGCTCGTGAACAGTTACGTTCGGCGCGACGATCTGCTCTCCGAGATGACCGTGGTCCGCAACGAGTTTGAGCGGGGGGAAAACTCGCCCGGTGGCGTCCTGCGCCAGCGCATCTCGGCGGCGGCTTTCGATTGGCACAACTACGGCAAGTCCACCATCGGCAACCGCTCCGACATCGAGCGCGTGCCGATCGACAACCTGCGCGAGTTCTACCGGAAGCACTATCAGCCGGACAACGTCGTCCTCATCATCGCCGGCAAATTCGAGCCCGCGAAGGCTCTCGCGTTCGTGCAAAAACACTTCGGGCCGATCCCGCGTCCGACGCGCACGCTGACCCGCACCTGGACCGAGGAGCCGGCCCAGGACGGCGAGCGTTTGGTGACGCTCCGCCGCGTCGGCGTGGTCGCCTCCATCGGCGTGGCCTACCACGTGCCGGCGGGTTCCCACGAGGAAGCCGCCGCGGTGCAGGTGCTCTCCGGCATCCTTTCGACGCCGCCCTCGGGCCGGCTCTACCGCGCGTTGGTGGAGACCAAGAAGGCGGCGGGGGCGGGGGCGTACGGCGGACGGAGTCACGATCCCAGTCTGTTCATCGCCTCGGCCGATGTCGGCCGCGAGTCGACGGTGGACGAGGTGCGCGATATTCTCGTGTCGACGCTGGAGCAGTTCGCCGCCACCGCGATCACCGTCGAAGAGGTGAATCGGGCGAAGCAGGCGCTGTTGAAACAACGCGAACTCGGCGCCAACGACACCGCGCAAATCGGCGTCTCGCTTAGCGAGTGGGCGGCCCAGGGCGACTGGCGTTTATATTTCCTCCATCGCGACCGCCTCGAGCAGGTGACGCCGGAGGCCGTCAAAGCCGTTGCCACCCGCTATCTCAAACGCAGCAACCGTACGGTCGGCATCTTCATTCCGACCGATCAACCCGACCGCGCGCCGGTGCCGCCGCCGCCTGATCTGGCCAAGGTATTGGACGGTTACCAGGGGCGCGCCGTGGTTGCGCAAGGCGAGGCGTTCGATCCTTCGCCCGCCAACATCGAGTCCCGCGTGCAGCGTCCCGAATTCGTGGAAGGCGTGAAAGTTTCACTGCTGCCAAAAAAATCCCGCGGCCAAGAGGTCAGCCTCACGCTTACCCTGCGGTATGGTGACGAGACCTCGCTCGTGGACCTTGAATCCGCCGCCGGCTTTCTTCCGCAGCTTATGCTGCACGGCACCCAACAGCTGACTTACCAGCAGCTGCGCGACGAACTCGACCGGCTCGGCGCGACCCTGAGTGCGGGGAGTGGCGCGGCGACGCGCGGGGGTGGTCGGCGCGGTGGTGGTGGGCCCGCGGCGGCGGCGTTGGGCGCCGTAGCTTTTTCGATTCAGGCCAAGCGCGAAACATTGCCCGCCGTGCTCGGCCTGCTGCGTCAGGTGCTGCGTCAACCGACGCTACCCGTGGAGCATTTCGAAATCATGAAGGCTGAGCGCCTCGCGAATCTCGAGGAGACGCGCACCGAGCCGTCGGCTCTCGGCCCGCGGCTCCTGCAACGCGAGCTGTCGCCGCACCCGAAGGGCGATGTGCGGTACGTTCCGACCATCGACGAGGCGATCGAACGGCTGCGCGCCGTCACGCATGCGCAGGTGGTTACGCTCCACCGCGACTATCTCGGCGCGCAGGCCGGCGAGCTTTCGATCGTCGGTGATTTCGACACCGACCAAAGCCTAAAGCTGTTGCGCGAGATGCTGCAGGGTTGGAAGGCCGCGAAGGCTTACGCGCGCATCGCCAACCCGCTGAGCGGCGCCGTCACCGGCACGCGGCACACGATCAACACCCCCGACAAGGCGAACGCGACGTATGCCGCGGGGATAATGTTGCCGCTGCGGGACGACCACCCCGACTACCCGGCGTTGGTTTTGGGCAACGCGATCCTCGGTTCGAGCACCCTCTCCTCGCGTCTCGGCATCCGGATCCGGCAGCAGGAGGGGCTTTCCTACGGCGTGACCTCCGCGTTGACCGCGTCCGCGTTTGATGCGCGCGGGGCATTTTCGATCACCGCAATCTGTAATCCGCAAAACATGGCGCGCCTTGAAGTGTGCGTGCAGGACGAGTTGCAACGCCTCCTGCGCGACGGCGTCACCGCCGAAGAAGTGATCCGGGCGCGGCAGGGTTATCTTGATTCACAAAAGGTGGCGCGGGCGAACGACGCCGCCATCGCCGGCGCCTTGGCCGCCGTGCGGCAGGCTGGAAGGACCATGCAGTGGCAGGCCGATTTCGAAAAGAAGCTGCAGGCCCTTACGCCGGAAACGGTCAACGCCGCGCTTCGCCGTCACCTCGATCCCGCGAAGCTCGTGATCGTGACGGCCGGCGACTTCTCGAAACCGTCGGGCGGTTGAGGGTTCCGCGGTAGCCGCGCGCGTGAGCGCGCGGCCAGCGTGTTTTCAGGAGAGTCGGCGCCGCGTTGGAGCGCAGGGCCAACGTAGTCCCGGATGCATCACTCCGTTTTCGCCTTCGGCTCAAAC
>CAIJFT010000174.1 GCA_903820035.1 uncultured Opitutia bacterium
CAGCGAGGCCATTGAGGATACGATGAAGCATCCGGGAACCAAGTACGCCTTGGGCAGCGTGCTGAACCACGTGTGCCTGCACCAGTCGGTGATCGGCCAGGAAGCAATCCGGCAGATGGCCATGGCCGGCGAGGAACCCGACGTGATCTTCGGTTGTGCGGGTGGCGGCAGCAATTTTGCCGGCCTCGCCTTCCCGTTCGTCGAACGGAAGCTCAAGTCTGGGAAAAAGACGCGCATCGTCGCGGTCGAGCCCAGGTCGTGTCCGTCCCTGACCCAGGGTGAATTACGCTACGACTTTGGCGACACCGCGGAGACCACGCCGCTGATGATGATGCATACGCTGGGCCACAATTTCATGCCGCCCAGCATCCACGCGGGCGGCCTGCGTTACCACGGCATGGCCCCGATGGTCAGCCACTGCCTCAAGCTCGGACTGATCGAGGCCATGGCGTATCCACAAACCAAAGTCTTCGAATCCGCGGTTTTGTTCGCCCGCAGCGAAGGCATTGTGCCCGCCCCGGAATCGGCGCACGCCATCGCGGCGGCGGTCGACGAGGCGATCGCCTGCCGCACCGAAGGGAAAAAGCGGGTAATCGTGATCGGCCTGAGCGGCACCGGCGTGCTCGATCTCGCCGCCTACGATTCATACCTGACCGGCGGGTTGAAGGACGCACCGGCCGGTGTATGAGCGCAGACCGCCGTTGGATTGCTTCGGAGGAATAATCCGAAAAAAAGGGGCGCACCGGAAATTCCGGTGCGCCCTTGATATTGAAACGGCGACCTCGGCTTACGGCAGATCCGTGTAGCCCATCAGGTAGCGGTCGCACTCGCGCGCGGCGCCGCGGCCCTCATTGATCGCCCAGACGACGAGGCTCTGGCCGCGGCGGCAGTCGCCGGCAGCAAAGACCCCCTTGAGGCTGGTCGTAAACGCCCCGTGCTCGGCCTTGATGTTCGAGCGGGCATCCGTCTCCACCTTGATTTCCTTGAGCAGCATCTGCTCGGGTCCGAGGAAGCCCATGGCGAGCAGCACGAGCTGCGCGGGGCGGGTTTGTTCGGTGCCGGGAATTTCCTTCGGGACGAACTGACCCTTGTCGTTCTTCTCCCATTTGATTTCGACGGTCACGAGTTCCTTCACATTGCCCTGCTCGTCGCCGACGAATTTTTTCACCGTGGTGAGATAGACGCGCGGATCAGCGCCGAACCTGGCGGCGGCCTCCTCCTGACCGTAATCCATCTTGTAGGTCTTCGGCCACTCCGGCCACGGATTATCGGCCGTCCGCTCCAACGGCGGCTTCGGGAGAATTTCAATCTGCACGAGGCTCTTGCAGCCGTGGCGGATCGAGGTGCCGACACAGTCGGTGCCCGTGTCGCCGCCGCCGATGACGACGATATCCTTGCCCTTGGCGTTGATCGGCGAGTGCTCGCCGGAGCCCTGGTTGAGCACCGCCTTCGTGTTCGCGGTGAGGAACTCCATGGCGAAGTGTACGCCCTTGAGACTGCGGCCTTCGATCGGCAGATCACGGGGCTGGGTGGCGCCGGTGCAGATGACGGTCGCGTCGTATTCCTTCAGGAAAATCTGCGGCTCGACGTTATCGCCGACGTTGGCGTTGCAGATGAACTTGATGCCCTCCTGCTCCATCAACTTGATGCGGCGCAGGACAACCTCCTGCTTGTCGAGCTTCATGTTCGGGATGCCGTACATGAGCAGTCCGCCCGGCCGGTCGGCGCGCTCAAACACCGTCACGGTATGCCCGGCCTTGTTGAGCTGCGCGGCGGCGGAGAGTCCCGCGGGGCCGGAGCCGATAACGGCGACCTTCTTGCCGGTGCGCACCTTCGGCGCCTCGGGCATAACCCAACCTTCGTCCCAACCGTGGTCGATGATCGTGGCTTCGATATTCTTAATCGTGACCGGCGGGGCATTGATGCCGAGTGTGCACGAACCTTCACACGGGGCCGGGCACACGCGGCCGGTGAACTCGGGGAAATTGTTCGTCTTGTGCAGGCGCTCGAGCGCCTCTTTCCAGAGGCCCCGATAAACGAGGTCGTTCCATTCGGGGATGAGGTTGTTGATCGGGCAGCCGCTCGCCATGCCGCTGATCAATTTCCCGGAGTGACAGAATGGAATGCCGCAATCCATGCAGCGCGCGCCCTGCTGGCGGAGTTTTTTCTCCTCCATGTGTTGGTGGAACTCTTTCCAGTCGCGCACACGCTCGGTGGGCGTGCGGTCGACGGGCAGTTCGCGCAGGTACTCGATGAAGCCAGTTGGTTTACCCATGGAAGGAAAGGTTGGAGGGGGGATTTTGGCGCGGAGGCGGGAACGCCGGGTTAGTTGCCGCCGACGCGCGAGGTGTCGCGGGCGTTTTCCTCAAAGGCAGCCATGATGGCCTCGTCGCCGGTGAGGCCCTGGGCCTGGGCGCGCTCGATGCAGGCAAGCATGCGCTTGTAGTCCTTGGGCATGACCTTGACGAACTTGGGCAGGGAAGCGGCCCAGTTGTCCAAGATTTCCTTGGCCCGGGTACTCTTCGTGTAGTCGAAGTGTTTCTGGATCATCGCGCGCAGGGCGGCGATTTCCTTCGCGTCCTCGACCTTCTCGACAGCGACCATCTGGACATTGACCCGCTTGGCGAAGTCCGCGGTTTCATCGAGCACGTAGCCGACGCCTCCGGACATGCCGGCGCCGAAGTTGCGGCCGGCGCGGCCGAGCACGACGACGTTACCGCCGGTCATGTACTCGCAGCCGTTGTCACCAACTCCCTCGACGACCACGGTGACGCCGGAGTTACGGACGGCGAAACGCTCGCCCGCGAGGCCGCGGACATAAGCCTCACCCGCGCTCGCGCCGTAAAAGGCGACGTTGCCGATGATCATATTTTCCTCGGCCTTAAAGGTGGCGTTGACCGGTGGATACACGATCAGTTTGCCACCCGACAGGCCCTTGCCGAAGTAGTCGTTGGCGTCGCCCTCGATCGCGAGCGTCATCCCGCGGGTGACAAAAGCGCCGAAGCTCTGGCCGGCGGAACCGGTGAACTTCAACTTGATCGTATCCTCGGGCAGGCCCGTCGCGCCGTATTTCTTAGTAATCTGGCCGCTGGTGATCGTGCCGACCACGCGGTTGACGTTGCGGATCGGAAGTTCGGCAATGACCTTTTCACCGCGCTCGATCGCCGGCTTGCAGATCTCGAGGAGTTGGGTGACATCGAGCGAACGATCGATCCCGTGGTCCTGCTTCATCTGGCAGAAGCGGCCGATTTCGGGACCGACGTCCGGCTGGTAGAGGATGTTGGAGAAATCGAGGCCCTTGGCTTTCCAGTGGTCGACCGCCTTGCGCGCCTCGAGCCGGTCGGTGCGGCCGATCATCTCCTCGATGGTGCGGAAGCCGAGCGAAGCCATGATTTCACGCATGTCCTCGGCGATGAACTTCATAAAGTTCACCACGTGCTCGGGTTTGCCGGCAAACCGGGCGCGGAGCTGGGGGTCCTGCGTGGCGACGCCGGCGGGACACGTATTGAGATGACACACGCGCATCATGATACAGCCCGTCGAAACGAGCGGCGCGGTGGCAAAGCCGAACTCTTCGGCGCCAAGCAGCGCGGCGATGATCACGTCGCGGCCGGTTTTAAGCTGGCCGTCGGTCTCGACCGCGATGCGGGAGCGGAGGTTGTTCAGGACGAGCGTCTGGTGCGTCTCGGCCAGGCCGAGTTCCCACGGCAGGCCGGCGTGCTGCAGCGAGGTCTGGGGCGAGGCGCCCGTGCCCCCGTCGTATCCGGAAATAAGTACGACATCGGCGTGCGCCTTGGCGACGCCGGCGGCGATGGTGCCGACGCCGACCTCGGACACCAGCTTCACGCTGATGCGGGCATCCTTATTGCTGTTCTTGAGATCGTGGATCAGCTCGGCGAGATCCTCGATGGAGTAAATGTCATGGTGCGGCGGCGGGGAGATGAGGCCGACGCCGGCGGTGGTACCGCGGGTCTTGGCAACCCACGGGTAGACCTTGCTGCCGGGCAACTGGCCGCCCTCGCCGGGCTTCGCGCCCTGCGCCATCTTGATCTGGATTTCGCGGGCGCTGACCAGGTACTCGCTGGTCACCCCAAAGCGGCCGGAGGCGACCTGCTTGATCGCGGAGTTCTTGGAATCGCCCTGGGCGTTGGTCCAGGTGAAGCGCTCGGGATCCTCGCCGCCCTCACCGGTGTTGGACTTTCCGCCAATGCGGTTCATCGCGATGGCCAGCGTTTCGTGCGCCTCTTTCGAGATGGAGCCGTACGACATGGCGCCCGTCTTAAAGCGCTTCATGATTTTTTCCGCGGAATCGACCTCCTCGAGCGGGATTGGCGCATTGCCGCTCTTGAAGTCGAGCAGGCTGCGCAGCGTGCAGAGTTGCCTCGACTGGTCGTTGATCAGCTTCGTGTAGGTGATGTACGCCGCCTTGCTGTTGCCGCGCACCGCCTTTTGCAGCGCATGGATGGACTCCGGCGTGAACAGGTGGGCCTCGCCCTCCGCGCGCCACTGGTAGATACCGCCGACGGGCAGCACATGGCCGTTGACCGCCCGTTCCGGATATGCGGCACGGTGCCGCATGAGCACCTCCTGCGCGATGACATCGAGACCGATGCCGCCAACGCGGGAGGGCGTCCAGGTGAAGTAATGATCGATCACGTCCTGGCGCAGGCCGAGGGCCTCGAACACCTGGGCGCCGCGGTATGACTGGATCGCGGAGATGCCCATCTTGGACATGACCTTGACGACGCCCTTGGACGCGGCCTTCACGAAGTTAGCGCAGGCCTTCTTGTGGTCGATCGTCGTGAGCATGCCCTCGCGGATCATGTCGTCGATTGTCTCGAAGGCCACATACGGGTTGATCGCGGAGCAGCCGTAGCCGATCAGGAGCGCGAAGTGGTGGACCTCGCGGGCCTCACCGGTCTCGAGCACGAGCGAAACGCGCGTACGCAAGCCCTCCCGGATGAGGTAGTGATGCAGGCCGGCGACGGCGAGCAGCGCAGGAATCGGAGCGTAGTCGCGGGTGACCCCGCGGTCGCTGAGGATGATTACATTGATCTCCTCTTCCTCGATCATGCGGCGGGCCATGACGGAGAGCTCCTCCATCGACTTGGCCAGACCCTTCTCGCCGCGCGTGACGCGGAACAGGATCGGCAGCACGCCGGTACGGAGACCGGGCAGATTGGTCCGACGGATCTTGCCGAATTCCTCGTTGGTGAGGACGGGCCACTTCAGCTCCACGCGACGGCAGGCGGTCGGCTCCGGGTTGAGGAGGTTGCCCTCGGAACCGAGGCGGGTTTCGGCGGAGGTGACGATCTCTTCGCGGATGGAGTCGATCGGCGGGTTCGTGACCTGCGCAAACAGTTGCTTGAAGTAATCGTAGAGCAGGCGCGGCTTATTGGAGAGCACCGCCAGCGCGGCATCGTTACCCATCGAGCCGATGGCCTCGACGCCGTCCTTGGCCATCGGGGTGAGCACTACGCGCTCGTCCTCGTAGGTGTAGCCAAAGGCGATCTGGCGCTGCAGCAGCGTCTCGTGGTCGGGCGCCTCAACCTTTGGCGCCTCGGGGAGATCGCTCAGGTGTACCAAGTGCTCGCTGAGCCACTGGCGATAGGGCTGGGCGCGGCAGACCTCACGTTTGATTTCCTCATCCTCGATGATGCGGCCCTGCGCAGTATCAACCAAAAACATACGACCAGGTTGCAGGCGGCCCTTGCGGACCACCTGATCGGTCGGAATATCGAGCACCCCGGCCTCGGAGGCCATGATGACAACGCCGTCCTTGGTAACGTAATAACGAGACGGGCGCAGGCCGTTGCGGTCGAGGATGGCGCCCATCTGGGTACCGTCGGTGAACGCGATGGAGGCGGGGCCGTCCCACGGCTCCATCAGGCAGGAGTGATACTGGTAGAACGCGCGGCGCTCGTCGTCCATCGACTCGTGGTTGGACCACGGCTCGGGGATCATCATCATCATCGCATGCGCCATCGGGCGACCGGCGAGGACGAGGAGTTCGAGGGTGTTGTCGAACATCGACGAGTCCGAGCCGTTCGGGTTGATGATCGGGAGTATCTTCTTGATGTCGTCCCCGAAGGCCTCGCTGGCAAACAGCGCCTGGCGGGCGTGCATCCAGTTCATGTTACCGCGCAGCGTGTTGATTTCGCCGTTATGGGCGAGATACCGGTACGGGTGCGCGCGCTCCCAACTCGGGAAGGTGTTGGTCGAGAAA
>CAIJFT010000175.1 GCA_903820035.1 uncultured Opitutia bacterium
GTCATCTCCGCGCTGAATCTTTCCATCGAAATATCCCCTTTGCCTGATGATCCGTCGCTTTGCTTTTCCCGTCCTCGTGGCTCTTCCAATGGCGGCTTTGTTGCTCCAAGCCGGTTGCGGTACGGGAGTAACCGACGCCGTCGCAGCCAAGCCCGCGCCGATGCCGGCTGCGACCGTGGCGCCGGCCGCCGGTGGCGCGCCCAAGAAGAAGCTTTCATTCAACGCGCACATCCAGCCGATCCTCGCGGAGAACTGCTACGCGTGCCACGGCACGGACCCCGGTTCGCGCAAGGCCGAACTGCGGCTCGACCGCGCCGAGTATGCATTGGCCAAGCGCAAGGACGGCGGGCCGGTGCTCGTGGCGGGCAAGCCCGACGCAAGTCCGCTCCTGCAGCGCATCGAATCCAAGGACGAGAAGAAGGTCATGCCGCCACCCGAGGCGCACAAAACCCTCAAGCCGGCGCAGATCGCGCTGTTGCGGCAGTGGATCACCGAGGGCGCGGAGTACGAGGAGCACTGGGCGTTTCTCGCGCCGCGGCGCCCGGCGGTGCCCGGGGTTGCCGGCCATCCGGCCAATCCGATTGATGCCTTTATCCGCGCCCGTCTCGCGCCGGAGGGACTCGCGCCTTCGCCCGAAGCCGATCGGCGCGCGCTGCTCCGCCGCGTCACGTTGGACTTGACCGGTGTCGTACCGACCACCGTGGAGGTGGACGCGTTTCTGGCCGACGCGGCGCCCGGCGCCTACGAGCGGGTCGTGGACCGGCTGCTGGCGAGCCCGCGCTATGGTGAGCACCGCACCCGTTACTGGCTCGACTACGTGCGCTACGCCGACACGCACGGCATCCATTTCGATAATTACCGCGCCGTCTGGCCGTACCGTGATTACCTGATTCGCGCGTTCAACGGTAACAAACGCTTCGATACGTTTGTCCGCGAACAGCTCGCCGGCGATCTGCTGCCCGCCAAGAATTTCGACGAACTCGCGGCAACCGGGTTCATGCGCTGCAACCTGACGACCAACGAAGGCGGTACGATTCCCGAGGAGGTTTACGTGAACCAGACGCGCGACCGCGTCGAGGCCTTCGGGCAGACCTTCCTCGGGCTGACGACGGCCTGCGCGGCGTGCCATGACCATAAGTTCGATCCGATTTCGCAGCGCGATTTCTACGGCCTCGCGGCCTACCTCGGCAACACGGTGGAGAAGCCGTGGGACCTCAATATCGCGGAGCCGCCGCCCGTCTTCCGCCTGCCGAAGCCCGAGACGCGGGCGGCGGCCGAGTTTGTCTTCAAGGCCCGCGCGGAGCTGCAGGAAAAACTCGAGCCGCGCCGGGCCCGTGCCCGCGAGCTCACCGCCGCGTGGCTCGCGGCCGGCAACCGGCCGGTGCCGGTCGCGACCGATGCCCTGGAGTTGCGCCTGCGTCTCGATGAAGGCCGCGGTGACGTGCTGCAGAACAGCGCGCCGCAGGCGAAAATCAAAACGTTCAAGGCCGACACCAATCCCCTCGTCTGGGGCGAGAATACCTGGCTCTGGCCGTCAATGCGCATGGACATCCTCACGCGCCTCAGCCTGGGGGCCTCGGGTGACGTCGACTTGTCCGACAAGTTCTCCGCCGGCGGCTGGATGATGCTGCGCGCGAAGCCCGGCGGCGGCGTGCGGACGGGTACGGGCAGTGGCTCGCTCCTGGCCCGTATGGGTGATGAGAAGCGCCGCACCGGTGCGGGCTGGGATGTCTACCAGGACGGACTGGTGCTTTTCGTGAGCTTTACGCCCGATATGGAAAAGGACGCCGCGATCCCCGAGCCCGCCCCCGCGGTGGCGAAGGGCCCCGCGCCGAAACGCAGCGCGAAAAAAACCGCGCTCGCGCCGCCGCCGACGGCCAAGCGCGGCATCCAGGTTGCGACGCGGCTGGGTGCGTTCACGCGCGACGAGTGGCTGCACTGTTTCTTCACCTATAACGGCAGCGGCCGTGCGAGCGGGATCAAGGTCTACCTCAACGGCCAGCCCGCCGACCTCGATGTGAAGCTCGATACGATGTTGCCGAAGGACACGATCCGGACCGACGCGGCGATGCACCTCGGTCGCCGCGACGATTACCTGCCGATGCGCGAGACGCGTTTCCAGGATATCCGTTTTTACCGCCGCGCGTTGGCGCCGGAGGAAGTGGCGCGCTTGCCCTTCGAGGACCGGGCGAGCGAGATCGTCGCGCGCCAGCCGGATGCGACGAAGTGGACGACCGACGAAAAATTCGTCGTCGCCGACCGATTCTATCTCGGGGAAAAGGAGCCGGAGACGATGGCCCTCGCCGCCGCGGTCGCGGCGCACGACGCGGCGTTTGATGCGCTCTCCAAGGACGGTACGGCGACGTTGATTGCGTTGGAAAAGACGTCGCCCGCCTACGCCGACCTCCTGAAGCGCGGCGATTATTTTGCGCGCGTGGAACGCGTGGAGCCGACGGTGCCGCACTTCCTGCCCGGGCTGCCCCCGGGCGTTCCGCGCAACCGCCGCGGCCTGGCCGAGTGGCTGGTCGCGCCGGAACAACCGTTGATGGCCCGCGTGGTGGTGAACCGCATGTGGCAGGAAGTCTTCGGGCGCGGGCTGGTCGACACCGCCGGCGACTTCGGCGTGATGGGTGAACGCCCGACGCATCCCGAATTGCTCGACTGGCTCGCGGTGGAGTTTCGCGAGAGCGGTTGGGACGTGAAGCAATTGTACCGTTTGATCGTGACGTCCGCGACCTACCGGCAGACCGCCGCGGCTACACCGGCGCACCTTGCCGCGGATCCCGCGAACAAGCTGCTGGCCCGCGGTCCGCGCTTTCGGATGGACGGCGAAATGCTGCGCGACAGCGCGCTCGCCGTCGCCGGTCTGCTCGTGGAAAAAATTGGCGGACCTTCGGTGCGGCCGTATCAGCCGCCGGGGATTTGGGAGGAAGTGGCGATGCCCGAGTCGAACACCCGCACGTATGTCCCGGACAAGGGCGACGGGTTGTACCGCCGCAGCGTTTACACGTTTTGGAAACGCGCATCGGCCCCGGCGAGCCTCGAAACTTTCGACGCCACGTCGCGTGAAATGGTGTGCACCAAGCGCGCGCGGACCAATACGCCGCTGCAGGCATTTGTGACGATGAACGACCCGCAATGGGTCGAAGCGGCCCGCAAGCTCGGCGAACGCGCGGTCCGCGCTGCTCCCGATACCAGCCGGCGCCTCAACGTCCTCGCGCAAGCGACGCTCGCGCGCACCCTCGACGCCCGCGAGGCGACCGTGCTTGCGGGGACGGCCGAGAAATTCCGGGCGGCGTTTGCTTCCGCCCCGGCCGAAGCCAAGGCCCTGCTGGCCATCGGCGAGTCCCCGGCCGACGCTGCTTTGCCCGCCGCTGAAGTCGCCACGTGGGCGATGGTCGCGAGCCAGTTTCTCAACCTCGACGAATTTCTGACGAAGTAAGCGGCGAACCGCGCCACGCGATCCTCCCCCGCCTTGTCCCCGCCATGACGAACGACCCTCTGTCCACCCCGGATCAACACCTCTGCTCGGACCACGGCGGCGAAAATCCCACCGTCTGGGACTTGCCGCAGGTGCCGCTCGGCCTAAAGCGCGAGTGGCTCGAGCTTGAAACCCGCCGGCACTTTCTTGGCAAGGGAGTGAAGGCGCTCGGCTGGGCCGGCCTCGCGACGCTCCTCGGCCGCAGCGCGCCCACGGCTTTCGCCAACGCGTCGGCGGGGGGCGCGGGGCCGGCGTTGTTTCCCAACTACGCGCCGAAGGCCAAGCGCGCGATCTACCTCTTTATGGCGGGGTCGCCGTCCCAGTTCGAGACGTGGGACTACAAGCCGGCGCTCGCGCGGATGTTCGACCAGGATCTGCCGGAGTCGGTGCGCGGCGGCCAGACCCTGACCGGAATGACCGCGAGTCAGGTGCGGTTCCCGATCGCGCCGAGCCTGTACAAATTCGCGCAGCACGGAAAGTCCGGCCATTGGGTGTCCGAGCTTTTCCCCTACACGGCCAAAGTGGCCGACGAGCTCTGCGTCCTGAAGTCGCTGCACACCGAGGCGATCAACCATGAGCCGGCGATTCTGCAGATCACCACGGGCAACATGTTCCCCGGCCGGCCCTCGCTCGGGGCGTGGCTGTCGTACGGCCTCGGCGCGATGAACGAGGAATTGCCGACCTTCGTCGTGATGACCTCGAAAATGCCGCACCGCACCAACGTGCAGGCGCTGTCGAACCGGCTTTGGTCTTCGGGCTTCCTCTCGCCCGAACACGCCGCGGTGGCGCTGCGGGCGGGCAGCGACCCGGTGCTGCATCTGAACAACCCGACCGGCATCGGGGGCGACGTGCGCCGCGCCATGATCGACGGTGTCAACGACCTCAACCGCCAGCTCTTCGAGCGCGTCGGCGATCCGGAGATCAACGCCCGTATTTCCCAATACGAGATGGCGTTCCGGATGCAGACGTCGGTGCCGGAGTTGGCCGACTTCTCCAACGAGCCGCAATCGACCTGGGATCTCTACGGTCCGAAGGCGAAGGAGCCGGGCACGTTTGCCTACAACTGTCTGATGGCCCGCCGGCTCGCCGAACGCGGCGTACGGTTCACGCAGGTGTTTCTCCGCAGCTGGGACCAGCACAGCAACCTGCCGGTAAACATCAAACTGATGGCGGAGGACTCCGATCGCCCGACGTACGCGCTGCTCACCGATCTCAAGCGCCGCGGCCTGCTTGACGACACGCTGGTCGTTTGGGGCGGCGAATTCGGCCGTACCTGTTACTCGCAGGGTACGCTCCGGCCCGACAACTACGGCCGCGACCACCATCCGCGTTGCTTCAGCATGTGGATGGCGGGCGGCGGCGTGAAGCCCGGCATCAGCTACGGTGAAACCGATGATTTCTCCTATAACATCGCGCGCGATCCGGTGCACATCCGCGACCTGCACGCCACGATGCTGCATCTCTTCGGCATCGACCACAGCAAGCTCACCTACAAGCACCTCGGCCTCGATCAAAAGCTTACCGGCGTCCTGCCGTCGCAGGTTATCCATGACATCCTCGCTTAAACTATTCGCCGTCGCCGCGGTGTTCGGCGGCGCGGTTGCCGGCCGCGCGGAGGTGACGTTTTACCAGGCCCGGATCGCGCCGACCCTGGACCGCCACTGCGTGGCGTGTCACGGCGCGGACAAGCAAAAGGCCAGGCTGCGCCTCGACACGCTCGAGCAGATCCGGCGGGGCTCCGAAACCGGCGCCGTGCTCAAGGATGGCGATCTCAAGGCCAGCGAGCTCTTTCGCCGCATCACGCTGCCGAA
>CAIJFT010000176.1 GCA_903820035.1 uncultured Opitutia bacterium
CTCTACAATAACTGTATTATTTTTCATCCTTGGAAACCTCTATCGGATATATTTTTTAAAGCAACTTGCAATATTTTCAATTCTTGCGGCGTTCTGCATAACGGCCATAATATTAACAGTCCCCAGAGTATTCAACCCGATACAAATTATAATCTCATGCGCCCAGAAGCTTCTGGTCGCCGCATGCTTCTTCATCCTTTTTACAATCCAAACAACCGCCCCAAATAATTCATCTCGAATATCGCTGGAAACAGCAGGGATTATTTGCACATCTTGCCTGCTTTTATCATGGCTTGATAGAAGCACCCGAATTTGGCTAGGCCTCGACGGCGGAAAGTCACACACCAAACTCCGCAAAATGGTTATTGAGGCAGCAAGAGCCGAGCCCTCAAGGACCCACCTTGTAACGCAGTTCGAGCATATCTTACAGACCCACTACGGCAGCAAGCAGGCCAGCTTCCT
The DNA here is from genome assembly GCA_903820035.1 of uncultured Opitutia bacterium. Classification (GTDB taxonomy): domain Bacteria; phylum Verrucomicrobiota; class Verrucomicrobiia; order Opitutales; family Opitutaceae; genus ER46. The sequence continues at coordinate 463 of CAIJFT010000176.1, forward strand.
TTTCAACCAAAAGGGCTGCTACCGCGCCGGCGAAAAAACGTTGCAAAAGCACTCCGCCGGGTACGATTCACTCTGTAAAATAGGTTGGGCCACGCCGGAATCCTTGGAAAGACGACGACCGACGCCGGGGCTCACGGAGCTGGGACGCATGCTTGACACGCATGGCCTCGCCCTCGTCTGCCCCATTCCGCGCGGCAACCCCGAACCTTCACTATTGATTACACTCAGCACCAAGCAGAGTAGCGCCCCTTTCACCTACCCCGAAATCGAGAGAATCCAAAATATCGCCGAACTCATGGACAACCTCCTCTTACGTTCACAGCTGAGCTCCCAACTCGAAATGCAGACCCGGCTCGAAAGCGTCGCAGACATATCCCGCAGCCTAGCCCACGACCTTAAAAACCTGATCACCCCGGTTTCCGCGTTCCTTAAGACCCTCGAAAATGAGAGGACTCCGCATTTCTCTGAAACGCCAATATACTCCGCCGCGCGCCAATCCATCCGCGTTATTAATGACTATATTGATGAGGCGCACTTTTTCTCCAAACAACTAGCACCCCGAATAGAGTTCGTCGAACCATACAACCTGCTAAAAGAAGCGGCGGCAACCCTGCAAGAAAAGGCCGATCGTAAATCTATCCGCATAGAAGTCCTTCCCTCAACCACAGAACCGATTTACGCGGATCGCGTCCTTTTAATTAGATTACTCACCAACTTAGCAGACAACGCAATCGATGCCTCCACTTCAGGAGGCCATATAAATATGCATACCGAACGCACCATAGATGGAAAACTAAAGTTTTCCGTCTCCGATAGCGGCACTGGTATCCCACCCGATATACTCCCTCGTATATTTGAACCTTACTTTACCACAAAAGACCTCGGCAATGAGGTCCGAGGGTTCGGCTTGGGACTAGCCATAAACCAGCGGATTGTTGATCTCTATGAGGGCGAAATACACGTTCGAACCGCCGTAGGCGCCGGCACCACCTTCGAGGTTACAATTCCGCAGAAAAGCACCCAACCCACCGGTTCTTTATCGCCAGCTCAGGCAATCAATTCCGACAAACACCCTTTAGTTGCCTAACTCCATTTCAAGTTTGCAACACCATGCTCCAGGACATTTCTGAGTTGCTAACACCACGAATTCTCGTCGTCGACGACGAAAGTCAGGTTCATGCGTCTCTCAGGCTGCGTCTTGGCCATCAGCATGAGGTAATATATTGCTTCGACGGTGTCGACGCCCTGGATAAAATCCGCGGCTGCCAATTCGACCTCTGCATCACAGACATCCACATGCCGAAGCTCACCGGCCTGAAGTTCATCGAGTTGGCCCAATCATTCGATCCATGTTTAGGCTTCGTAATTCTGAGCGCATTTGATTCGCAGGAGAATCTGCGTAAGCTAATCCCACTTCAGGTCTACGACTTTATCCCAAAGCCACTGCCGGCAAGAGCCGAACTTGAAGGCCGGCTCCCCGATTGGATCCGGCGGACCCGCCGACGCCGAACGGAATCTGGCTTGGCAGCTCAATCGGCGGAAATCGCTGCCGAAACCCATGCCGCCCTACTTGAGCGTGACGTTGAACTGGTGGCTTCCCAGACCGCTCGCGACGCGCTCAGTCAAACGGCAAGCTTTCTCACCACCATCCACGCACATCTCGCGACCGCAGCATCGACGGTCGCCGCCCGCGTCAGGCTAGACCCGCACCTTTCGCTGCTCTCCCGCAGCCTCGAGGAGGCAAGGAAGACCGCCGCGGCCGCAACAACGGCTGCGGAGAGCTTTTTCAGTTCCGCCTACGCCAGTCGGGACAGTTCGCCGGCCCTGGTCGGAGAAGGCCTCCGCCACGCGATTGAAATCGCGCTCCGCTCCAGCGGAGCGGAACACTCTCAAAAGAGCATCGACTTCTCGCTGCCCCGCGAACGGTACGAGGTCAAAAATTTGAGCGGCATCGAATTTCTCCTGCTGGTGGTTCCTGCCGTCTTGGCAGCCATTGAACTCGCCGCACCTGGCACCACAATCAGCATCAGGCTTTCTACGTTCGACCGAATGGAGGTGATTTTCCGGGATCCAACCGTGCGCGACAAGCACTGGCTAAATCGAAAAGGCGCACGCTCTAGCCATGCCGGCGTCGCCATCACCATTTCCGCCGCCGGCCAGTCACTTTCACGCCCTGAAATCGATGCGTGGCTTAAGGGGCAGTATGCGCCATTTTGCACCATCGCAGCCCGCGGACTCGTCAATGGGATCCAGAAAGCGCACGGACTACTCGGCGTCTCAACTCGCCCGGAATCCGACCAATTCAGCCTTATTCTTGCCTTACCCTCCTGACTCCTCGCTTTTCCTCGATACTCAAACGTGATTGCCATCGTTAGTAGTACGCGTTCGGAACGCCTCGCCTTTGCGATGCTTTGCGAGTCCCACGGGTGGATCGCCACTGATTTCGACTCAGTCCGCTCAGCCACCCGTGAATTTCATCGCGCTGTGCCGCGCGTAGTTCTCGTACGCCACAAACTCAGCGACGGTTACGCTGATGAAGTGATACTCCAATTGCGCACCCTAACCGGCGGCGAGACCCCGAAGATCATCGTCCTGATTGATGCCGCTGTCTCGCATGCCGCTGAGGCCAGACAGATAACACTCGGGGCCGACTACGTCCAACGAGACCCAGTGAGAACCGAGATATTGACGGCCTACCTCTCGAAATTCCTCTTGATTCCTCAAGTCTCGAGGACGATCCGCAAAGCCCAGACTCCGCGCTCCATTTGCGTCGCGGGAGCAGAACTCTCACTGTCCGACCGGGTCTTGCAGAGACGGGGAAAAGCGACCCGGCTTACGCCCAAGGAAGCCGAATTGACCGAATCGCTCTTTCACGCCCGCGGTGCGGTCATTCGTTACGAATCACTCTACGACGAAGTCTTCCGTCGGAAGTTCACCGGGGACACGAGCAACATGAGGGTTCTACTGGGCAAGCTGGCCGCCTCATTTGGCCGCATCGGCCTAAATTTACGCCGCTGGATCGAAGTGGTGCCGAAGGCGGGCTACCGGTTGCACAATGCACCCCCCGGAAAACCAGGGCGAAAATCAAAGGGGCGACGCAAGTGACCGAAATTTAGCTTACGGATAAATTACGGCACCGTCGTTGGTTTTCGGGCCCGCTCAAACTTGATCGACCGCATGAACCCATTACCCCGTCCCACGGTCAGCAGTGTTGTGATTCTTCTTGCAGATCGCTTTTACGCCGAAGCCATCCGCAACATCTCCTCGGCTGTTTTCCCCGGCGCCAAGATAACAGTTGCCACCAACGCCCCCGAAGCGAGCGAGACCCTCCACCGCGAGAACGCCGATCTCCTCATCACTGGAGCCGGCGCCTCAATCGAAGGCGACGTCATCGAACTGCTGATGCGCTGGTTCTCCCGCCGACCAAACGCACATCGCGTGCTGGTTGTAACGGCTGAACGACAATACCGGATGATGGATGCACTGCGACGCCTGGCCATTCCCGGGGTCTTTGATTCAAACGCAGAGCGCCCCGAGGGGTTGGCCGAGGCATTGCGCATCGTCGGTGCGGGCGGGCGCTACTGGAGCCCCACACTGATTGACTTCATGACCCACTCCAGGATCAAGACCCCGCCGCTCTCATTAATACTCACCGCTGGCGAACAAGTCATTCTCTCCATTGTGGGAGACGGTAGCGATGATATCACCGCGGCACGCCAACTTGGCATCAGCCCAGCCACGGTCTCAACGGTCCGGCGCGACCTGCACCGCAAGCTGGGCGTGCAACATCGCGGCGAATTGATCCGAATCGCCGCGCAAAACGGCTACGTGCAATTTACCCCAAATGGGGTCGTCCGCCCGGGCTTCGCGCTTTTCTCCGCCGAATACTACGCCCGTCGTTCCCGTCGCAACGGCCTGCCACCGCCGTCTCAACCCCTGAACTGATTTGCCACCCCGCGCGCGGGTTTGCAGATCAGCCATCCTGACCACGTAGCCGCGTTCACGGATTGGTCGTAAATTCAGGGCACCGGCTTCGCCCGTCGGATCCGTAGCTTCAAGCGCGCGCACGAACCCGCATCGCCGAAAGGGAAACCGCGCCGCGAGTCCACACTCGCCACCCAACGAACGCGTTGACGTAGTCCTTGGCATCATGCCCCCCGCCTTGGTCGTCCGCATCGTGTTTTGGCTCTGGCTCGGCGTGGCTTACTTCGCCGGCCGCGACGGCTGGCTGCAGCAGCTTCCGCGCTTTGGCATCCAAGGCGTTGTCGCCGGGCTGACCGCGCTGCTCCTTGCCGCCTATTTTAGAATTTCCTCGGCCCGCCGCTGGGTCAACCAGCTCGAACTACGCACGCTCGTCCTGGTTCACCTCACACGATTCGTCGGCGTTTACTTTCTTATCCTGTTCCAACGCGGCGAGCTGCCCCGCGCCTTCGCCGTGCCCGGAGGCATCGGCGACCTCATCGTAGCCACCATGGCACTCCCCGTCGCCTTCGCGCCCCTGACCGCGGAATCCCGCCGACGCGCGATTGTCATCTGGAACGTAGCCGCCTTGGTTGATCTGCTGCTCGTGATCCTTACCGCCACAAACCTTCTGATCGAAAATCCGGCCCAGCTGATGGCGCTATCAACTCTCCCGCTCAGCCTACTGCCGACATTTCTTGTGCCTCTTCTGCTGGCCACCCACGTGGTTATTTATATCCGGACGCGGCGAAACCCATCCCTACCTTGAAAACAGGAGCGTGACTTCCTTGGCTGCCCCCAAGTGAATCCAACGTTCTCGTGA
>CAIJFT010000177.1 GCA_903820035.1 uncultured Opitutia bacterium
CTGGTTATCATGGTCGTGATCGGCGGGTACGAAACCTTCGTCTCCCGGCTCGATCTCGACGGCAAGGCCGACAAGCCCGAGTGGCTTAGCCACGTGAACGCTGGTGTGTTAAAGATCAAACTCGGCACCGCGCTCGTGAGCATCTCCTCCATCCACCTGCTGAAAGCGTTCATCGAGGTCCGCGAGGGCGCGACCAACATCCCCAACGACGCCATCCGCTGGCAGGTGATCATCCACTCGGTTTTCCTCCTCTCCGCCATCATGCTCGCCTGGACTGACAAGGTCATGATGTCCGGCGTAAAGACCGACCACGGGAAACACTGAGGAAAGGACGGAGGGGTTGAGCGTTGAGCGACCGCCCCAGTCCGGCGGGTGCCAGACTGGGTAAAAACACAGGGCCGACTTGCATCGCGCTCGATCCCCCGCGCCCGGAAAAAAAGTTCCGTAATTCACGAGGCCATAGACCGCGTTCGTTTTACACGCCGCTGCGCGCTGCGAACCCCTCTAGAGCGGTTCCAAGATTTCGGTAGCCGCGTTTGAGCCGGAGGCGAAAACGTGGTCACGCCTGAGGACCACGTGGTCGCTGCGCTCCAACGCGGCTACCCTATTTCCGGAGGCGCTAGAATGAGCGCAGCGACCAGGAGGCCCTCCAGTCCGGACCGCGCCTTCGTAGGCCAGCGCGCTTGCGCCCGCCCTGATCCATCGACGCGGCGCTCGCAAGCGAGCTGACCTACGGCGGGCCATGCCCTCAGGTTGTCACACCGCCCAAGCGGCTCGGTCGCTCAACCTGCCGCCAACCCTCACGTTCTCCTCAACTTCAGCAGCCGCTCCCCCGCGGCGTGCAGCGTCGCGGGCTTCTTGGCGAAGTTGAGTCGCACGTAGCGATTCTCCGCGTGCGGAAAAAAGCTCGAGCCAGGGACGGGGGCGACCCCGATCTCGCGTGTCATCCAGTGGGCGAATTCCACGTCGCTCGCGTAGCCAAAGGGCGAGATGTCGAGCATCACGAAGTACGCCCCCTCGGGTCGGGTGTAACTAAGGCCGGTACGGTCGAGATAGCTCAGGAGCACATCCCGCGACTCGGCGTATTCGGCACAGAGGCCGTCGTAGTACGTCGCCGGAAAATTCAACGCCGTCACCACCGCGTGCTGCAACGGCGCCGCCGCCCCGACCGTGAGGAAATCGTGCACCTTGCGCGCCTGTGCAATCACGCCAGGGGCCGCGTGGACGTAGCCGAGGCGCCAACCCGTGATCGAAAATGTTTTCGACAGCGAGGAGCACATCAGGGTGCGCGCCGCCATCCCGGGCAGCGTGGCAAAGTACGTGTGGCGGTGCGGCGCAAAGACGATGTGCTCATACACCTCGTCGGTCAAAACCCACACGTCGAACTCCTCCGCGAGCGCCGCGATCTGCCGCAACTCCTCGCGGGTGAAGACCCGACCGCAGGGGTTCGAGGGATTGCAGAGCACGAACGCCTTCAGCCCGCCGGCGAACGCCCGCCGTAATTCGTCCGGATCAAAACGGTAGTGCGGCGGATGCAGCGGCACATGGACCGGTTTCGCGCCCGACAGGATCGCGTCCGCCGCGTAATTTTCGTAGAACGGCGAAAACATTCCGACGCGGTCACCCGGGTCGCACACCGTCATCATCGCCACCATCATCGCCTCCGTTGCTCCGCAGGTGACGACGAGTTCCCGGTCGGCGTCGACCGGGATGCCCATGAAGCGGGTCAACTTCGCCGCGAGGGCGACCCGAAGCTCGGCCGAGCCCCACGTGACGGCATATTGGTGCCGATGCGCGTCCATCGCGTCTTTGGCCGCCTGCACCAACTCCGCCGGCGGATCCCAATCGGGAAACCCCTGGGCGAGATTGATCGCGTTGTGACGCGCGGCGACCCGCGACATTTCGCGGATCAGCGATTCCGAAAAGACCGAGGTGCGTTGCGAGGTGCGCGGCATGCGAAACAACGACCCGGGCGCCTCAGCGCCGGCCTTCACCCGCGGGTAACTTCAGCGTCATCCCCGGGCGCACATCCGTGCGGTCCTTCATCACGTCGCGGTTAGCCTGATAAATCGCCTCCACCTGCCGGCCGTTGCCGTAGTATTTCACGGAAATGCCGTAGAGCGTGTC
>CAIJFT010000178.1 GCA_903820035.1 uncultured Opitutia bacterium
GAGCCGAACTCCATACCAACCGGCCAAGAGATTCGGAAGTTGCTTTTCCGCGTCGCCGCGAGCGCCAGCGAAATGGATGATTCATCTGCTCACTGGCGCTCGCGGCGACGGCAAATTCCAAAACTCAAGGGACATTGCCTTCCGTCTTGTCCACCTGCGAAATTCCTCAAATGCGCCCGCGCTTGCAGTTCCTTTTTGCGAAAACGCCGAGCACCGATGTGGTCGTTCTGCGGCGTTTGGCGGAATTCTACGGCGTGGAGTGCGAGAGCGTATCGTTGAGCCAGTTATTGGCGCAGGATCACCTCTCCGAACCGAGTGGTCGGGTCGTCGACGTCGCCAGCTTTACGGCGGAGCCACGGCAGGGAGATTTGCTCCGACAGTTCGCCGAACGGGACTCGGGGAAAAATCCTCTGCTGGTTCTGGCGACCAAAGCCGATCCCGTCTCTTCGGAGGCGATCAGGCATCTCACCGGCAACGCAATCAACGGAGTGACCCCGATTTCGTCCGCCGAGTCGGTGCGGTTCACGGAAGGCGCGCGTTCACTCACGAGGGAGCTATCCGGACGCTCTTTCAGCCGGTACGCTGGCGGCGCCCTTCACCTTGCCAGTAACCCTGACTCGCAGATTACGCCCCTCATGACCGTCGGCGCCGGACCGTCGTTTGTGACTTGGGGCGATGTTCCCGGGCTACGCTACGTCTGGAGCACTCCGGCCGTGTTCGACGTTTTCCGTCCCCTCGCCCAGGAACTCGATTTCGAGCGCGCCCTCGATGCGTGTCTGCCGTTTCTGATTTTCCTGCGCTCGGCCTTCGGCGAAGCGTGCTGGCACAATCCGGACCGCACCGCCGGCTTCGTCATCGACGATCCGCTCCTCACGCCCGAGTACGGCTTCATCCACTTTCCGCGCCTGCTCGAGTCGGCCCGGACCAACGCCTATCACGTTTCGCTGGCCTTCATTCCGTGGAACGCACGCCGCACCAAGGCGAAAAATGTCGCCTTGTTCCAACAACACGCGGCGCAGTTCAGCCTCTGCGTCCACGGCTGCGATCACAACAACCACGAGTACGGCTCGGCCGACTACGACCTGCTCCTCGACAAAAACCGGGTCGCGCTCGACCGGATGACCCGGCAGACCCAGCGTCTCGGAATTCCCTATACGCCGTTAGCCGTTTGCCCACAGGAACAGTGCTCCCTGGAGGGCTGGCGGGCCTTTGCCGACAACCGGGCCTTCCTCGGCATGGTCAACACCGGTTGCTTGCCTCGGAATACCACCAATACCACGGTGTGCGCCGCCGACCTGCTCCTGCCTGCGCAGGATGCCCTCTTCGGCTTCCCGATTTTCAAACGCCATTACCCGGGAGACATGGCTCCCTTCGCCCTGTCGCTCTTTTTGGGCCGACCGGCGATTCTGGTCGAACACCACGATTACTTTCGAACGGGGCTGGTGGGTATTGAGACTTTTGCCCGGGACCTGCGCCAAATTTGTCCGAACGTTCGCTGGCCCGGCCTTCACGACCTCGCCACCACCGCACACGTGCGCCGACGCGAGTCCGACCAAGCCGCGCGCATCCGCTTTTTCACGACGCGCTTTCAATTTTCAGCAACCGACGAAAATCCGGGCTCATTTCACCTCTGCAAACGGGTCGCAGATCCAGGCACGGTTCAAAAGGTGTGGGTCAACGGCAGGGCCGTGCGGTTCGGATTCGACGATGATCTCCTCACCTTTGAGGTAACGGCCCGGCAGCCGGAAACGTTTCAGATCCATGTCGAATTGGCACCCGTCGCGACCAAGCCGGTCTACTCCTTCGGGCCACGGTACCAAGCAGCCGTCGCGCTACGCCGAACCTTGTCGGAGTTTCGGGATAACGTCTTGTCGCGTAACCCGCGGGCAACGTCATTGGCCAAGTCAGTGATGGGAGTCTTTAGACTGACCGGTAGCTCCGTGCGCCGCGGCGCGCAAACCAAGCAAGCAACCAGAGCCGGCGTTCCGCGTCCGTAGCCTGCGCGCTTCACGCCGCGCCAGGGGCACACCTTAAGCTAACTCGTCCCGAACGCCACGCCGCGTCGGTTTGCGGACCCAGAATACTCAGCCATCCTTCCTTTATGTGCGGAATCTGCGGACAGTACAATTTCACCTCAGGCGCCCCGGTCGATCCCCACGCCATTACGCGGATGATGGACACCATTGTGCACCGGGGGCCCGACGACTCCGGGATGCATTTGGAGGGTGCTCTGGGATTGGGCTTCCGCCGACTGTCGATCATCGATCTTGCCGCGGGTCACCAACCGATGTCGGACCAAGCGGAGACGGTGTGGGTGGTGTTCAACGGCGAGATTTATAATTTCATGGAGTTGCGGCGGGAACTCGAGGGCCACGGCCACGTTTTCCGGACCCACTGCGACACCGAAGTCATCGTTCACGGCTATAAACAATGGGGCGACGCCGTCCTCGACCGTTTCAACGGGATGTTCGGCCTGGCGATTTGGGACGTGCGAAAGCGGCGGCTGGTATTGGCGCGCGACCAGATGGGCATCAAGCAGCTGTACTACTCCCTGAGAAACGGCTCCCTGTGGTTCGGCTCCGAAATGCGACCCGTCCGCGCCGGTTTTTCGACGACTCCCGAGGTTGATCCCGAATCGATCGCGCTGTTCCTGAAGTACCGCTACACTCCGGCGCCCCGCACGATGTTTGCCGGCATCCAAAAGCTGGCGGCCGGTGAAAAACTGGTGGTCGAAAACGGTCGCGCGGAAGTCAGTCGCTATTACCAGTTCAACCCGTCGCCGTTTGCGCCGCAACCCCGCGTGGAGGAAGCCGCCGAGCAATTACTGGAGCTCTACAAGGCGGCGATGAAACGCCACCTGATCAGCGACGTACCCCTCGGGTTGCTGCTAAGCGGAGGGATCGACTCCGGGTTGTTACTCGGCTTGATGCGCCTGCACGGCAAGGACTGGCCCACATTTACCGTCGGCTACGGCACGTCGTTTCGTGACGACGAAATCGACGACGCGGCCGAAACGGCCCGCATTTACGGGGCCAAGCATCACACGGTGCGGCTCGACCAGCAGACCTTTGAAACCGCCCTGCCGCGCATCGTCGCGTCGCTGGAGGAACCGGTCGCGTCGTCGTCGATCGTTCCGATGTATTTCGTCTGCCAGCGCGCCCGCGAGGTCGTGAAGGTCGCGCTCATCGGGCAGGGTCCCGATGAGATGTTCGGCGGCTACAACCGCCATCTGGGTGTGCACTACGGTGCCGCGTGGCGCTCGCTCCCCAAGTGGCTGCAGGCCGGCACGGCCGCGCTGGCCCGGAAACTCCCCCGCAACGAAACCCTCAAGCGCGGCCTCGCCTCGCTGGATGAGGACGATCAATTGCGCCGCTTCCAGAAAGTCTTCGCCCTGGCGCCCGAATCCACGCTCGACTCCCTCTTTCGGCCGGGGGTGCGAACGAGTGCGTTCGGGAACCCCGGCGCGGACTGCTGGGAGGAATTCCGGCCGGCGATGGTGCGCCTCGACGAACTCAACGCCTTCCAACTGCTCGAGCTGCGCTCGTCGCTGCCGGACGAACTGCTGATGTACGGCGACAAACTCTCGATGGCCCATAGTCTCGAGGCGCGGGTGCCCTTCTTGGACCGGGAAGTCGTGGAGTACTCCCAACGACTTGGCGCCTCCTTCAAGGTCCGCCACGGCGTCAGAAAGTGGTTGCACCGCAAGGTCTGCCGGAAATTCCTGCCGACCGAAGTCATGCAGCGAAAGAAGCGGGGCTTTGCAGTCAATGTGGTCGACGATTGGTTTCGAAAATCATTTCAAGGCAAGCTACAGAATTATTTTGAAGACGAAACTTCGCTTTTTTATAATTATATAGATCCCAGCAAAGCGAATAAACTCTTAGCTGAGCACGCTGCAGGCCGAGAAGACCACCATAAATTACTCTTCAGCCTAACAATATTAGAGGAGTGGCTCCGAGCTTACGCAGCCAATTCCGGGCCTACCGAGCCTCCTAGCTCCTCCGCATTCCGGATGCTACCATAGTACCAACAGTCGATCCCCGCACAAAAAAACGTTAAAAAACCTACTAATTCATGCGCCATTTGCCATGCTAGAACAAAGTGCACCCGAATCACTAGAAACACCGCAAAAGAAGCAGTCTCCGCCCGCAGGGTATAAACTGCATAACCGACTCCTCGAATTTTTCGAATCCCCCTTCATTGCAATAATCCTCCACCAAGTCCGTCCCTCATCGGTGCAGGAATCGACCGACTCATACAGCCAATTCCGCACCACCACAGTCCGCTATACGACCTTCACAGTACCCATATTCACCAGATTGGGCTATTGGCAAAAATCTAAAAGCCCAATTATTTCCGCAATTTACGTGAGGGAACCGAAGACTCCTATTCAGTAAGTTAAAACAATATCGCCTCCGCCCAGTAACCGGCAGCCATCTCCGAGTTCCAAATTCCCGCCAATCATGAAAAAAGCCGCCCTTGCCTTCCTCGCGATCGCAACATCACTAGCAGCATTTACAAAATCCGGCACACTCTACAGTACAGACGGGGCATTGCCCGACGTCCAAGGTGCCATCTTCGATGCCACAAACGGAGACACGATTGCAATTCCACCTGGCACATTTACGTGGGGCATCAACGGAACATTCCTAACAATCAACAAACAAATAACCCTGAAGGGATCTGGATCCAATGCGACTACTATCAAGATCGCAGACGACGCACCCAGCGGATTCGGAGCAACCATCCGGATTACCGCATCCGCAGTAGTACGCGACTTCGCAACAATCAATGCAACCTCAGGATATGCCCACACGATATTTGAATGCAGTGGAGCAAATGGATGGCGCATCTGCCATGTTACACATACAAGCTCACGATCAGCCGGCTATTTCGTTTATGCTTCGTCATATGGACTGATCGACAACTGCGATATCACAGGCGCCGATGGATCCGATGAGTTGATATTCGCGCGCGGCCCAGGCGATTCATGGCAAACCCCTACAACCGGAGGCTCGGCTAACGCGGTCTACATAGAGCATAATACATTCCGAGGACCCGGTTACGTTTGTGATTTCAACTCCAACGCGCGGGGCGTAGTTCGATTCAATACAATAAGCGGGCCAATGAAAGTCGACGGACACGGACTATTCTCGAATACCCCCCCTCGCAGCGTCCGCTCGATGGAAGTTTACAACAATATCTGGACGCACGGCAGCGATTACTACACATCGATCGAGATTCGGGGCGGTACAGGCTGGATTTTTGGCAATACAGCCACAAAGCTCGGGTGGCTTCAACTTGTAGACTATACCGTAGCCAACGGTGTAGCCACCCGAGCCAATTGGCCAATAGACGACCAGATCGGAGTCGGCCCAGATCCAAAGTCCGGAGGATCGGAGCCTTTATATCTCTGGAGCAATCGTCGCGCAGGCGACGCCACAACACCTTGGGGGGTCAATCAATACAGTTACGACATGACAGGGGTGATCAACACGGACCGCGACTACTACAACGAGTGCTCACCCTTCAGCGGATCAAGCGGAGTTGGTATTGGTACAGCAAGTCAGATGGCTGCAATTAAGCCTTCAAAGTCAGGCGTGGGTTACTGGGTTACCGATGAAGGATCGTGGAACACTGAATTGCCACCGAATACCAGTGGTCGATTTTATAGATGGAATGGCTCAACTTGGACCATATCCTACACGCCATACACATACCCTCATCCAGCAATCACGAAGACCGAAATCCTCCCCCTAGTACCTAATATCACCCCAGGCGCTTGGGAGTATCCTCAAATAGTGAGCTTTTCAGTCTACCCATCCGATGCGTCCATTCGCTATACCATAGACGGAACGAACCCAACATCATCTTACGGCTTGGTTTACAACGGGAGCGTAACCGTTTTAAGCTCCGCGACAGTGAAGGCTATCGCATTTAAACCTAGTGTAATTTCTTCGCCGGTTTTCTCCGGAAATTACACAATAACAGGACAGTGCGCCACACCCACAACCGACATCCCAACCGCAGAGTACTTTGGAGCTCAAGTGGTCACGCTGAAGACAACCACACCCGGCGCCTCGATCTACTACACAACTGACGGCGCCGAGCCAACCTCCAACAGTCTTTTATACTCATCGGCGATATCAGTGTCCAGTACGCGCCTGATAAAGGCCGTCGCAATTAAGTCCGACTTAACCGCCTCCTCGGTTTTGACTGCTGCGATCACCATTTCGCTCACAGTTGGCAATCGAAACCCAGGCCCAAATATGGCGAGGCTCGATGGCACTCGAAATGAGGTCATCCCTTTCGTCGCTTCAGCAACCGGCAAGCTGCAAACGGTGTCAATCTACGGAACAAACACTTCTTCAACTCAAGATTTCAAATTTGCTCTCTATAGAGACATTAATCAGAATCGAGAGAATCTGACTATTAGCAGCGAATCCCCAATTGAATTCAAGGACGTCGGCACTTGGGCCCTGGGCTGGAAAGAGTTCGTGGTAAATTTTCAAGTTACAGAAGGCCAGCGATACTGGTTAGGTTTTCAAGTATCCGAGTTAAATTCCACAACCGTCTATTATGAACCCCACTATGGCAGCGAGGGAATTCATTTCATGGGGCGCTCAGGCGCCTACAGCGACCCGTGGGCACAAGCCGAGGGCAACACAAGTTGGACCGAAGGAAACCGCTACAGCCTTAAGGGAGTTCTGACTCCAGCTCAGGTTAGCATGGTCCCACCATCAGTTAATATTAAAGTAACTGTGGATCCAATAAAATAATTACTGCCGCTAAGAATCTCATACACCAACCTCAACGCCGGTGGATGTATCGAAGATAGCCGGCACCGAAACACATTCCTAGTCGCGCAAAACGGCGCGTCCAGGATGGGCTTTGGGGCTTGGTCGGGGAGCGAAGGAACGTACCAGTTTTGAATCTAGGGGCGGCGAGAGACTTTCCAATCACGACCCGCGGAATTGAGTCGCTGCCGTATGCGAACAAGAAATATCGCAGGAAGCTTGCATGGCGCACATTCTTCATGGCCTCGTGTCGTGTGAATGGGATATACATGCCGTTTTTTTGCTGAAAACAGTGAGTCGACGACTCGGGCGCCCGCGCGATCGTTGAGTTTTTGCAAATATGCGGGAAGTCTTGGCGGGTTCGCCCACCAAATAGACTCCTGCAACAAAGTCTACACGGACGGCTGGGGTCCACCAGGCGGGTTCCGATGGCGACGAATGCCAAGGTTGCAATCGTTGCCAGTGAGGTCGTTGACACGATGCTTCGGGCGCTCATCTCCACGGAGAGAGGGCACGTAGGTCCTGGTGGTTGGTTATCCGCGACATGCAGGCGATTTGGCCTTTCGGAATATGCCGCGGGCCTTTGCAGTGGCGCTGGCACTAGAAGCCGGGTGAGTACAACAGGACGGCATGCCGCCCGCAGTCGAGATACACGGCGAAAATGCCATTTTTTATTTCCGAAACAGGTCGGATGGATCACGTTTTCGAAGGCGCTATTTTGGAGCTTTCGCCATGATGCATACGGGTTGAAAATGGAACCGACCGGCTTCGACGGTCATGATAGACTTTGCCAAGGGTCGACTTGGATAGTACAACCACTAAAGTTCAGTGCTTTGTGGGCCGACCGTAAACCGAAAGATGCGATCGGACCCAGCGCGGATTGGCATTTTGAGTCGGCGTCAGCCGTTGATTGCCCCAAGTTCGCTCCGACTTGTCGATCCGAACGATCACGCGTTACGCCACCCGAGCAAACTCGGAAAGCCCCTCCTGCATTTCGATGAGGCGTCGATAGGGGTGCGCCCAACAGTCCGACCAGACGACCGTTGGGTGCTACCACGCATACGACTGATACGCCTCGTAGCGATCGTGTTGCATCAGTCCAGCACACTCTTCGCTAAGCAAGGTGGTCAGCTGCCCGCACCGTCGCGACAATCTCCAACAGAACGAGAAGTATCCTCTCCGGGAATTCGCCAGCCGTAGATTCCCGCGCATCGCCGCGCGGCTTATTCCGGTCTGGATCGACAAAGTTCACCACGGTCTTGTCGCATTGCATATAGTGCCCCACGCCGCAGCTCTTCGATAATGAGCTTGTAAATAGTCTCGGCCCAGTCGGCGGCGATCCGCATCCAGTCCACCAAAGTCTTACGGCACATTTGCGCGCTCCATTCGGCCGAAATTGACTCGATCCTAACAGGGAAAGGCATTGCTGACAATTTGCGACAACCACCTGCCCGATCAGAACCACCTAGGCCGCCGAGATCCGAGTCTGACATTCCTGTCCCAACTAAGCAAACCTCGAGGTTCGTCCGCACCTGATTCTCGAACTCGCTTCGTCATTCCGCTCGCCACATATGCCCGGGCCAGCGCCTCGCGCTCCGTCGCCGTTGCAATCCGCCGGCACAGTTCATCGCGCCTCTGATCCGTCAACTCTCTTAAAATCAACGCGAACACCACACCTTACACGAGATATCACCGGTCGCCTACGAATTCGCCGGCCAGCAGCTTATCACTTCTTTATTAACTCGTCAGTCTAATGGCGCCCAGTGGGCAAGGCGAGTTGAGGTGCAGCCCTTGGTCTTGAGCGAAAAGCAGACAGGGATCTGAGGTTGCCTACCCAGTGCATTCTGACCTTCTAAACTCGCGTACCTTTAAGGGACATGCTCTAAACTAACGCATTCAATTCAGGCCCATAAACTTACTTCCAAAATGACCATGACCTCGTCTTTAGAGCTGGCCCGCGCGATTTTCGTCCTACTCTCCGGTGGAGCCATCGCGTCGTCGCTGCACGGGCAAGCCATCATTGGAACGGCCGCGGGGCTCAATGGCAGCAGCGCTAATGGGTCAACGCCATGGGCATCAGCTTCCAGCACCGGACTCGGGGCACCACTTTCGGCAGTTGCATCGGCTCTGACCCGTACCGGGCCACTCTTTCAGGCCGGCTCCATCGAAGTCCGCCCGCACGTAAGCTATCAATGGGTGGAGGGCACCGACATTCTGGTGGCGCCGGGCGCCGCGGACAAAATCACGACGCAGTCGATGAGCGCGGGCGTGCTACTGAACCTGGGCGCCCGCAGTTCCGCCGATTACACTTTCTCTCGTACTTACTACTCGACCGACAGGCTGGCGGACACCTCCGACCATAATGTCCGGGTGAGCACCGGTCTGCCCCAGGGCGAGTGGAAGACAGGTCTGAGTGGATCCTACGGCACCAGCTCCAACATTCTGGCCGAGACCGGGCGCCAAACCCGGGACGAAACCTACGCCACCTCCGCGAACGTCTCGCACGAGATCGGGCGCGCCACGGAGATCGAGGCATC
>CAIJFT010000179.1 GCA_903820035.1 uncultured Opitutia bacterium
CGGCGGCACGACGCTGGAGAAGATCCGCGAGGCGCACGAGCGGCTGCAATACGCCGAGGGCGAGGCCGACAAGGTCATGCTCGCGCTGCTGAAGGAGCTTTATCAGGGGCCGTACGACGCCAAGGAACTCGTCATCCTCCATGAACTTTACGAGATGGTTGAACAGGCCGTCGACCGCTGCCGCAACGCCGGCAACATCGTCGTGCAAATCGTCCTGAAGCACTCCTGAGCACGGGCCCCCGTCGGTCCAACGCCCTCCGGCCCCGCTTCCCGCTCTCATGACGCTTTTCCTGCTCGTTCTGTTCGCCGCGCTGGCCTTCGAATACATCAACGGCTTTCACGATACGGCGAACGCCATCGCGACGGTGGTGTCGACCAAGGTCCTCACCCCCCGCATGGCCGTCATGTGGGCCGCGTTTTGGAATCTCGTCGGCGCCCTGTTCGGTACCGCCGTCGCCAAGACCATCAGCTCCGGTCTGGTCGATCCGGCCGCGGCCACGATGACCACCGTGCTCGCCGCGCTGACCTCGGCGATCATCTGGGGCCTCTTCACGTGGTGGCTGGGCCTGCCCTCCAGTTCGAGTCACGCGCTGATCGGCGGCCTCTGCGGCGCGGCCCTTGCGACCGGCGGGGGACAATGGTCGGTCCTCATCTGGCAGGCGCAGGACAAGAAGGGCGCGGCCATCGGCCTCTGGCCCAAGGTCGTCCTCCCGATGTTTACGTCGCCCTTGGCCGGGATTATCGGGGGTGCCATTCTGATGACGCTGCTGACGATCGTCCTCCGCAAGGTCACCCCGCGGATCGTCGGCCTGATTTTCGGCAAGGCCCAGTTGCTGAGCGCCGGCTTCATGGGCTTCAGCCACGGCTCCAACGACGCCCAGAAGACGATGGGCATCATCACGCTCGCGCTCTTCACCGGCACGACCACCGGGGCCTTCAAGGACCTCCCCGAGTGGGCCAATTTCCTGCGCGTGACTGAATTCAAAGACATCCCGTTTTGGGTGGTGCTGCTGTGCGCCGCCACGATGGCGGCCGGCACCGCGGCGGGCGGATACCGCATCATCCGCACCATGGGCCACAAGATGGTGAAAATGCAGCCGGTGCACGGTTTCGCCGCCGAGACGACCGCCGCGGTCATTCTCTACGCCACCGCCCACGTCGGTGTGCCCGTGTCCACCACCCACGTCATTTCCACCTCCATCATGGGCGTCGGCGCCACGAAGCGCCTTAGCGCCGTCAAGTGGGGGGTGGTGGAGCGCATCTTGTGGGCCTGGGTCCTCACCCTGCCCGTCACCGGCCTGCTGGGATACCTCCTCGAGCGTATCCTTATTTTAATTACGCGCTGAAGGCCGGCTTCCGGCGCGCGGCCCTTATCCCCGGGAAAACCCGCTCCTCCGGATACTCCCGCCGGCGGCGGCCCGACCTGCCGCCGCCGGTGGCCGGATGCTGGCGGTGCTCGGCGTCTTCGCCGCTCCGGTCCAACGCCGCCTGCGGCTCGACGGCGTGATCGCTCAACTCAACCTACTCCTCCCCCGCGGCGAGTTGCAGCCGACCCGCCGCGCGGCGACATGGTGATCAGCGCGGCGGCGGCACCGCGGGGATAATGACCGCGGCGGCCGCCGGCATCGCCCGGACTTCCGCCGCCGTCAGAAAATACCTCTGCGCCTGAAACGGCCCGTCGCCCGCCGCCCGCGGGACCGGAGCGTACGTGCCGTCCGGCTGCAGTTCACGCGCATCCTCGTTGTCGCGCAACTCCACCAGCAGCATTTCGTCGATCACCCGACGCCGCAACGCAACGTCCTCGAGGGGAAAGAGTGCTTCGACGCGGCGGAAGAAATTGCGCGGCATCCAGTCCGCGCTGCCCGCATACACCAGCGGATCGCCGGCATTCTCGAAGTAAAACACCCGCGCGTGTTCCAGAAAACGCCCCACGAGGTTGCGCAGCCGGATGTTTTCACTGAGCCCTTTCACCCCGGGCCGCAGGCAGCACGTGGCGCGCACGATCAGGTCGATCTTCACCCCGGCTTGTGACGCGGCGTAGAGACTCTCGATCGTGACCGGGTCGACCAGCTTGTTCATCTTGGCGATGATCCGCGCCGACCGGCCGGCCAGGGCGTTGGCTGTTTCCGCACCGATTAGCTCCTGGATGCGGGCGTGAAGGTTCACCGGCGCCACCAGCAGGTGCTTAAACTCGGGGGTGCGGGAAAGACCGGTGAGCGTGTTGAACAACTGCGCGACCTCGGCGGTGAGGTGCTCGCGGGCGGTGAGGAAGCTGAGGTCGGTGTAGAGGCGCGCGGTGCGCGGGTTATAGTTACCCGTCCCAAGGTGCACGTAACGCCGGAGCGCCGCCCCCTCGCGCCGCACCACCAGGCAGCACTTGCAGTGGGTC
>CAIJFT010000180.1 GCA_903820035.1 uncultured Opitutia bacterium
ACATTGCGAATGTTTTTCGGATCCAGATTCGAGTAGGAAAAAAACGCCTGCACCGTGCGGAGCTGACCAATCCCGCCGTCCGCCACGATCCGCCGGGCCGCCTCCCACTGGGGGTGAAACCGGTACATGAACGCCTCCATGACCTTCAACTGCGGAAACCGGGCCGCAGCCGCGATCAACTGCCGCACCTCCCCGCTGTCCAATCCAACCGGCTTCTCACACAGGACGTGTTTGCCCGCCTCCAGCGCCCGAATGGACCAGGGGACGTGAAGGTGGTTGGGCAAGGGAATATAGACGGCGTCCACGCCCGGGTCCGCCAGCAAAGCCTCGTAGGAACCATGCGCCCGCGAGATACCGAGCCGCTTCGCCACGGCCTGAGCCTGCACCAGGTCCCGCGACGCGATCGCGACCACGGCGCCCGTCGCAGAACGCTGCAGCGCCGGAATGACCTTATTGACCCCGATCCGCGCGGTGCCGAGCACGCCCCAGTTGATTTTTCCCATGCGCACGGATGTGGCGCGCGCCCCGCCCCGCGGCGAGGCGAATTTTGCCAACTGGGCGAACCGGCCAAGCACGGCGCGCTGCAGCGCGGCCCGTACCAGCAGACCGGTTACGGGATGATCCCGCAATCGGGCATCCTCCGACCACCGCTCCCGCCGCGCGATCCCGCACGCCCGACCGCGACCGTCGGCGGTTTCGCACCCCAGGATAGCAGGCAAGCGCAGGACTAGCCGACCGCGGGCTCACCCGCCATCCGGCTGATACCCACCTGGAGCCCGCGCAACTCCGCCAAGCCGCGCAGCCGGCCGATCAGCGGATAACCCGGACATTCCGGCGCCGGGCGCCGGAAATCGTCGAGCATCACGTGGCCGTGGTCAGGCCGCAGCGCGACTTGCCAATCCGCACGCCCCGCCCTCCGCCGGGCCGTCTGCTCCGCCAGCAACGCCTGCACCACCGCCGGCATGTCCACGTTACCCTCCAGGTGGTTCGCCTCGAAAAAGACGCCGTCCGCCTCGCGCTGGACGCTGCGCAAGTGCACGGCATTGATGCGCGCCCCCAGCCGCCGGATCACGCCCACCAGATCATTGTCGGCGCGCACACCGAGTGAACCCGTGCAGTAGCACAGCCCGTTGGCGGGCGAGTCCGCCATCGCCAACACCGCCCGGAGATCGGACTCCGTCGAAACCACCCGCGCCAAGCCGAGCACCGGGAACGGCGGATCATCGGGATGAATCGCGAGCCGTACGCCGGCCCGCTCCGCCGTCGGCACCACCGCAGCCAGGAAGAGCCGGAGATTCTCCCGCAGGCGATCCGCATCGATGGCCGCGTACTTGGCGAGCATCGCCCGAAAGTCCTCAATCGTCAGCCCGAGCCGCACGCCGGGAAACAAGTCGAGGATTTGCTTCGTGAAAGCCGACCGCTCGGCCGCAGCCCGACTCCGCCAAAACGCCGCCGCCGCCGCCCGCTGCGCCGGCGACCAATCGGCTTCGGCCCCGGGACGCCCCAACGCGAACAAATCAAACGCCGCGAACTTCGCCGGATCATACCGCAGCGCCTCGCTGCCGTCCGGCAACCGGTGCCGCAAATCGGTGCGCACCCAATCCATCACCGGCATGAAGTTGTAAACGACGACGCCGATACCCGCCGCACCGAGCCGCTCGAGGGTCACGCGATAATTTTCAATCTGCCGCGCCCAGTCCCCGCTGCGCGTCTTGATCGCCTCGGAGACCGGCACCGACTCGACCACGCGCCAGGCCAAACCAGCCGCCGCAACTTCATCGCGTCGTTGGATGATCTGCGCGAGCGGCCAGGCTTCGCCGTAAGGAACATCGTGCAGCGCGGAAAAAACCGCGGTCGCCCCAGTCTGCCTGATCTCCGCCAGACTCACTGAATCGCGGGGGCCGAACCAACGCATGGCTTCCTCCATCAAATTCGGTGGCGGTGGCGTTGACATGTTCACCACCTTGCCGGCGCCCGGCGGAACGGCCAAGCGCCGAGTTTTTTATGGCCGGTTGCCGAACCACGCGCCGAGGCACCCGTGAAGACCCGGCGCCCCCGGCGCAATCAGATCAAAGCACGGCGGCGGCGGCCGACCCCGGGCGCGCTCAGACCCGGCGACCACACGCCCGGAATTAAGTTCAGCCGGGGCGACTCGCTCGGGCCCGTCGTCCACCGCTGCAGCCGGGCAACGAGCAGATCGATTGCCTCCGCCCCGACCCGCTGCTCGTCCTGGCGGATGCCGGCCACCCGGCCGGTGGCATCGGGGACCGAGAGCGAAACGAGCCCAACGTCGGCCGGCGCAACCTTCATCAGCTCGGGATTACGGAGGGTGAAAACAACCGCATCCAGACGATGCCGGCGGATCCACACCTTGAGTTGGTCCGGCACTTCCTGGCGGGTCTCCGGCATCAGGGCAGGAAAGCGCAACCGCTCCGGTTGCGTCTGTTGGGCGACGAGGAATCCGGCCCACCAGCGATTGTCGAGTCGACGGCTCACACTCGCGGCGAGCGCCAAACCGATGCGACGGTAACCGAGGGCCCGGGTGCGATCGAACGCCTCGCGCGCGCCATGAAAATGATCATCGGCCACCCGGTCGATACCGGGATCGCGCACACTCATTCCCAGACTAACCGCGGAGAAATCCGTGATATCAAAATCGAGCCGCGTCTGCTCGCCCGGCAAGGGAGCGATGAGCAGCCCTTGGATGCCGCGGGCCCGGAGCAGCACGCGCACCCGCTCCGGCCGCAGGCCGGGCTCACCGAGGGAGAACTCGTCCAATCGGAATCCGAGTTCGGCCGCACGCCGGGCCGCGGACGCATGGAACCGGCGGTGCGTCCCCGCCTGACGCCACGATTCCGCCGGCACGTGGGACGTCAGATAAGCCAACGGCGACTGGGACATGGCCGCACCCGCTCCCCTGCGCCGCGAGCTCATCAGTGCGGCCACCAGCGGATTCTTGCGATAGCCCACATGGGCTGCAGCAGCTTGCACCCGCTCCCGAGTTCCCGGCGGGATACTGGGATGCCCCTGTAACGCCAACGAAACCGCCGAACGCGAAAGTCCCGCGTGTTTCGCCACGTCGTGCATCGAGACGCGCAGGCCGGACTCCGGGCGCTGGGTGGGCCGATTCGAGGAAGCGTGGGCCATAGCGACGGGCTAAAAACGTGCCCGTCCGCGCCGGGAAAGCAATCCCACCGGCGAATTTACTCAACAATGCCAGTGAACGGGCGATTGCGGGTCCGGCGGGCAAGCCGGACGCTCTCGCCCGCGCAAAGTTCACCCCTATCCCCTATGCCTACCAACCGCATCCTCACCTGCTTCTGTCTCGGACTCGCCGGATGCCAGCTCGCGTTGGCCGGACTCACCGCGCAAACCGCGCCCGCCCGCACGATCGCCAACGATGAAATGATCACGCTTTCACCCTTCGTGATCGCAACCGAACGGGAGACCGGTTGGTCCGCCAACGATACCCTCTCCGCCACCCGCACGAAGCAGGCCCTGAAGGACGTCCCGGTGAATATCGACGCCATCACGGCCGACTTCATGGAGGATCTCGGCCTGTTTACCGCCGACGAAACGGCCAAGTTCGTCGCCAACGTCTTCGCCCTCCCCGTGATGGAAAACGACAATCAGGGCGGGAATTTTTCGTTCCGCGGGATGACGCAAACCAACAACATCAGCCGGAATTATTTTCGCTGGTTCATCCCGAGCGACACCTACAACGTCGAGCGCATCGACTTCGGCAAGGGTTCGAACTCCCTGATCTTCGGCGCGGTCGAACCGGGCGGCCAAGGCTCGGCCTTCACCAAGCGTCCGCTGTTGAAAACTTTCGGCGAGGTCTTCGGTTTTCAAAACAGCGACGGCGCCTATCGCTACCAGATCGATTTGAACCGCAAGCTGCGCTCCAACCTCGCCGCGCGGCTCAACGTGGTGCGCCGCCAGGAAAAAACCTTTCAGGACGCCTCCGCGTACAAGTTCGAGGGTGAAACCCTCGCCGCCGTCTGGCAGCCGTTCGCGCACACCACGATCCGCGTCGAGGGCGAGCGCGGCAAATACGACAATACCCGCGGCTTCGCCGGGATCAGCGTCTGGGAACAGTCCGCCCGCTCCAACGCCTGGAACACCGCCGGCACCTACTACACCTCCGATAACGGCTGGGTGCTCCAGGCGGGGCAGTCCGCTGCCGACCGGCTCGCCGCCAATTCCGTCGCCGGCGGCACGCCCTCCCTCATCGAGGGCAGCTTCGTTGATGTCACGATGCGCAACGCCGCCGGCGTCGCCGTCGGCACCAAACGGATCAACGGATTTCCCAAGCGCTACAATATCCGCGGCGGCTGGGACAAGCAGGCGCGGCCGTTTGACACCTATACGGTCACGCTCGAACAGGCGTTCGGCCCGGTCGCGGTGGAATTCAGCTACAACCACCAGAATCAGGCCTCCGATCGCAACGACAACTCCTTCGACACCACGATCAGCGTCGACCTCAACGGCCGGCCGTTCATCGACGCCGCCTCCGACCGCAAACACTTCGGGACCGACACCGACGCCTTCCGCACCTCAATCGCGTACCCTTGGAAGCGCCTGAAGTGGATGGAACAGCTCTTCGTGGCGACGGCGGAATACAACGAGAGCGCGCAGGACAACTACCGGCTGCAGGGCTACAACGTCCGTCCGCTCCTCTCCGGTGCCGCCAGCGCGATCAACACCACCGCCGACCGCGGCCGGCTCCGCTTGTACCTCGATGACCCGGCGTTCTACTCCCGCGCGATCTTCGACCGCCTCCAATTCGACACCCCGCCGGTGACCAACGCGGTGGATATGCGCATGCTCGGCTTTTTCGCGTCCGGCACGGATGCCGCCAGCGGCACGCAGTTCGTCCGCAGCGCCGCCGCCTCCCTCTCCGCCAGCGGCAAATATTTCGGCGGCCGGCTGCAGTCCCTCGTCGGTGTCCGGCGCGACACCAACCGCGAGTACGATTACACGACAACCCGGTACTTCGGACCATTCAAGGAGGCGATCCGCCCGCCCGCGTATCAGGACGCCCTGCCCGGAGATTACGCGGAGAACCTCGCGCAAAACCTCGCGCATACCACCTTCACCGGCGGTCTCACGTTGGCGCTCACCCGCGACGTCAACGTGTACGGCGTCTACTCGGAGTCCTTCCGCTTCCAGGATTTTGTCACCTTCGACAATGTCCGCTTCGGCCCGATCATGGGCACGACCAAGGAAATCGGGCTCAAGGGCAACTGGTTCGACGGCCGGGCCGGCGTAACGCTCGGGGTCTTCGACATCGACCGCGCAAACGTGCGGCTCTCCTACAACAACATCATCGGCCTCAGCGCGGCGCAGTTGGAGGACCTGATGAACCCGAACAACATCCTGCCGGGCAACCCCGCGTACCGCTACAGTGCGCCCGGCACGGCCAGCGCGGCGCGCAACTACCAGTCCACGGAGAATTCCCGCGGCGCCGACCTCACGCTGATCCTGCGGCCGACCAAGCAACTGCAACTGCGCTTCACGCTCGCGCGCACCCAGGTTCTCGATACGCCTGATCTCGCCTCGTTCCGGAGTTACTACAACGCGGCCGTCGCCCGCGGCAACGAGAGTCCCGCCGTTCTGGGCACCGCGAAACTTCTGCTCGACTCACTCGACATCAATGGCCGCCCCGTCGGCCCGCAGGCCTCGCCGTGGTCCGGCAGCTGGGTGATCGACTACGCGTTTGCCCGCGACGGCTGGACCGCCCTGCGCGGAGTGCGCGTCGGCGTGAACGGCAGCTGGCGTGACAACTACCTTCTCGGCGTGAACAACGGCCAGTCGCTCATCGGGGGCACGGGCCATCTGGTCAGCGCCTACGTGATGCGCGACCAGAAACTGTGGGGCCGGCTGGTCCGCGTCCGCGCGGGCGTCAAAAACCTCACCGATCTGGAAAATAATTCGGTGCGCAAGACCGGCTTCACGACCATGGCGAGCGGGGCGAATGTCTACACCTACTCCTATGTGATGCCGCCGCAGTACGACGTATCTGTCAGCGTAAAATTCTAACCTCCCCGGATTCCACGGCTCGACCGTTTCAACGCACCCAATCCAAACTGATGACAACCACCCCTCTCCTCCGCCGCGCCACCCTGGCCGCGTTCGTTAGCGCCGCCTCCCTGTGGGCCCAAACCGCCGTGCCGCCCACCGCCCCCGGGGCCACAATTGAACTATCGCCGTTCGAAGTCAGCGCCGGCGCGGTACGCGGCTATGTCGCTTCCGAAACCATGACGGGAAGTCGCGTGAAAACGCCGATCCTCGACCTGCCCTACTCCGTGAACGTCATGACGAGTGAGTTTTTCGAGGACTTCGGCATCTTCGATCTACTCGACAACCTCACGCAAATCAGCGGCTTCACCGGCCTCGACATCGGCGGCAACTTTAATCTCCGCGGATTCTCCTCCTCCAACCAACTCCGCGACGGATTTTTCCGTCTCGGCCGCTATGGCTCCAGCAACATTGACCGGATGGAGATCATCAAGGGCTCCAGCGCCGCTATCTACGGCCGCACGTCCCCCGGCGGCATGGTGAACATGATCTCCAAGAGCCCCCGCGACGCGGCCAACCAGAAGCTCACCTACAATTTCGGCGACTTCGGCACCCAGCGCCTCACCTTCGAGGGCACCGGTCCTTTTATGCCGGATACACTTGGCAAGACGCGCTACGTTTTCACCGGTAGCCACTATCAACGCGATTTCGGGCAGGAATACGCCCGCAACCGCAATCATGAGTACTACCTCGCCCTCGACCATGTGTTTGCCGACGGCTCGAAACTCTTCTTCTCCGCGGAGTACTTCCTCCAGGTCCGACACTCCGCGCCGAGCGCAGTGCCGCTGGTGACCGACCAGAAGGGTACGGCCAGCGTCAATGACGACGTCGCCGTCGGTTACGCCGTCAACCTCGGCAAGCTCAACGCTGCCGGTCCCAACAGTGAGCTCAACCGCGGCAACACCGGTCTCACCGCCGTCTACGACAAGAAAATCAACTCCGTCTTCAGCACCCGCGTCTCCGCGAACACCTATCAGGCGCGCCGCTGGGACTACAACTACGTCAACCAGTGGGTCGCATTCACCATCAACCCCGCCGTCGCCAGCACGCCCATTCGCACGGCCCGTGCCGCCACGCCGAGTCGCGGTCGCATCTTTGAGGACGGTGGCGGCTTCCAGGGCGACCTGCTCGCCCAGTACTGGACCAACGATCACAAGGTGGAGCACCGCACGCTCCTCACGATCGACGTCAACGATTACTATCAGTGGAATCCCACGCTGAGCTACGCGGGCGCCACGAACCCCGACCTCGTCGCCTGGAACACCGCCCGCTTCGTCAACCTCGACGCCAACTGGAATCCCACCGCCCCGATCGCCTACTTCCCGAAGCGCAGCCAAGACTCGCCCGGCGAAGTACTCACGCGCGACGGGCGGAAGCACACCACCACGCGCGGCGGCAACTTCCGTCAGCAGTCCAACTTTTTCGGCGGCGACCTGCTCACCTTCACCGGCTTCCGCTTTGACTCGGTCACGCACCAGCACCGCGACAAACTCACCGCCGCCTCCTCGTTCACGCCGTTCATCCCCGGCTACGTGGCGGGCCAGGTGGTCCGCCGGGAAATCAACCAGTTCAAGCCCAACGTCGGGGTGAACTACAAGCTCACCCCCGCCATCCGCGTCTTCGCCAACTACAGCGAGAGTTACTTCCTCGACCAGGGCGACGCCGCCCTCGATATCGCCAACACCGCTTACCGGCCGGAGATCGCCAACGGTTACGACTACGGCTTCAAGGGCTCGCTCCTCAACAACCGCCTGTCCTACACACTCAGCGGCTACTACATCAACCGCGAGAACGTGCGCGTAACCGACCTCGAGGAGACGCCCCTCGGATCCGGCAACTTCATCGACGTGACGCGCAACTCCGGCAACCAGCTCGTGCGCGGCTACGAGGTCGATTTCAACTGGCAGGCCACCGACGCGGTTTCGGTCCTCGGCAGCTATGGCAACGTGCACTCGATTTACACCGACTACGGCTCCTCTTTCCCCGCCGCCGTCGGCCGCCCGGTACAGTACATCGCCCCGTACAACGGCAGCCTGAGTGTGAAAGTCTCACCCGTTCGCGGCGCCGCCAAAGCCTTCTCGGCCAACCTCGGCGTGACCTTCGTGGGCGCCACCCCCACCGATGCCCCCAACGCCGGCGACACCTACGTCACCACTCCCGGCACCGGCGCCCGGGTCGTCTCTCGGTCCACCGGCCAATGGGCGCTCCGGGCGCCCGCCTACCGGCTGTGGAGCGCGGGGCTGCGCTACCAACTTGCCGGCACTTCGGCGATGTCCCACGCCTTTGGCCTCAACGTGAACAACCTGCTCGGCAGGCAGTACTTCAAAGCCGGCACCAGCGCCGCCACCCGCCTGCGCGGCGAAGACCGCGGGGTCTACTTCACCTATACCATCAACCACAAGGGCACCCAGTTCTGACGACTGACCGGCGCGTCAAACCGCGTCGCATCTTCCGCCTCACCGCACGCATGAAAAACATCCTCACCGGCCTCGGCCTCATGTGCGCCCTCGGTCTGGGCGCCGTCGCTTCCGCGGCGACCGCGCCCGCCCGCCCCAACATCATCTTCATCCTCGCCGACGACTACGGCGTCGGCGAGGTGAGCTGCTACGGGGCCGACAACTATCGCACGCCGAACATCGACGCCCTCGCCCGCGGTGGCACGCGTTTCACCCACGCTTACACGCCGTCGCTCTGCGGACCCTCGCGGGCGACCATCCTGACGGGCCGTTACCTGTTCCGCACCGGCGCAACCAACCAGGATGCCACCGGCCGTTTCACCCCGCAGGCCGAGACGATGATGCCCGGGATGCTGAAGCCCGCCGGCTACGTTACCGCCGCCGTCGGCAAGTGGGGCCAGCTGCCTCTCGGCCCGGGTGAATTCGGCTTCGACGAACACCTGAAGTTTCAGGGCAGCGGCGTGTACTGGAACACCCAGGACAAAGGAAAGACCTACCTCGTCAACGGCCGCGAGACGCCGCTGCGCGACCAGGAATACCTGCCCGACGTCATGCACACCTTCGTGGTGGACTTCATCACCCGGCACCGGGACCAGCCGTTTTACCTCTATTACTCCCTGTCCCACGTCCACGCGGAAATCCTCCCGACGCCCGACAGCGCCAAGGAGAGCAAGGACGTCTACGCCGATAATGTCACTTACATGGACAAGCTGGTCGGCAAACTGATCACCGAACTCGAGCGCCAACACCTGCGCGAAAAAACCCTGATTGTGTTTTTCGGCGACAATGGCACCGCGAACGGCCGGGCGGACCGCGCCCAGATCGGCGGCCGCCGCCTCGACGGCGCCAAGGGATCCATGCAGGAAGGCGGCAACCTTGAGCCCCTGATCGTCAACTGGCCGGGAGTCACGCCCGCCGGCCAGGTCCGCGCGGACATGATCGACTCCACCGACTTCGTCCCGACCTTTGTCGAACTCGCGGGCGGCACACTCCCCGAGAAAAAGGTCATCGACGGCCGCAGTTTCGCCGGCGCAATCCGCGGCGAGCCCGGCCAGGCCCGGCCGTGGGTCTACCTGCAGCTTGCGAAACAGTGGTACACCCGCGAGGCGGGCTGGAAACTCAACCAGGCCGGCGAACTCTTCGACATGAGCGATGCACCGTTCTCCGAAAAACTCGTCCCCGCCACCTCGGCCAATCCGGCCGCCCTCGCGGCCCGCCAACGCCTGCAAGCCGCCCTCGACCAACTGAATCCCCTCGGCGGCTTCATCGACGATGGAGACGGGACGGGGCGCCACGCCACCCGCGAGGCCAACCGCGAAAAGAAGAAGCCGAAGGCCAAATAACCGTTCCTCCGCCGTCGCGGATCCCTTGCCTATGAAACGCACGCTTGCCGCCCTCCTGTTCGCCCTGTGCCTCGTCCCACCGGGCGTCCGCGCGGAAAACGAAGCCGCCGTGACCGCTGTTCGCGCCGCGGATGACGCGCGGGTGGCCGCCACGATCGCCGCGGATCGCGCAAGGCTCGAGGCGCTCTACTCGGACGAACTCTACTACGCCCACTCCAGCGGCAAGGTCGACGACAAGGCCGAGCATCTTGCGGGCCTCGCGAAACGCAGCAACGCGTACGAGAAGTTTGACTACCGGACGCGCGAGTTTCGCGTCATCGGTCCCGGCCTCGTCCAAATGACGGGGCGCGTGCTCATTCATTCCCGCAATGCGAAGGGCCCGACCCGGAATGATGTGAACTTCCTCGCGGTCTGGCGCGAGGAGCAGGGCCAGTGGCGATTGCTCGCCTGGCAGGCCTGCAAGAATCCCCTCCCCGACGGCACGCCGAAATAGCGGCGCATTGTCCGGCACGGCAAACCAACGACGGCGGCGAACCGCCTCCGCCCCAAAAACCCGATCTCCTCGAGCTACTCATGACGTCATCCCGTTTGTTTACTGTGACCGCCGCCCTGGCCGCTTCCCTCCTTGTCTGGAGCGCGCTGCCCGGACAACTGCGCGCGCGGGAGCTGTTGCTCGCGGGGCCGGCGGAGTTGTCCGCAGCCCTGAAAGCCGCCCGTCCCGGCGACATTCTGACCCTCAAGAACGGAACATGGCAGGATGCCAGTCTGGTGGTCGCGAAGGGCGGCGCGGCCGACCGGCCGGTTGAAATCAGGGCCGAGAGCCCGGGCGGCGTGACGTTGAGCGGTCAATCCTCCCTGACGGTGAACGCCGCGTACGTGACGGTCGACGGCCTGTTGTTTCAGGGCGGCGCGATCGAGCGGGGCGCCGTGATCCAGTTCAACTCCCACCACGGCACCGTGCGCAACACGGCGATTATCGACTACAATCCCGCGGCCTTTGCCACGGAGTACTACTGGGTGTTCTTCAACGGCAACGACAACGTAGTCGATCGCTGCTATTTCAAGGGGAAGAACAATCTGCAGCCACTGATCGGCAACGCCATTGAGGACAGTCGCCGCAATTCCGTGACGCGGTCCTATTTCAAGAACATCCCCCACGTCGAAAAAGTAAACGGCCGGGAAATCATCCGCGTCTGGGGTTCGGGCAAAATTGAGGAGCGCGATGACGACGGCGCCTACTTCACCATCGCGGACAACCTGTTCGACCACGCCGACGGCGAAGGCACGGAAACGATCTCCCTCAAGTCGAACCACAACGTGGTGAAAAACAACACGGTCATCGCCACCCGCGGCGGCATCAACATTCGCCGCGGCAACTTCAATCGCGTCACCGACAACATTGTCCTCGGGCAGGGCGTCGAAGGCGCCCACGGCCTGCGGATGTCCGGCCGCGACAACGTCGTCCAGGGCAATTTCGTCTCGGGCGTCGACTACGGCATCCGCGTTTCGTGCGGCGAGTACATCGCGGACGCGCTGACGTCGAGCTACGCGCCCGACGTGAAACCGAACGGTCGCCGCACCGCGCAGGTTCGCATTCCCACCTACCCTCAGGTCCTTCGCCTGCATTTGGCCAATAATACGATCGTGGGCTGTTCCGGGGCCGACATGGAAATCGGTTCGGATTACCGCAAACATTGGCCGGAGTCCCAACAAGTACTCCTGCCGGAGGACTGCGTGATTCGGGATAACCGCATTGTCCGCCCGGCGCTCGGCGAATCGGTTATCGTCACCTTCGCCGACCGCAGTCCGCCGCTCGATCGCTTCACGTTCAAGCCGAACCGCTATGCGAACAACGTCCTCGTCGGGCACGGCACCCTTGCCGGCGCCGCGCGCGACGGGTTCCTGATTCAGGATATACCGGCGGATTGGAAAGAGTCGCAGGAAAGCAAATCACTCCAGCCCCTTACGCCCGCCGACGTCGGACCCGCGTGGATCGTGACCCGGCGCCAGAGCGGCGATTTGACCATCGAGGACGCCCCTTCAGGCCCGCCCACTGGACCAACCGAATCCAAAAAGAAAAAGAAGAAGCGTTAGCCGCGAAAGAGCCACGACGCCTTACCACAGCCCTTCATCATGAAAGCACTCTTCCACCAACTCCTCTTTGCCATCGCCGCTGTCGGGCTAGTCCGCGGCGCCGATTCTTCCCCGACCCGACCCAACATTCTGTTCATCGCCGTCGATGACCTGCGGCCGGAATTCGGCGCCTATGGGGCGGACTACATCAAGAGCCCCAACCTCGACCGCCTCGCCCGGGAGGGCATGACGTTCCGCCGCGCCTATTGTCAGCAGGCCGTTTGCTCCCCCACCCGTTCAAGCCTTTTGACCGGCACCCGGCCGGACACCACGAAAGTGTGGGATCTCGTCACGCATTTCCGCGACGCCTTGCCGAACGTCGTGACGCTCCCGCAGCACTTCAAGGAACACGGCTACTTTGTCCAAGGCATGGGCAAAATCTACCACGGGAGTTTGGATGACCCCCGCAGCTGGACCGTGCCCTGGGCCACGCCCCTTGCCGACACCTACGCGCTGCCGGAAAACGTCCAACTCAACGCGCGCCGCTATGGCCTTGATCCCGACGACGCACCGGGCGCGCGCAAGGCGAAGGCCAAAGGCCAGGCCAAGGCGAAAAAGGCCGCGGCAACCGATCCCGATGCGACCCCGGCGCAAAAAAACATCCGTGGCCCGGCCTACGAGGGCGCCGATGTCCCGGACAACACCTTTCAGGATGGCAAAGTCGCCGAACTCGCGCTCACGACGCTCCGCGAGATGAGCCAGAAGAAGGAACCGTTCTTCCTCGCCGTGGGCTTCATCAAGCCGCACCTGCCGTTCATCGCGCCGAAGAAATACTGGGACCTCTACGATCCCGCGCAGATCAAACTCGCCCCGAATTCGTTCCGCCCGAAGGACGCGCCCGACTATGCGATTTTGGACGGCGGCGAACTGCGCAACTATCACGGGATTCCAGATGGTCATGTCCCCGACGATCTCGCCCGCCAGCTCAAGCACGGCTATTACGCGGCGATCAGTTACATGGACGCCCAAGTCGGCAAGGTGCTCGCCGAACTCGACCGCCTGGATCTGCGCAAGAACACGATCGTCATCCTCTGGGGCGACCACGGCTGGAAACTCGGCGAGCACGATGCCTGGTGTAAACACAGCAACTGCGAGAACGACACCAACACCGCGCTCCTGTTGTCCGTCCCCGGCATGAAACAACGCGGGGCGCAAACCCAAGGGATTGTCGAGTTTGTCGACATCTACCCGACGCTGGCCGAACTGGCCGGCCTGCCGCTGCCCAGCCACCTCGAAGGGATCAGTTTCAAACCGTTGCTCGACGATCCGACCCGCCGGTGGAAGTCCGCCGCCTTCAGCCAATATCCGCGGACGGCCGGCAAATCGGCCCTCGGCGCGCTGATGGGTTACGCGATGTGCACCGAGCGCTATCGCTTCGTGGTCTGGGTGGCGCGCGACGACCACCGCAAGGTCGACGCGATCGAGCTCTACGATCATCAAACCGACCCGCAGGAAAACACCAATATCGCCAAAATCCCCGCGAACGCCGCGCTTGTCGCCCAGCTCATGGCGCAATGGCGCCAAGGCTGGCAGGGAGCAAAGCCGGCGGTGAACTGAGCGGGCTCATGCCGTTCAACGTTGGTCGCTGAAAGCTGGGTCCAAAACCAAAGTGTGGCAGCGCGTTTGAACGTCTGCTTAACCGGAGTCTCCTCCTGAGATTAGTCGCTCAACCCTCTACGTTCCACGGCACAATCTCGGCTGGGCGGCGGCGGCGGCGCCGCGCACTGCCGCCGCTTTGCCCGGCGCCGTTTAACAGTTCCTCTTTCGTCGGAATCTTGGTTGATTCCCGCACCGTTCCTTCCGCGCCAACCTTTCCATGAAACGCCTGCTGCCCCGCCTTGCCCTGCTCGTACTCACGACCGCTGCGCTCGTTCGCGCCGCCGACCGCCCCAACGTACTCTTCATCGCCGTCGACGACCTGCGCCCGGAATTCGGCGCGTACGGCGCGGGCTACGTGAAGAGCCCGAACCTCGACCGGATCGCGCGGGAGGGCATCACCTTCAATCGCTCGTACTGCCAGCAAGCCGTGTGCTCACCCACGCGCTCCAGCCTGCTGACGGGAACGCGTCCGGATACCACCAAGGTTTGGGACCTCGTGACTCACTTCCGTGCGGCACTGCCCAATGTCGCAACCCTCCCGCAGCACTTCAAGAACCACGGCTACTTTGTGCAGGGCATGGGCAAGATTTATCACGGCGGTTTTGATGATCCGGCCTCGTGGTCCGTGCCGTGGCAAACGCCGAAGGCCCCGACCTACGGCCGGGCCGAGAACCTGGCATTCAACCGCGGGCAGGACGGGGTCGATCCGGACGGCGATCCAAAGGCCACGAAGGGCAAGGGCAAAGGCAAGAAAGCCGCCGCACCGGTCACCGAGAAAAAGGTCAAGACCCCCACGCCCAAGAATTCCCGCGGACCGGCCTTTGAAGGCTCCGACGTCCAGGACAACTATTTCCAGGATGGCAAGGTCGCCGAGCTCGCGCTCACGACGTTGCGCGAAGTGAGCCAGAAAAAAGAGCCGTTCTTCCTCGCGGTAGGCTTCATCAAACCGCACCTGCCGTTCATCTCCCCGCAGAAATACTGGGATCTTTATAATCCCGCCGACATCAAGCTGGCGCCGAATAAATTCCGCCCCAAGGACGCCCCGGATTACGCCATTCAGCCCGGCGGTGAACTGCGCAACTATCGTGATATCCCGGAGGGCTCGATCCCGGACGACGTGGCCCGCCAGCTGAAGCACGGCTATTACGCGGCGATCAGTTACATGGACGCCCAGGTTGGCAAAGTACTCGATGAACTCGACCGCCTCGACCTGCGCAAAAATACCATCGTCATCCTCTGGGGCGACCACGGCTGGAAACTCGGCGAGCACGACGCTTGGTGCAAACACAGCAACTGCGAAAACGACACCAACACCGCCCTCCTCCTCTCCGTCCCCGGCATGAAGCAGCGCGGGGTGAAAACCAACTCGATCGTCGAATTCGTCGATGTCTATCCGACGCTCGCCGACCTTGCTGGCCTGCCGCTGCCCAGCCATTTGGAAGGACTGAGCTTCCGCCCGTTGGTGGATGACCCGCAGCGCCCCTGGAAGCAGGCGGCGTTCAGCCAATATCCGCGGCCCGGCGGCAAGTCCGGCAGCGGGCCGCTGATGGGCTACGCCATGCGGACCGACCGGTACCGGTTCGTGGTTTGGGTCGGCCGCGAAAACCATAGCAAGATCGACGCCATCGAACTTTACGACCATCAGGTCGACCCGCAGGAGAACCAAAACCTTGCGAAGCGCCCCGAGCATAAAGCCCTCGTCGAAAAACTCATGGGGCAGTGGCGAGCCGGCTGGCAAGGCAACGGCCCGCTCGCGGCGAAGTGACCGAGACCATGAACAAGAAGGCCGGGGAGAGCGGAGAGACAAACGTCTCTGCCTCCACCCGCCCTTCCTGTTTCCCTGGTTTTGCTTTGGTCTCGAATCCACCGCGGCAGGTGCGACCGCGAAAAAACCTTCTCATGAAACGACTCATTACCCTCCTGGCCGGCTTGCTCGTCCTACCCTTCGCCGCGCATTCGGCCGCGCCCCACCCCAACGTCCTCTTCATCGTCGTCGACGACCTGAACCTCTCCCTTGGTTGTTACGGCAACCGTGACGTCAAATCGCCGAACATCGACCGGCTCGCCGCCCGCGGCGTGCGCTTCGACCGCGCCTACGCCCAGTATCCGCTTTGCAATCCGAGCCGCGTCTCATTCCTCAGCGGCCGTCGCCCCGAAACCAGCGGCGTCTACGTCCTCACCATCCCGGCGCGCAAGGCGCTGCCTGAGGCCATCATGTTGCCGCAGTTCTTCCGGCAACAGGGCTACTTCTCCGCCGGCGCCGGCAAGGTCTACCATAACGCCCGCGGGAGTGATGCCGCCTCCTGGGACCAGTACCAAGACGGTGACGGCGAGGACGAACAGGAAAAGGCGGCAATCCAGTCGCGCTACGGCGGCGGTGACGGCCGCCCCCGCTGGCACGTGCTCGACAGCGACGGTTCCAAAATGAGGGACGGCCTCAACGCGACCACCATCCTCAATCAGCTCCGGGAGAAGTCCTCGGCCGGAAAGTCCTGGTTCCTCGCCGCCGGTTTCCACAAGCCGCACCTGCCCTGGACGGCGCCGAAGCGGTTCTTCGACTTGTATCCAGAAACCGGTATCACCCCGCCGGCCGAGCCCGCCCTGCAAGGCGTGCCGCCGATCGCCGTCCAAACGGAGTTGTCCGGGTTTGCGCAACCCGACTCGCGCGCCGGCGCGATCCGCGGCTATTACGCGTGCATTTCCTACACCGATAGCCAGATCGGCCGCCTGCTCGACGAGCTCGACCGCCGCGAGCTCTGGCGCTCGACGCTCGTCGTGCTCGTGGGCGACAACGGTTTTCACCTCGGCGACCACGGCGGCCTGTGGGCCAAACTCAGCGCCTACGACGCCGCCACGCGCGTACCGTTGCTCATCGCCGGCGCCGGCGTGCCCGCCGGTCGCGTCGTGACGAGCCCGGTGCAATTGCTCGACATCTATCCGACCCTCACCGAACTCGCCGGCTTCCCGGCTCCGGCCGGCCTCGAGGGCCGCTCACTCACCGCGCTGATGCACGGTCGCGGCGAAGCCAAGCCCGCCTACAGTCTGGTCTACCACTACGACGTTGCCGCCAAGCGCGACGTCGTCGGGCGCACGGTGATCGACGAACGCTGGCGCTACACGGAATGGGATCAAGGCGCCGCCGGCCGCGAGTTTTACCGGCGGAGCGACGATCCGGCGGAATACATCAACCGAGTCGAGGATGCCGCCGTGCTCGCCGACCGTCGCACGGCCGCCGCCCTCTTGCAGCAGTTTCCGCAACCCAAGCCCGGCGCAGCCAACCGCCCGCGGGCGCTCGATCCGACGGCCAAAGCCGCCAATTAAAACCACGTTCCGCCGCTCCACCGGGACCGGGTGCAGCCACGCGGATGAATCCTACCCTATAGCAATTCCGGCAATATTGCAGCCGGGTCGTCGCCTCCGGCTCAAACGCGGCTGCAGAATTCGTGGAACCGCGCTAGTGCCGGTAACGCTTCGGAAAAAGCGGCACGTTCTCGAAGTGCCGTACGTCGGCCTGCGCCATTCCCGCGGCCGGCACCTCGACCTCAACAATATCGAACCGGTGCGTGAGCGGCTTCTCCGGCAGACGCGCCAAATACGCGCCGGACGCCCGCAACAGGGCTTTTTTTTTGCGGGCGTCCACCGCATGATAGCCTTGCACCAAGGCGCCAGCCGCCCGGGTTTTGACCTCTACAAACACCAGCACGGCACCGTCCGTGGCGACAAGATCGAGCTCATCCCGGCGGTCCTTCGGATTGCGCCAGTTGCGGGCCACAATCCGGAGCCCGCGTTCCCGCTGTAGCCATACGGCCGCCAAGGCCTCCCCTGGCGCCCCGCTGTTATCCCATCGTTTCCCGGACCACCATCGTTTCAGTAACGAGAACACACCCCGCGTCCTACGGCTTAGGCACCGTCGCCTCAAGCTCGGCCAGATACCGGCCAGCAGGGGGATAGCCCGGTGTCCGTCGCACCACCTCGCGCGTCAGCATCAGGGCCAGCCGCATCTCGTCCGCCGCCCGTAACTCCCGCGCAATCTCCAGAATTTTATCCGCCCGATCGCGGTCGCCCGTCAGATAAAGCCGGGCGGCGGCGATGACCTCGGGAAGATTTCCGGCTGCATGCCCCTTGTGGAGCATGGCGAGGTGGGTGGCGGCTTCGTCGCGCTCGGTCGCGGGCGGCGTGGTGCGCCCCGGCGGAGCCTTGGCTGAATCCGTCCGCGCCATGGGCTCTGATTGACCCGCGAGCGGGCTCGCCCTCCGCGCCGGCAGCCAGTCCTCCAGCAGCGCGTGCGCCGGAGCGAAGCCCGGCGTCCGGCTGACAATCTCCTTCACCAAGGCAATCGCCGAGGACTTTTCGTCCCACGCATACATTTCCCGGGCGAGGCTGAGCAGTCGCAGCGAGCGCACGTCGTCGCCGTTGAGGTACAAACGCGCCGCGTTCAGCGCGCCGGCCGGATCATTCTGGCTGCGGCAAATCTGGATCTGCGCCAACCGCAACTCCCCCGCCCGCCGCACCAACCACTCGGGTTCGTTCCGCAAGGCCTGCAGCTGCTGGATATGCCGTGCGGCTTCAGGCCACCGCTGGGTCTGCACCAATTCATCGAGCCGCCCGAAGAAAACCCGCTCGGCCACCGAGGGCCCCGCGGAAGCGTCCACGGGTTCTTCGGCCCCGGAGAGTAACGCCAGACCGCCGGTGAAAATAAAACCCGCTAAGGCAAGGACTCGACCAACCCGCACCCACTGCGTCGCGCCTGAAAATCCGTCTGCGCGGCGCGGGGTCATCAGGACGCGGCCGGCACTCCGGTGCCCGCGGCCGTGGCGGCGGCCCGCGCTCCGACGACGGACTCGGCGATGTTGCGCGGCTGCGCCTCGGCCTCGCCGCGCTCCGGGTTGAACCGCATCGAAACCGTCTTCGACACACCGCGCTCTTCCATCGTCACGCCGTAAATCGCCTGCGCCGCCGAAACGGTGCGCTTGTTGTGCGTGATGATGATGAACTGCGATTCGTTCACAAACTTCTTCAGCAGGTCCGTAAACCGGCCGATGTTCGACTCGTCGAGCGGCGCGTCCAATTCGTCAAGCAGACAGAACGGCGACGGCTTCACCATGTAGAGCGCGAACAGGAGCGCGACTGCCGTGAGCGTCTTCTGCCCGCCGGACAGCAGCGTGATCCCCTTGAGCTTCGTGCCCGGGGGCTGCGCCACGATCTCGATGCCGCTCTCCAAAATATCCTCGGCCTGGATCAACTCCAGGTGAGCACGTCCGCCGCCAAACAGCGTATGGAAGGTGTACTCGAAGTTCTTCCGGATCTGCTCGAAGGTAATCTGGAACTGCTGGAGCGAGGTCTGATTGATTTCGTCGATCGCCTTGATCAGTTCGGCCTTCGCCGTCGTGAGGTCGGACACCTGATTTTGCAGGAAATCGTGCCGCTGCTTGAGTTCGGCGTATTCCTCGATGGCGACAAGGTTGACCGCCCCCATGCTGTTGAGGCGCTGGCGCAAGGCATCGACCTCGGCCTTCACCGCCGGCCAATCCGTCGACGCGAGAGCCTTGAGGTCATCCTCCGTCGGCTCCCCGCGGGCCTCTTTCTTTTTGCGGCGGCGCTTCACCGGCGCAGCCTCGCCCTCGGCGGCTTCGACCGCGGCAGGGGCGACTTCGCCCCCCTCGTCATCGTCGTCGTCGAGATCAAGCGGCTTGATCCCCTCGGGCTCGTCGTCGGCCCGCCACAGCTGCCGCTGCCAGTCGATCGCCGAGACGTCCGCTTGAAACTCCCGCGTCACTTCCTCGACGAGGAACTGGGCCCGTTGGCGATTCTCGGCGAGCTTCACCTCGTGGACGCTCAACTCGTCGTGCGCGGTCTCCGACTCGTCGCGCACCGAATGTTGCGCGGACTCCAGCCCACCGATCTCGCGTTCAACCTCCGCGAGTTCGATCCGGATTTTCTCCACCTGCTCCTGGGAAACCACGAGGGTCTCCGCAAGTTGGGCGGCGCGGGAACGCTGTTCGCCGGATTCACTTTCGAGTTGTCCGATCTGGTCGGACCAAGACTCGATCTCGGTCTGTCGTTGCACGAGTAGTTCGCTCAGCTGCTGGCGGCGGCGCTCCATCTCGCCAAGACCGCGGTCGATTACCTCGACCTTCTGCCGCCGTTCGGCGAGCTCGAGCCGCGCCTGGGCCAGGGTCTCGCGCTTCATGTCGCGGTCGGTACGGACCTCGACGATGCGGGTTTCGTTCTGGCGAATCTTTTCGCGCTGCGCCTCGGCAGTGCGGTCGGCATCGGTCAGACCGGTCTGCGCCTTTTCCCAACGCGCATGCGCCTCGTTGCGCGCGTGCTCGAGGCTGCCGAGCTCATTCTCCATTCGTGCGACGCGGTTGCCGATATCCTCGGAGTTGCGCTGCGCGTTGCGCTGCTCGGCTTGGACCGAAGCCTGGGTTTGGGTCGCGGCGAGCACATCCGCCCGGCGCTGTTCCACCGTCTGCTCGGCCTCGGCAAGCTGTTGGTTGAGCCCGTCGATTCCGGCCTTCTGGTCATCGTGGGCTTTCTGGTCATCGACCAGTGCCTTCGCCGTTTCGCGCAAATCAATCTCGCGCTGCACAATGCTGTGCGCCGCGCGCTTGCTGCTATGAAAACCACCGTAAACCAAACCGCGACGATCCACGAGGTCACCCTTCTTGGTGGCGACCGCGAGAAACGGAAACGCGGGGTTCGCCTTCCAGAATTCCAGAAATACGCCGAGGTCGTCCGCGATGTAAGATTCGCGCAACACGCCGAGCGCCGGATGCGACGGTTCCGTGTCGGTCACCGCCTGCACCGCGGGCACCAGCCCAGCGGGCAGCTCGTAATAACCTTCCGCCCGCAGTCCGATCTCAGAAACGCGCAACACCGCGGAACCGATCTCCTCGGCTTCAAGCTGCGCGAGGATGCGCTGCGCCGTCGCCAAGTCGGCTACGCTGATCGCCTCGGCCGCGGAGCCGAGGATGGCCTCGACCGCCTTGCCGCAGTCGGCTTTTACCGCCAACCCCTGCATGATCGGCGTCACCTTCGCGCCCTGCAGCGCGCCCTCGAGCCGGCCCTGCAAGACGGCTTTGGCACCTTCGCCGAAGCCTTCCCACTTTTCCTGCAACTGTTGGAGCAGCCGGAGGCGGGCGGTGCGCTGCGCGAGCTGGCGATCGATATCCTGAAGCTTGCGCTGCGCCTCGCGAAACTCGCGGGTCAGGTCCGTGATCGCCTGCTGGGCCGCCGCCGCCTCGCTGTTCGCCCGGGATTTCTCGGCGATCGCCTCTTCGGCGCGCGCATCGGTCTCCGCGACCAGTTGCGCGGCCGCGGCCTGCAGCTGGCGCACGCCTTCGAGTTCATGCGCGACCGACTCGTGCTTGTGCGCGCTGGTCTTCTGGTCGACCTCGTAGCCGGAACAATCCGTGCGCAGACGCGCGACGGTGCTCTCAAGTTGGAGGAGTTGGAATTTCGCCTGATTGAGCTCCTGTTCGAGGCGCGTCAGGTCGCCGTCAACGATCGTCAGCTCGCGGTTCCGCTGTTGGAAAACCGCGTCGCTGCCACCGAGCAATTCGAGTTGGATCTGCTTGTCCTGCGCGCCGGTGTCGACCTGCGCGGAGACTTCGCGGAGCTGCATCTCGACTTCGCCGAGGTTGTCGCGGGACGAAGCCAGACGGTCATCGAGCCCGTTGCGCCGGATCTGCGCGAGATTAGCGGCGTTTTCCGCCGCCTCTTTTTGCGAGCGGACATCAAACACCGCCTGCTGCGAGTCTTGGACGCGCTGGTTGAGCCGGTTGCGGTGCGCCCGCTTTTCACCAAGCGCAGATTCCTGCGCCTCAAAATTCTGCCGGCGCTCGTCCGCCGCGGCGCGCAAGGTCGCGACCTTCGCCTCGAGTTGACCGAGCGTCTCCACCAACTGCGCGTGGTGGTAGCCGCTCCAACCGAGCGCGAGATGGCGCAAGCGGTGGTTGATCCGCTTGTAACGCATCGCCTTCGAGGCTTGACGGCGGAGGCTGCCGATCTGCCGCCCCACTTCGCCGATGACGTCGGCGACCCGCGCGAGATTCT
Source organism: uncultured Opitutia bacterium (assembly GCA_903820035.1). Classification (GTDB taxonomy): domain Bacteria; phylum Verrucomicrobiota; class Verrucomicrobiia; order Opitutales; family Opitutaceae; genus ER46. The sequence goes on from CAIJFT010000180.1 coordinate 21,671, forward strand.
GGTCGGTGAGCGCAAGTTTCTGCAGCGCCTCGCGGCGTTGCGACTTGTACTTGGTGATGCCGGCCGCTTCTTCAAAGACGGCGCGGCGCTCCTCGGGCTTGGACGACAGGATCTGGTCGATCTGACCCTGCGCCATGATCGAGTAACTCGTCCGGCCGACGCCGGTGTCCATGAACAGCTTTTGGATATCCTTCAACCGGCAGGCCTGGCCGTTGAACGAATACTCGCTCTGACCGTCGCGGTGCACGCGGCGGGTGATTTCGATTTCGTGAAATTCGCTGCCGAGTTGCTTTTCGCAGTCGGTCAGGAGCAGTGAAACCTCACACATCTGCGCCGGCTTGCGGGTATCGGCACCCTCGAAAATAACATCCTGCATCTTACCGCCGCGGAGGGCCTTGGCGCTCTGTTCACCCAGCACCCAGCGGATGGAATCGGCGATGTTGGACTTGCCGCAACCGTTGGGGCCGACAACGGCCGTTACGCCGGTGTCGAACCGGAGCGTGGTGGGGTCTGCGAAGCTTTTGAAGCCATGCAGCTTGAGCGCCTTGAGATACATGCAGTGGGTAGAGCGGCCGATTGAAGGCGCACCCCCGCGCCCCGCAATGGAAAAACCGGAAAGTTTAAGGACCCGATCGGTCCGGCGTTACCGCCCGCCCGATTCACCGCTTGGCAAGCGGGCCCAGGTGCGCTCGATTGACCCCACCCCTATGAAAGCCCGCCACCTGCTCACCACCTGTCTCGCCTTCGCCGCAACCCTGCCCGGCGTCGCCGCCCCCCAACTGCCCGGCGTCGGATCAGCGATGCAGGACATGATTGCCCGCCAGGAAATCGCCGGCGCCGCCACCGTCGTGGTCGGGCGCGAAAAACTCCTGCACAGCGAAGGACATGGTTTTGCCGACGTTGCGGCCAAGCGGCCAATGACCGCCGACACCCTCTGTTGGATCGCATCCATGACCAAGCCCGTGACCGGCGTCGCGATCATGATGTTGCAGGATGAGGGCAAGCTGAATGTAGCCGACCTCGTGGCCAAGTACCTGCCCGAGTTCGCCGCGCTGAAGTCCCCGTCCGGCCAGCCCGCCAACCTCACGATCACGCAAATTCTCACGCACACCTCGGGGCTCGGCGAGGCCACCGGTCCGGCTGCCGGCCAAGCGCGCACCCTGGCGGACCTCGTGCCGGTCTGGCTCGGCGCCAAGATGAAATACGAGCCGGGGGCAAAGTGGGAGTACACGCAATCCGGGATCAATCTGGCCGGCCGCATCGTCGAAGTCGTGAGCGGTATGACCTTCGACGCGTTCCTGCAAAAACGGCTCTTCGACCCGCTCGGGATGAAGCGCACCACCTTCTATCCGACCGAACAGGATCGCCCGCACATGGCCACCGGTTACGCCAAAAACAAGACCACCGGCCAGCTCGAACCCGCGGCGTCCCGCGCCGATTACGGCCCGCGCAACCGCCCGCCCCAGGGCAACGGCGGCCTCTATTCCACGGCGAACGATTACGCGCGTTTCTGCCAGATGCTGCTGAATCGGGGGACGCTCGACGGCCACCGCATCCTCAGCGAAGCCGCCGTCAAAGTGCTGACGTCCGTCCACACCGGGGACCGGCCAACGGGCTTTTTCCAGAATGCCGCCGGCGGCAATCGCGGCGCAAACTACGGCTGGGGCATCGGCACCTGCATCCTGCGCACCCCGCACGAGGGCGTCGCCGCGATGTTGTCGCCGGGGACCTTCGGCCACGGCGGCGCCTGGGGCACCCAAGCCTGGATCGATCCGGTTAAGGGCGTCGCGTACGTGCTGATGGTGCAGCGCTCGAACTTTCCGAACAGCGACGGCAGCGACGTACGCACGGCGTTTCAGCGCGCCGCCGCCGCCGCCCTCGCCCAGTAACGCAGGCCGCGAACCGATCGGTGGGCTCCGAGTCCCCATCGGGTCTGGAACATTTCGGCAGCGGCACGACCCGGTGGGGACCTCGGACCCCACCCCAAATCGCCTGACCCCACCCGTTCCCGCCTCAATCCGTCTCCAGCCGCTTGCCCATGCTCACGGCTTCGTCGACCCCGAACCCCAGCCGCTCGTAAAACGCGATCACGGCGGCGTTCGTGCGGCGCACCTGCAGATTGATCTTCGCACAACCCGCGGCCCGCAAAAGCTGTTCCGCCTCGGCCATCAATTTGCGGCCCAACCCGCCGCGCTGGCGCGCCGGTTCCACCGCGAGGAAATTGATCCAACCACGATGGCCTTCGTAGCCGGCCATCACGGTGCCGATGATGGCGCCGGCCGACTCCGCGACCCGAAACCATTCGGGGTTCACGCGGAGCTTGCGCGCGATGTCCTTGCGCGGGTCGTTCCACGGCCGCACGAGGTCGCACGCCCGCCACAACCCGATGACCGCCGGCTCGTCGGCCGGCCGGTATGGACGCAGGGTCACTTGTGATCCCACGGTAATTGCACGACCAGCCGTTCGTGTTTCCAGACCTCGAAGCGCTCGAACATCTTCCCGGGATTAAGAATGCCGCGCGGATCGAGCGCGGCCTTCACGGCCTGCATCGCCCGCACCTGCGCCGGAGAATGTTGGATCCGGAGGAACGGCGACTTCGCCAGGCCGATACCGTGCTCGCCAGAAATCGCGCCCCCGAGTTCCACGACGGTCTCCATCAAGCGTTGCACCGCCCTTTCTGCGGCGCGGCATTCGGCCGGCACCGCCTTGTGGTACATGATGTTCACATGCAGATTGCCGTCGGCGAGATGGCCGAACGTCGGTACGTGCAGGCCGGACTCGCGTTTCAGGCGAACGAGGAAACGGGCGAACTTCACATAGCTGCGCATCGGCAGCACGACGTCCTCATTGAGCTTGGCGTCGCCAAGTTCGAACATCGCCCCGGAACACTTGCGACGCACCGCCCACAATTGCTCCGCCTCCGCCCGCGTGCGTGCGACGCGGTGACCGGCGGCGTGGGCTGCGGCCCAGGCGAGCAACGTTGCCCGCAACTCGCGCACGTCGCTCTTGGAACCCGCGAGCTCGAGCAAAATCACCGGCCGCCCGGCCTGCCCGGGAAAGATCGTCGTCTGCATCGCCCGCTCCGCACACAGCACGCTCTCCCGGTCGAGAAACTCGCAGATCGCCGGCTGCACCCGCAGCCGGAAGAGCGCCAGCGCCGCCTGCAGCGCCTTCGTCTCGTCGGGAAACGAGGTCAGTAGCGTCCATCGTTCCGCCGGCTGCGGAATCAGCTTTAACACCGCACCGGTGATCACGCCGAGCATCCCCTCGCTGCCGATCCAGAGGTCGCGCATGTTGAAGCCCGCCGAAAACTTTTTGGTCGCGGTGCCCCACTCCACAAATTCCCCGGTGGGCAAGAACCCGCGGAGCGCCACCACGAAATCGCGCGTCACCCCGTGCTTGCCACCGTGCATGCCGCCGGCGTTGCACGCGATATTGCCGCCGATGGTGCAGTATTCTTTCGAAGAAGGATCGGGCGGATAAAACCAGCCCTTCGCCTCCGCCGCCCGCTGAATGTCGCCGACCTTCGCCCCGGCCTGCACATGCGCCATGCCGGACTCCTCGTCGATGCGGATCGTGTGCAACGCCAGGGTATCCAACACCCAACCGCCGCGCACCGGCGTCGCACCGCCGGTCAACGTCGTGCCCCGGCCACGGGTCGTGACCGGCACCCGGTACCGGTTCGCCAAGTCGAGTACGACGCCGACCTCCGCTTCCTTCCGCACCCGCACCAGGGCCTCGGGGCGAAACGGAATCTTCGCGCTGTCATACGCAGCCGCCTCGCGCGACGCATCGTCCGTCAAGACGACACGTGCGCCGAGGCGGCGTTTCAGGGCAGCGGTGGCGGCGACAAATGACTTCATGTCGCCCCTACCCAAGCACGCCGCCCGCGCCTTCCGCAAGCACGGGTCCAGCCGTGCCGCAGGCCAGCGCGCTCCCGCGCGTCCGGAACGCAAACCGCGTGCGCGAACGGGCCGGAAAACCCGCGGGAACGTCACTTCGGCGCCATTCGAAACCCCGCTCACTAAAGGCCGAGCGATTACGCCCCGCCCGCAACCCATCCTCTACCCTTCGCGCTCGTTTTCTTAATCCCGCTCGTTCTCTTCCGCCCCAACCCGCCGACCTCGCGCACGCCGGCCTGCAACCCAGCCGGCCATGCCCTCGTCCAACTTTCTCCTTCCGTCGCGCGGACAGCTGTGCGAAAACGGCCCTTCATCTTTGCCATGACCAAAATCCTGCTCACGACCACCTCGTTCCAAGATACGCCGGGCGAACATCACAAGCTCCTCGCCGACACCGGCTGGGAAATCATCCGCGCCCGCGGTCCGCTCAATGAGGCCGACACCCTCGCCGCCGTCGGCGACGTCGACGGCTACATCTGCGGCGACGACATGATCACCCGCAAGGTCTTTGAGAAGGCCCTGCCGAAACTGAAGGTCCTCTCGAAGTACGGCATCGGCGTCGACAAGATCGACGTGAAGTCCTGCACCGAGTTCGGCATCCCACTCCTCTTCACGCCCGGGGTAAACCACACGACCGTGGCCGAGCACACCTTTTTACTCCTGCTCGCGCTGGAGAAGAACTTTTTCTTCCACACCGACTCCACCCGCTCCGGCGGCTGGAAGCGCAAGACCGGCCGTGAACTGCTGGAAAAGACCATCGGCATCGTCGGCCTCGGCCGCATCGGCAAGGAGGTCGCCCTCCGCGCCCGCGCCTTCGGCATGAACGTCATCGCCTTCGACGTCTACTGGGACGAAACGTTCGCCGCCGCGAACCACGTGAAGCGCGCCGCCAACCTCGACGAAGTTTACGCCGCCTCCGACTACCTCTCGCTGCACACGAACCTGACCCCCGAGACGCGCGACATGATCAGCGCGAAGTCCTTCCCGAAAATGAAGAAGGGCGTCATCATTCTCAACTGCGCCCGCGGGGAAATCGTCCACACGGCCGACATCGTCGACGCCCTCAAGTCCGGCCAGGTCGGCGGCTACGGCACCGATGTGCTCGACGAGGAGCCGCCGAAGGCCGACCACCCGCTGCTCAAGCTCCCGAACGCAATCGTCACGCCGCACATTGGCTCGCGCACGCACGAGAGTGTTCAACGTCAGGCCACCGCCGCGGTCAGGAACCTGATCGCCGCCATGCGCGGCGAGAAGCCTCTCGCCCAGATCAACCCCGAGGTGCCGGTGAAGCGCGTGGTTTGACGACCACGCGAGTTGCGGGTTGAGGGCTGAGCGTTGAGAGACCGGAAACTCCGGCCACTCGACTCCAACTCGGCCTTCCACGCTCAACTCTCAACCCTGAACTCTCAACTATTACCATGTCCGAAATCTTCTACGTCGTCCCGGAAACCCAGCACAACGCGCTCGTCGCAGCTGCGTACAAGAAACGCGGTTACTCCAGCCAAGAAGCCGCCGCCGGCGCACGCTTCTGCGCCGAGGCCACCCGCCACGGCATCCGTACCCACAACGCGCTCAAGGCGCTCCACCTCGACCACCTGCTCGGCTCCGGCGCCGAGGGCTGCAAACCGAAGGCGAAGATCGAAAAGATCAAGTCCCGCTTCCGCGGCGCCGCGATCTGGAACGCCAACCGCAAGCTCGGCCAGGCCACCGGCTACGCCGCCATCGAGCAGGCCATCAAGCTCGCCGACAAGTACGGCGTCGGCATGGTCTCGGTCGACAACGCCTTCCACTACCTCTGGGGCGGCGGCTACGTCATGGACGCCGCGAAGCGCGGCTACATCGCCTACACCAACTGCACCGCGGCCCTCGCCGAAGTCGTGCCGTTCGGCGGCAAGTTCCCGACCCTCGGCACCAACCCGCACTCGTGGGGCTTCCCCACCACCGCCGCGATCGGTTATCCGATCGTGATCGACTGGGCCACGTCCGTCGTCGCGATGGGCCGCGTCCAGCAACTCGCCCGCGAGGGCAAGCAGCTGCCCCCTGGGGCCGCGGTCGACGTCAACGGCGCGCCGACCATCGATCCGCAGCAGGCCAAGTACCTCCTGCCCTTCGGGGCCCACAAGGGCTACGGCCTCTCGCTGATGAACGAAATCATCAGCGGCTTCATCGGCGGCTCGCTGCCGACGGTCCGCAACCGCTGGGACCAGCAGTCTGACGAAAAGCACACCTGCACCTTCTTCTTCCAGGTGTGGCACCCCGACGCGATGAACGCCGGCGCCTTCGCCAAGGGCCGCAACCAGGCGGAGAACGTCAAGGCCGTCATCAACGACATCCTCGGCCACGGAAACGAGAAATGCATGCTCCCCGGCCAGCTCGAGGCCGAAGCCGCCGCGCGTTGCGCGAAGAATGGCGGTCTGCTGTTCTCCGAAGCCGAGGTGAATGCCTTCAACGAGATCGCCGCCGAGTGCCGCAAGCCGAAGTGGAACCTCGCCGACTTCAAGGTCGCCGAGTAAGCGGATCGGGCTCCTTCCCAACGAAAAAGGCGGGGTGATTTCACCCCGCCTTTTTCATGCCCGCATGCCCACCCGCACTCGCTCGCTGCGGTGGGACCCGATGTCCCCATCGGGTCGGATTAATAGAAGTACCATTTGGAAGGAATCAGCCCGATGCGGACCCCGGGCCCACCGACTTTGGCCTACTCCGTTCGCGGATTGAGGTAGGCCCGCCCGCGGGCGGGCCCGACGCTTCCGGCTCAACCCACGATCAAACTCTCACCCGTCATCTCGGCCGGCTTCGGCAGGCCCATGAGCGCGAGCACCGTCGGCGCGAGGTCGGCCAACCGGCCGCCGCTGCGGAGCGGCGTCTTGCCGACGGCAAACTCGTTACCGACGACAAACACTTCGACGGTGTTCAGGGTGTGCGCGGTATGCGGGCCGTTCACCGTCGGATCCCACATCTGCTCGGCGTTGCCGTGGTCGGCGCAGATCAGCGCCCGGCCGCCTTGCGTGGCAAGCGCCGCCAACAACTCACCCACGCCACGGTCGGTCGCCTCGACCGCCTTCGTGGTGGCGGGCAGCGAACCGGTATGACCGACCATGTCGGGATTCGCGTAGTTCACCACGATCAGCCCGTACTTGCCGGACAAGATCGCCTCCTTAGCAGCCTTCGTCACTTCGACGGAGGACATCTCGGGTTGGAGATCGTAGGTCGGCACCTTCGGACTTGCCGGACACGCACGGTCTTCACCGGGGAACGGGTCCTTGCGATAGTTGTTAAAGAAGAACGTCACGTGCGGATTCTTCTCGGTTTCCGCGCAGCGGAATTGAGCGATGCCGGCTTCGCTCACGACCTTGCCGAGGATGTTCTTGAGCGCCTCCGGCTTCGGCGAAATCACGTTTACCGGCAGGCCGCTTTCATACTCGGTCATGGTCGCGTAGTAGAGGTCGAGTTTAGCGCCGCGGTCGAAGTCCTGAAAGCCGTCGAGCACAAACGCCTTCGTGATCTCGCGCGGGCGGTCACCGCGGTAATTGTAGAATAACACCGCATCGCCATCGCGGATCGTCGCAAGCGGTTTACCGTCTATGCCCGTGACCCAAGTCGGGGGCACAAATTCATCGCCTTTTTGGGAGTCGTTCAAGGGCTTGTCATAGTAAGCCTGTACCGCGGCGGACGCACTGGGCGCGGTCGCGGCAACCTTGCCGGTCAACATGAAATAGGCCTTGCTCACGCGCTCCCAGCGGTTGTCCCGGTCCATGGCCCAAAAACGACCGCACACCGTGGCAATCGCCCCGATGCCAATCGCACGGCATTGCGCGTCGACCTGCTGCACGTAGGCCAGGCCGCTGTGCGGCGGCGTGTCGCGTCCGTCGGTGAACGCATGGATGAAGACCTGGTCCGCCGCCAGACCGTCCTCCTTCGCCTGCCGCAGAATACCATAGAGGTGCTCGAGCATCCCGTGTACGCCCGCGTCACTCACGATGCCCATGAGGTGGAGCCGGGCGCCGGGCCGCGACTTGACGCGCGCAATCGCGGCGCGCCACACCGCGTTGGTCACGAGCCGTTTTTCCGAAAACAGCTTGTTCAGCCGTACGAGTTCCTGATCCACGATGCGACCCGCCCCGATGTTTTCGTGGCCGACCTCGCTATTGCCCATCACGCCGTCGGGCAAACCGACGTCCAAGCCCGAGGCGCGCACCAGCGTGACCGGGTACTTCGCATGAAGCAGGTCGTCGCACGGCTTGTGGGCCTGGGCGATGGCGTTGGTGACGTTTTGCGAGGCATCGGGATTCTTGCCCCAGCCATCACGGATGACGAGGAGGACGGGTTGGCGCACAGTGCTCATGAAGGAAGAACGTCCATCGAAACGCGCCCGACGGACAGACAAAAGCCAAAATTCCTCGGCCTGCGGTGGAATCAGGTATCTCCAGCGGCTTGACCCGAGAGCGGGCTGGTGGCGAAAGGCCCGCTGAGGACAGCGGGCTCCGCCTAGTCGGATCAGATGTAATACATCTCGGCCGCACCCTTGTGGCTGAGTTGGTCAAGGGTACACGCCTTGGTCCGCTCAACGAGCAGCCGCGAGATATCCTCCCAGACCTTCTTGACGCGGCGCCCGCTGCGGCCTTCGGCGTTGCCACTCAGCTGCAGGCAACAGCCCTCCACCGCGACGAGGATGTCGTAGAGGGTGATTTCATCCGGCGGACGGGCGAGCGTGTAACCGCCGTGATTTCCGCGGCGACTCGTGATCAAACCGCCGTTCCGCAACTTCAGCAGGATCTGGGCGAGAAAGTTCGCCGGCACGGCCTCGGTCTGGGCCAGGTGCTCGATCTGCGCCAACTCACCCGAGCCGTGCAGCCGCGCCAGTTCGGCCATGACACGGCACGCATAATCGACCTGGACCGAGATTTTCATACTCAATCAGAGGCGCTTGCGGCCGAGCGATACCCGCATCCAAGCCCGCTCGTGGAGATAAAACAGCACGATCTTGGTCATCACCTCGACGCCGGCGATGCCGCTCGAAAGCTGCAACGCCTGCACCCGATTGCCGTCCGTAACACCGGTGAAAGTCAGGACGACAAAGCTCACACAAAACGTATCGAGCGTGCCGACACAGCGCCAACTGATGGCCTTGATGACGCTGCGGAGCCGCGTTTCGCGGTAGACGGGGATTTCAGGGGGGGTACTCATATAACGTAGTCTCCGACCTCGGGCTTCACCACCTCACGCGGCGGCATGAGCATGCCGGCGGCGACGGTGGCGTTCGTGCCCTGTTCGATCAAAATGAACGAACCGGTGAGCCGGTTCGTCGCGTAACCATCAAATACCAGCGGCTTGGCCGTGCGAATGCGGATCTCGCCGATATCATTCATCGCGAGCCGGCCGGGCGCGTCCTCCGTGTCGAGCGTGGACATGTTGAGCTTGTTGACCACTTCCGTAACGACCGCTTGGACGGTGTGCGCGGTGTGCTTGAGGTAATACTTTTTACCCGGCTCGAGCGGCCGCGAGTGCATCCAGCACACGTCGGCATCCAGCTCGGTGGCGGCACCCGGCAGGTGCGCCGCGCCGATGAGCATACTGCCGCGGCTGATGTCGATGTCGTGTTCAAGGACGAGCGTGACCGACTGCGGGCAAAACGCCTCATCAACCGGACCGTCAAAGGTCCAGATCTGTTTCACCGTCGTGACGATGCCGGCGGGCAGCGCAAGGACCCGTTGTCCGACCCGAACGATACCGCCCGCGATCTGACCGCTGAAGCCGCGGAAATCGTGCAGCGCCGCATCCGTCGGGTTGTTGGGTCGGTTGACCCATTGCACGGGCAATCGAAATGCCTGCAGGTTCCAGTCGCTCGCGATGTGGACGGTCTCAAGGTGACCGAGCAGCGTCGGACCGGCGTACCACGGCGTGTGCGGCGAGGGATCGACGACATTGTCACCGTTGAGCGCGCTCATCGGGATGAACTTCACATCCTTGATGTCGAGCCGCGGCAGGAATTCCTCGAACTGCGCCCGAATCTCCATGAAGCGCTGCTCGCTCCAGCCGACGAGGTCCATCTTGTTGACGGCCACGACCAGGTGGGGAATCCGCAGCAGCGATGCGATCGCAGTGTGGCGGCGGCTCTGCTCGATCACTCCCGTACGCGCGTCGACGAGAATGATGGAGAGGTTGGCCGAGGAGGCGCCCGTCACCATGTTCCGCGTGTACTGCACGTGACCGGGCGTATCGGCGATGATGAACTTCCGGCGCGGCGTGGCGAAATAGCGGTAGGCCACGTCGATCGTGATCCCCTGCTCGCGCTCGGCCCGCAGGCCATCGGTGAGATTGGCCAGATTGATCTGCCCACCACCCGTGATGTCGGCGGAACGCTCGAGGGCCTCGATCTGATCCTCCATGAGCGACTTTGAATCGTAGAGCAGACGGCCGATGAGGGTCGATTTACCGTCGTCGACGCTGCCGCAGGTGTTGAAGCGGAGGATGTCGACGGGGACGTTAACGGGAGCGGACGATGACATGGTGTCGGCGGAGAGTGAAAGGGAAAGTGAGAGTGAGCGGGCGGGAAGGTTGACCGGGACGAGCGAAGCGTCGGGAGGGCGTGCCCCCTTTCACTTTCACTCTCCCTCTGCCCTCAAAAATACCCCGCCTTTTTGCGGTCTTCCATCGCCGCCTCGGAAGCCTTGTCGTCGGCCCGTGAACCGCGCTCGGTCACGCGGGCGGCGGCGATTTCTGCAATGATGTCGCTCACCGTCGTGGCGGGCGACTCGACGCAACCGGTGCTGATGATGTCACCGATCGTGCGGACGCGCACGACGAGTTCGCGGACCTCCTCGCTTGGCTTGGGCGGAACCAGGTCGTTGGCCGGCAGCCATTGACCGCCGCGTCGGACGCACTGGCGCTTGTGGCTGAAGTAAATGCTCGGGACCTCGAGTTTTTCCCGCTGGATGTACTCCCAGACGTCCATCTCGGTCCAGTTGCTGAGGGGAAACACCCGCATATTTTCACCGGGGTTGAGCCTCCCGTTGTAGAGGTTCCAGATTTCCGGACGCTGGTTTTTCGGATCCCATTGGCCGAAGGCGTCACGAAAGCTGAAAAAGCGCTCCTTCGCGCGGGCCTTTTCTTCGTCGCGGCGCGCGCCGCCGATGCAGCAGTCAAAACGAAATTCCTCGATGGCCGCGAGCAGCGTCGGAATCTGCAGCCGGTTGCGGCTAATTTCGCCGGGCGAAGGCTGCGCGATACCCTTGGCGATCGCCTCTTCCACGGTGCGAATAATCAACTTCGCCCCCAGTTGCTTGGCGCGACGGTCCCGGAATTCGTTCAACTCGGGGAAGTGATGCCCGGTGTCGACGTTAAGCAGGGGCGTCGGCAAATCGGATGGCCGGAAGGCCTTCTCGGCGAGCCGGAGCAGACAGATGGAATCCTTGCCGCCGGAGAACAGAAGTGCGGGACGCTCAAACTCCCCCGCCACCTCGCGCATGATGTGAATCGCTTCGGTTTCGAGGTGCTGCAGGTGATCGAGATGATACGAATGCATTGCTGAAAAAGGTGAGGAAATGCGGGCGACCGCGGGACGGAGTGGAGGATTCGCCGATCAGGACGGGTTGCCGACGGCTTTACCGCCCCAGGCGGCATGCAACCCGCACTCGCGCTTTTCGTCGGCCTTGGCCGGATCGAAGTAGTCCCACTCGTTCGGCAGCTGGTGCCGCGCGAGGTACGCGTCGAGATCGGCGTCGCTCCAATAAAAAAACGGGCTGACCTTGAGGGCACCGAAATTTTGGTCGTGCGACACAATGTCGAGACCGGCGCGGTTCGGGTTTTGCACCTTGCGCAACGCCGTGATCCAGACCGTTGGCGCCAACTCCTTCATGCCGCGCTGAAACGGCTCGAGTTTCATCACCGTGCCGAACCGTTTCAGCCCCACCTCGTCGTCCGTCGTCGGAATCGGCCCGTGCACGGCATCACGGTGCGCGGCGGTCATCCGCGGCAAATAGGGTTTCACATTAAGCCCCAACTTCGCACGCAGAGCCTCGGCGTGCAGATACGTTGCCGGCCGGTTGTAGCCGTGGTCCACCCACAGCACCGGTATTTCGGGCTGAACCTGCGTCACGAGATGAAGAATAGCCGCCTCGTAGGGACGGAAATTGGTCGAGACGATCGCACGACCGCCCGCCCGGGCGACCGCCCACCGCACGATATCCAGCGGCGTCTGGGTGCGAAGTTCAGCGTTCCAAAGGGTCGAATCGGAGGAGTTCATTGAAAATGAAAGTGCGACCACACCCGCGCTGACCACGAAGCCGACGACGACAAAGTCATCGCCTTCTGCTTGAAGGTCACACGGTTGCCGGTGCGGCTAAGTGAAATATTGGCCATGAAGAGGAGAATGCTTGAAGCTGTTCACCAAGGGGTAAAGGATAAAAGATACCATTTTGACTAAAGATGTCATGATTAACCATAAGCACCAGCCAACCGTGGCCCGAACAACCGGAGCCGCTCGCCCGATGAGGGCAGCGCGCGACGGGGTTGTCGCACACCCATGATGCCGTCCGAACCATCGACCGCCTTTGCCTGCCGCTCGATCACCGGGCAATCCGAGCATACGGTGAATACGTTCAGTGCGCACCTCGCCGGCGCCCCACTGCCCCAAGCGCACCCGCCGCTCGACCGGGGCAGGGTATATTTAGTCGGCGCTGGGCCGGGCGACCCCGACCTTCTCACCCTCAAGGCCCACCGCTTGCTCCGTGAAGCAGACGCGATCGTTTTCGACCACCTGGTCGCACCCGCCATTCTGACCCTCGCCCGGCCCGACGCCGAGCGGATCTTCGTTGGCAAGAAAGGCGGGGCCTTCTGCAGCCCGCAGCGCGATATCGAGGGCACGCTGATCCGTCTCGCCCAATCCGGGAAATCGGTGATCCGCCTCAAAGGCGGGGACCCGTTCATCTTCGGCCGCGGTGGCGAAGAAGCCGAGGCGCTGGCCGCCGCCGGCGTCCCGTTTACGATTGTTCCCGGCATCACGTCCGCACTCGGAGCCGCCGCCTACGCCGGCATTCCCCTCACCCACCGCGCCCACGCATCGGCCGTGGTCTTTCTGACCGGCCACGAGGACCCCAACAAGCCCGACACCGCAATCCACTGGGAAGACTACGGGCGGCTCGGCGCCACCCTCTGCGTCTACATGGGTATGAAGAATCTGGAGACCATCACCCGCCGCCTGCAGGCCGGCGGGCTCGCGGCCAATACCCCCGCCGCCGTGGTCCAATCCGCCACCACCGGTGAACACCGCCAGTTGATCTCCTCCGTCAGCCGGATCGCGCTCGAATCCGAACATGCCGGTTTCGGTGCCCCCGCCATTGTCATCATTGGTGAAGTCGCCGCCTTGGCCGACAAACTCGCTTGGTTCAAACCCGCGACCGCCGCCTCGCAGCTGGCCACCCCATGATCGTCGCCCTGATCGACAACGGCTCCCTCGAACCCGCAGCCCACCGCAACCTCCGGGCGGTGGCGGACGCGGTGGCGGCCAATTCCGGTGTGAAGGTCCACGCCGTCTCTTGGAAACACAGCGATCGCATCTCGGCCGACGCCCTCGACGGCACGGCGGCGTGGTGCCTGCCGGCCTTCATCGGCGCCATGCGGGCGCTGGGCCACCAGAGCTTCCTGTTCATCCCGTTTTTCATCAGTGCCCAGGGCGCGGTGGGGTCTGCCCTCCGACGTGACCTGGAAAACCTTCAAGTCGCCGCCGGCACCGACCGCTTTGAGTTCGGCTTCACCGAGGGTCTGGCGGCTCACGGCGTGATTCCCGCCATCGTCGCCGACCGGATCCGCGCAACCAAGGCCGAATTGAAACTCGTCTGCCCGCCCGTCATCGTCGTCGATCACGGCGGTCCGTCCCCTACCTCCGGCTCGCTGCGGGACACCATCGCCGCCGCGGTGCGCACGCTGCTCGGAAGCGAAATCAGCGCGCTGACCGCCGCCTCGATGGAGGGCGAGGACCATCCGCACAACCTTCCGCTGCTCGCCGACCAACTGGCGCAGCCCGGCTTCAACCACGGCGATGTCGTCGTCGCGCCCCTGTTTCTTTCCCCCGGCCGGCACGCCGGCCCCGGCGGCGACCTCGCGGAAATCGCCACGGCCGCCGAAGATCACGTTGCCGGAACCGCGCTCCGCTGCCATTTCACCGCCCTCGTCGGCCACCACCCCCTCGCCCTCGAGGCGCTGACGCGGGCCTTGCGCCACGCCCTTTCCCCTGTTCACGCTGAATCTTCTCCATGAGTTCCACGTCCACTCCCGCCACCGCGAAGCCCTTGCACAAGAACGAGACCATCAAGGCCGAGAGCAATTTTCTCCGTGGCAACATCCTGCGCGACCTCGCCGATCACTCCACCGGGACCATCACCGATGACAGCGGGCAGCTGACCAAATTCCACGGCATCTACGCCCAGGACGACCGCGACCTGCGCAACGAGCGCCGCCGCGAAGGCAAAGAGAAGGCCTTCAGCTTCATGGCCCGGGTCCGCGTCCCCGGCGGCATCTGCACCCCCGGCCAGTGGCTCGCCCTCGACCGCATCGCCGACGAAGAGGCCAACCAAACCCTGAAGCTTACCACGCGGCAGGCGTTCCAGTTCCACGGCGTCGTCAAGGCCGACCTCTGGCGCGCGATCAATCGGATCAACCGCTCGCTCCTCGATACCATCGCCGCCTGCGGTGACGTGAATCGCAACGTCATGTGCAATCCGAACCCCGAGCGTTCCGAACTGCACACCGAAGTTTATCAGGTCTCCAAAGCCATCAGCGAGCACCTCCTGCCGCGCGCCCGCGCCTACCATGAGCTCTGGGTCGGCGACGATCTCGTCGCCGGCGGCGAGGCCGAGGACGAACCGATCTACGGCAAGACTTACCTGCCCCGCAAATTCAAGATCGTGATCGCCGTGCCGCCGAGCAACGACGTCGACATCTACGGGCACGACCTGGGCTACATCGCGATCACCGACGCAAACGGCAAGCTCGTCGGCTTCAACGTCACCGTCGGCGGCGGCCTCGGCATGTCGCACAACCAGCTCGAAACCTTCCCGCGCATCGCTGACGTCATGGGCTTCTGTACCGTGCAGCAGGCCGTCGAGGTCGCGGAAAAGGTGCTGATGGTCCAACGTGACTTCGGCGACCGGACCGATCGCAAGCACGCCCGCCTCAAGTACACGATCGAAGACCGCGGGCTGCCGTGGTTCCAAAACGAGGTTGAACAACGTCTCGGCTACCGCCTCGGCGCGCCGCGAGCCTTTGCCTTCACCCACACGGGCGACCGCTACGGCTGGGTCGACAGTCACGACGGCCGGTCGCATTTCACCCTCTTCATCCAGAGCGGCCGCGTGAAGGACACGCCGGAGTACAAGCTGAAGACCGCACTCCGCGAACTCGCGCTGGCGCACAAGGGCGATTTCCGCCTCACCGCCAACCAGAATCTCATCATCGCCAACGTCGCCCCCTCCGATCGCCCGCAAATCGAGGCATTGCTGAAGAAGCACGGTCTCCATACGGCGAACAACGCCTCGGGCCTGAAGCTGAGCGCCATGTCGTGCGTCGCGTTGCCCACCTGCGGCCTCGCCCTCGCGGAAAGTGAACGGTACCTCCCTGAATTGGTCACGCTGCTGGAAGCGGAATTTGAAGCCGCTGGTCTGCGCCACGACGATGTCACCCTGCGTATCACCGGCTGCCCCAACGGCTGCGGCCGACCTTACCTCGCCGAGATCGGCTTTGTCGGCAAGTCGCCCGGCAAGTACAACGTCTACCTCGGCGCGGCCCACAACGGCTCGCGGCTGAATATTCTCTACAAGGCCAACCTGCCCGAGACGGAGATTGTCGCGGTCCTCGGCCCCATCATTCGCCGCTACGCTCTCGAAAGGAACCAAGGCGAAACCTTCGGTGATTTCGTGATCCGCGCCGGCTACGTCACTCCGACCTTCACCCCGCAGGACTTCCACGAGCAGCCGAAAGCGCCCAAATCCGCGACACCCTGAGCCGGCCGACCGCCGGTGCGGCCAGCCGAGAGGTCCGTAGTGCAATACTTCCTACACGGACCTTCCGCCCACCCCGAACCGTCCCTTGCTGCACCCGAAGCGCCGAGAAAGGGCGGAGACGGTTGTTTACATTAGGCTTGGGCTCGGGGATGAACCTCCACGCCCTCGGGGAAACGAACATTCCGATGGTGAGACAACCCTCATTGAAAGGATACCCACCATGGGCGATAGATCTCCGAAGTCGGTCCAGAAGCAGGCCTCGCAAAAGCAGTCGCGCTCCAACGACGCGAGTTCCAAAAAGCAGCAACTGATCAACGCGCAGCAGGCCACCAAGGCCAAGCTCGCGGCGAACAAGAAGAAGTAGTTCCGATTCTTGCCGGTCACGCGCCGACGCCGGTGCGGATCGCACCGGCAGCGCAGTTGGAATCACACCCACGACCCTTTCCACCTCACCCCAAGGCGAGGTGGAGGGGATACGATAGAGCCGGTGACCGGAGTCACCGCCGCTCAAGGATTCCGCCAAGGCAGTATCCCTCCGGCAAGCGCTCCAACCGGAATGGGCCGATCGGCACCTCGTGCCGCTGCGGGGCACGGATTACGACGGGGCAATGAACCGAAAGTCTCCCTCTGGGCACTGACAAATTGTCGTCCGGCGTTTGGTCGCAATGATCCGCCAAAAGATTTCGGCGTCTCCCAGGGGACGAAAAATCAGTCCGCCGAAATGATCGGCAAGAGCGACATCGTGATCTGAAAGATCAGCCAAAATATCTGTGTCGGCGGGAGATCAGGCGGGTGAAATCTCCTGCGCCAGAAGGCCCCCGTTTGGGATAAAAAACCCTACGAGGTGCGAGCAGCCGGAAAAGTGAGGTGTCAAAAAGGGGTGCGATTGGGAACGGGTCAAAGTGGCGCAAATCGCGATGCCTCCCAACCAATTCCGCGATACCGTATCAGCCACGGCGTGACGTCGGATGTGTACCAATATTTACCAACGCGTCGGATTGGGGACACGCCAGGTTGACGCGGGTAGCGCGCCTTACCCCCAATTTGGGTACAGCCCGCGCTTGCCCACGGCAGCGAGACGGCCGGAGGGATCTCCCTCCCGAATGTGGACCCGCGTGGAAGAACATGAGACGCGCTCAGCGGGTCGGACGCCCGCACTCCGCACTTGAACAGTCCACGCATTTCGCATCGGGTCGGCGCCGTCGCGATGCCACCCCACCCGGAACAAGCCCAATGGTTTGCCGATCAAATCCAACCGCACGATGGTCGGCTCAAGGCCTATCTGCGCGGGGCGTTTCCGACCGTGCGCGATGTCGACGATGTCGTGCAGGAATCCTACCTCCGCGTGTGGCGCGAGTGCGCCAAGGGTCCGATTCGTTCGGCCCGGGCGTTTCTCTTCACGGTCGCGCGGCGCCTCGCGATCGACGGCACGCGCCGGGCGAAGGCCTCGCCGATCGAGACGGTCGCGGACCTCGCGGGCCTTCCGTTCGCGGATCCGGCGATGGATGTCTCCGGCGAAGTCGAACAGCGCGAGCGCGTCGCCATTCTCGGCGACGCGATCGGGCGCCTCCCGCAGCGCTGCCGCGAGGTGTTTTTGCTCCACAAGATTCATGGCCTGTCGCGCCGCGAGACGGCGGAGCGGCTTGGGCTCGCGGAAAAAACCGTCGAGGTGCAGACCGCGCGGGCGATGGAACGGTGCGGCGAGTACCTGCGGCAACGGGGTGTAACGGGGCTTTTTTCCGATGAACGCGCCTGATTCCCACTCCGAGAACATCCGCGCCACGGAAGACGCGCTGCGCTGGATGCGCGGCGCCAACGTCGAATCCGCCCTTCTCGGCGAGGTGTCCCGCACCGTGCGTGGCCGCCGGCGGCGACGCACCGCCGTGCTCGCCGGAGTCGGCGCGCTCGCCCTGGGGCTTTCACTTTTTTCGGTGACGCGCCGGGAAGCGCCGCCAGCGCCCGCCACGACGACTGCAGTCGTCACCGCGCCACGCCGGGAGACTCTGGCGGACGGCAGCGTGGTCGTGCTACGCGAAGGGGCGGAGATCGCCACCGATTTTTCCGCTGGGATGCGGCGCGTGACATTGCGGCACGGCGAGGCTCATTTCGAAGTGGTGAAGGATCCCGCGCGGCCGTTCATCGTGAGTGTGACCGGCGTGGAGGTGCGCGCGGTCGGCACCGCCTTTTCCGTCGGTCTCGGCGGCACGGCGGTCGAGGTGTTGGTCACGCACGGGCGCGTCGCGGTCGGAACCGTGGCCACCGCACCCGCCTTCGTGGATGCCGGGCAGCGGGCCCACGTCGCAGATACCGGAGCGACACCCGAGGTGAGCGTGATCTCCGCCACCGAGATGGCTCAGGCGCTCGCGTGGCGCGCGCCGCAGATTGAGTTTTCCCGAACGCCGCTGGCCGAGGCGGTGGCCTTGATCAACGCCCACCTGCCGCCCGAACAGCGCCGCATCGCCGCCGATCCCGGCGCGCCACCACTGCGCGACCTGCGGCTCAGCGGTTTCCTGGCCGCGGACAACGCGGAGGGTTTCCTGCTGCTGTTGGAGAGCACCTTCGGCCTCAGCGCCGACCGCACCGGCAGCGACGTAATCGTGCTCCGCTCGGGACGCTGAACCGGGAACGTTCAGTCCAGAGTTCGTTCCTCCTTTCACGGGGCGCACGGAAGGTGGAGTGTGGTTTCAGTCCACGCGACAGGGGCGTCGCCTCCCCAAGTTCCAGGAATTGGGGCCGCCCGATTTCGCACTGATCGTGAAAAATAACTGTAAGGCGCGCGGAGGGGCTCGTGCGTCTTCCCTTCGTGCCCCTTTCGCTCCGTCTTCGCGCCCGCCGGCGCATCATCCCCTTGCTCGTCGCAGGGGCGTGGTGCCTCATCGGCGCGATAAGCTTGCGCGGAGCCGAGACGGCGCGGCGGGCCTTTGATCTGCCGGCGGGTGAAGCGGAGCCGGCCCTCAAGCGTTTCTCCCAGCAAGCGGGCGTGCAGCTGGTGTTCGACAGCCGCATCGTAGAGGGCGTGCAGGTGAACGCGGTGCGCGGCGACTTTACCCCGCTTGAGGCCGCCCAGCGCCTGCTCGCCGGCACCCTCCTCCGCGCCCACCGCGATGAACGAAGTGGCATCGTCAGCATCGAACGCGACCCCGCCGCCCCCTTCCCGCCAAAAAAAGACCCGGCGCGCACTGATCCTCCGCCGTCCGCGCGCGCCCTTTCCGAAGCCGGACCCGATTCCTCCCATCAAACCGAAACCATGAAACCCTCCCGATCGTTTTTTGCCACCCTCGCCAGCTGGCTCCTTGTCTCGACCGCCGCTGAGGCGCAGACGTCCGACCCGCTCAAGCCGGCCGGCGCCGAAGATCCGTCCAGCCCCAAAGCATCAAGCGGAGTCGTCTCCCTGTCGCCCTTTGAGGTCTCGGAATCCGCGGACAACGGCTATGCCGCGGCCAGCACGCTGGCGGGCAGCCGCATGAATACTGATCTGCGCAATACGTCGGCGTCCATTTCCGTCTTCACCAAGGATTTCTTGCGCGACATCGGCGCGCTGAACCTCAACGACGCACTCGCCTACGCCCTCAACGGCGGCAACGAATACACGACCTTGACCGGATTGGGCGCCCGCGATCGCGAGGTCAACGTGCAGCTCCGCGGCTTCGTCAACGCCACGGTCACGCGCAACTTTTTTCCCTGGGCACTTTCGGGCGACGCTTTCAACACGGAGCGACTCGATTTTTCCCGCGGCCCCAACTCCATCCTCTTCGGCACCGGCAGCCCCGGCGGCGTGGTGAACACGACCACCAAGCGCGCGCGCTTCGGCAAGTCGATCACCGAGCTGGGGCTGCGCGTGGGCAGCTGGGACGACTACCGGGTCACCTTCGACGTCGGCCGTCAGGTCAACGACCAGCTGGCCATCCGGATCAACGGCCTGCGGCAGCAGAAGAAATCGTGGCGCGACTTTGAGAATCTAGATCGCACCAGCGGGGCGTTGGGCGTCACCTATCGCCCTTTCAAGCACACCGAGGTGCGCGTCGATGCCGAATACGGCAAGGGCCACCAAGTGGTCGCGAATCCGTTTCGCACCGGCGACAAAGTCTCGGCGTGGCTGGCCGCGGGAAAACCCATCTCGCCCAACGATACCACCGTCGTCGGCGGCACGCAGGCGGCCGCTTCCAACCAACTGACCTACGATCCCTTTGGGATCACCGGGCCAACCGCTTGGCGCGGCGTCCAACAGACGATTAACGCGCTCCCTGTCGGATCGAACATCCAACTTCGGCGCTCGTTCACCGATGAGTCCGTGCTGCCGCGCTCCAGTAATGTTTTCGGCCCCGGCGCCTGGGTGAATTTTCCCTACCACAATTATTCTGTCTTTCTCGAACAACGCTTCGGCAAGCTCACGGCGGAGCTCGCCTATAATCGCCAGTGGGAGCACCGCACCTACACGCAGCCGCTGATTTACAACGTAGCGAATCTGCAGGCCGATCCCAACGCCCTGCTGCCCAGTTTTCCGCTGCCGAACGGCCAACTCGCGCCCAACGCCGGCAAGCCCAATCCGAACGCCGGAAAGTTTTTCGTCGAGAGCGCCAACGCCATCGCCTGGCGGGATCGCTCGGACAATAACTACCGCGCGACCCTCGCCTACGAGCTGGACCTCAGCAAACACTCAGCGTGGCTCGGGACGCATCGCCTGGCCGGACTGGTCAGCCGCAGCGAAGCGTTTTCCTACACGGACGGAATGCAAGAGGTGAACATCGCGCCGCCGGGCACGACCACTTATCCGTTGGACGTTACCAATGCCAACAACGTCCTCCTGCGGCGCACCTACCTCGATTTCACGACGCCCGACGCCCGCTGGCACGGCCAGCATGATCCCCTGCTCTTCCCGATCAATAACCTCAACGGAATAACCACCGGCTATCGCCGGATTGCCAACCAGAGCGTGCCGTCGCTCAGCCGGACCGATACGCGCATGGTGGCGTCGCAGAGTTCGTGGTGGCAGGACCGATTGTATGTCACCGCCGGTGTGCGCCGCGATGAGTTGGACGCCTTTGGCCCCGGCACCGTAATTCTGCGCGACCCGGTGACCAGCGAGTTTCTGCGGCGCAGCATGCTGTCCGCCCCGACGCTCTCCACCGCCGGCACCACGCAGACCGCCGGTGGCGTCTTTCACGCGTTCCGCTGGCTCTCGCTGATCTACAACCGGGCCAATAATTTTGTGCCGCAGACGGCGCTCGACATCAATGCCCAGCCAATCGGAGCGGTGGCCGGCAAAGGCGAAGACGCCGGGGTCCGTCTCACGCTCTGGGACGGCAAGGTCAACCTCACGGTGATGCACTACGAGACCACGCGGGAAAACCAGGTGCTCAACATCGCCAACAATCAGAACCTGCGAAGCTACATTAACGGAATCTGGTCGGCCATGGGCCGGTCGGAAAAACTCATCGACTTGCAGTCCATCGACACCGTGTCCAACGCTGGCAAGGGCTGGGAGGTGGAGCTGATTGCCAACCCGACCAAGCGCTGGCGGCTCTCGGCCAACTACAGCCAAACCGACGTGAATCAAACGGACACGTTCCTGCGCTCCGCCGT
>CAIJFT010000181.1 GCA_903820035.1 uncultured Opitutia bacterium
CGCCGGCGCCGGTGCCCTTGACCTCGGCGGTGTAGCTGCCGGGCGGAAGCGTGATCAGAAGGATGGCATCCTTGCTCTGCGTGTCAGCGATCCCGAACGCCCCGACCGAGCCTCCGGCGGCCGTGAGCTGCGGGTCGCCGCCCCAGTTGTCGTTGCTGGCGACCTGCTCGCCACCGCGGAAGAGCGCGAGTTGTGGGTCGGGCATCGTACCGGGAACGCCGAACGCGGCGAGGCCCGGCCCGATGGCGCGGACGAGTACGGTCCGCGCGGTGGTGCCGCCGACGACGAAGCCGGCCGTGAGCGTTTCGCCGGGGTTGATCTGTTTGCGGACAGACACATTCACGAGGCGTGGGGTCGTGGCGCCGAACGCGGCAGTGGCGGTAGCGTCGTACACCTCGGCAATCACTTCACCAACCGAGCCGCCGACGGCGCTCACGTCGATTGTGTAGGCGCGGGCGGCGAAGTCCGCGTTGTAGACGGCGGCGTCCTTCGAGGTCGCGCTCGCCAGTGGAAACGCCCCAACCTGCGCGAAGGCGGTGCTCAGCGCGACATCGCCGCTCCAGTTGTCGTTCGCGGCGACAGTGGTGCCGCCGGCGAAGACCTCGACCTTGGAGTCGCCGAGCGCGGTGGTGATGCCAAAGGCGGCCAGCGAAGGGCCGATCGCGCGTACGAGCAGCGGCTTGGTCCCCGTGGTGTTTGGGCCGCCGACGACGGCGCCGACGGTAAACGTGGGTTCGGTCGCGGTCAGGCTGGTGCGGATCGAGAGGTTGATCAGATGTCCGAAGTTGGCGGCGTTCGATAGCTGAAGGCTGGCCGCCGTGCTGGTGGTTGATCCGGCGGCGTTGGTGGCTACGATCGCGTAGGTCCCAGCGTCGGCACTCTTGGCGCCGGCAATGACCAGCGTCGCGCCGGTGGCGCCCGGGATGTTGGCGCCGTTCTTGCGCCATTGATACGCCGGCGCGGGGAAGGCCGCGACCTCGGCGTTGAACACCACGGTGCTGCCGGTGGCGACGGTTTGCGTGACTGGCTGGCGAGCGATGCTGGGGGCCCGATCCGAGGAGGATACGGCGATGACGGCGACGGTGATGGCGTTGCTCGTCAACGTTCCGGCAGAGTTCGTGGCGACCACCGTATAGGTGCCCGCATCGGCCACCTGGGCGCTGGTGAGCGTGTAGGTCGCGTTGGTCGCGCCCGCGATGGCGACGCCGGCCTTTTGCCACTGATAGGAGGGAGACGGAGTGCCGCCGGCGGCAGCGGTCAGGGTCAGCGAGGTGCCCGCGGTGATGGTCTGCGGGGCGGGTTGCGTGGTGAAGGTCGGCGGAGTGGCCGTCTGGGCCGCAGCGGCGACGACGATGGTGAATGGAAACGTGAGCGACGGCGGCAGATTCAAGGTCGAGTCGGCGAACGCCTGCAGTTGCATCGTGTACGTGCCCGTTTGCGTGGGCGTGCCGGTGAGGATCGGCGTTGTCGTGGTCATGCCGCCCGTCGTGCCGCCGTAGCCGTCATCGGTGCCGGCCGATGGCGGGGCCTGTAGCGTGCCGGGTTCGTTTAGGGTCGATCCGCCTTCGACCGCGCGGAAGGTGAGTCCCGGCGGTACGTTGCCCGAGATTTTCCACGAGGCGATATTGATGGTGTTCGAGACGGTGAAGCCGAGTTGGAGATTCGACGCCGTGGTGAGGTTCACCGGGCTCGGCTGGGTCGCGACCAATACGGTGGCACCGGCCAGGGAGTGAACCGTGCCCAAGGCACCGATCGACGCGAAGAGCCTCGTCAGGATTGCGCCGGCGGGGGAGGCGGCGGTGAGTTCGATCGCAGCGGTCGTGAGGCGAGTGGACGGTGTGCGCTGCAGGAGCAGAACCAGCGCGGCCAGCGGAAGCCGGGCGCGCTGATTCGAAAGGAGTCGGGGCAGGGAGTGCAGCAGGTTCATGGGCGTGGTGGTTACGGCTGGCGGATACGGGCGGGGTTAACGGGCGTGGCGGGCGATGGTCCAAAGGAATTCGACTTGCAGGGTTCCGTTGAACTTCGGGTCGGCGAGGTCGACGTAACGCGCCCCGGTGAAGCGAGGCGCGGTGTCGAGGTGGTCCGGATTGTAGTTCGCCTGCGCATGGCAGCTCAGGCAGTTCGACTGCACGCCGTGATTGTTGGCGGCCGGCCGGCCCAGCGGATCCAGGCCCGGAATCGAGTCGGGAAGGTCGGCGGGGGCGAAGCGCGCCTCGATCCAGGGGTTGTAAGCGTAGACCGCGGCGCCGCTGTTGTTCCCTCTGACTTGGGGTTGGTCGGGAACCTGCATGGTGTAGGCTAGCGCCATCGCGTAGTTGCGGGCGGCACCGCGGAGTTGTTGAGGCCGGAGCGAGGCGATCGCGCTCGAACTCGGTGCGAGGGGCGTTTCGGGTTCGGGCGTCCACCAAAACGTTTGCCAGGTCCAGCGGGCGATTTCGCGGGTCGTCACATGCATCGCGACGAGCACCGCCAGGTCTCCGGGTTGCGCCCCGGTGCCGGGCTTGTCGGAGTCGAGCACCGCGGCGTCGGCCGCGGAGAGGCGATAGTGGATGAGCCGCGACACGGGGTACGTCGTTTCGTCGGTGCGCGTCGAACCATCGGTCGCGCCGAGGGAATCGACGGCGCCGCCACCCGAGCCGCCGTCGAGCAGGTCCAGCCAAACGACGTCCGGCCACTGGGCCGGAGGCAGCGCCCGCGGAGTCTCCGGAGGTCCGGGCCAGACTTGGAGCGCGGAGTAACGGCCACCGATCAGATCCGACCGCTTGATGACTTGAAACACCGGTTTGACCACGAGTGCCGCCGCGGGGAAGGCCGGAATCTGGGGCGCGCCGCGGCGGAGCAGCGTATCGAGCGTAGCCCTACTAAGAAGATCCTGCCGGAGGATGTGGTCCGCGGCCACGGGGTCGAACTTCACGAAGCCGACCACGCGGGGCGTCACGGCCTCGGCGCTGAACGACCCGGCGCCGGCCGCGTTGAGTTGCGCGAACGACCGCAACGGCGCGCGGCGCCGCGGAATCTCGTTGGCGTCGGCCACGCTCCGCAGCCCCGATGCGGTCGTGAGATCCTCCGGGGTGAGCCAGGTTTCAAACACCCGCAGCCGCTGCCCCTCGTAAACCTGGCCGGTCTCGAGGGTGAGAGCCGTCCACAAACCCCAGCCGTGGGCGTGCAGACGTTCCGCGGCGCTGACGGCCGCCGGAAGCGGCTCGCCGCGGATCATGTCCGTGATCCAGCCGGACAGCGTCGCGGCACCCTCCGGAAATTGAAACCCGGGGACCAACGGATCCGGCGTGTTCTCGGGGCTGATGGTTCCGGCAGCCCATAAGCTGGCCGCGCCCAGCGCCAGCCCCAGCGCCGCAGCGCCGTGACGCAGGAAGCTGCGGGTTGGCAATGAACCTGGGCAACGCATGGGACGACCGGTTGCCCGCAACGTAACCGGATTTCCGAGACAATGAAGCCGCCGACGGTAACAAGCTTGTTACCGCCGGCCCGGAAAGGATTCGATTGTGCGACGGCAAAGCGGCGCGCAATGGAAACCAGCACGGTCACCTCGGTGGAGGCGATCTTCCGTGGCACCGTCGCTTTCAGCTCGCCCACGCCGCGTTCGAGCTCCGCGACCGGCAGGCCGGGGGCAAAGCGAGGCTGATTTCGATGAACACGGTTTGACCCGAGCGCCACGTGCGCACCGCGAGCTGCCCGATCCAGTTAAAATAGGCGGTGATGGCGCCGCTGATCGTGGTGACGCCTAGACCGGCCGGTGAACTGGGCGGGCGGAGTGATTAGGAATTCGCCGGGCGGTGCGGACGTCGAAACGACACCGCAATGCCACCACTCAGCGGGCGTTGTCCGCCACCCACGCGACGATACGCAGCGGCGCGCCGCTGCCGCCCTTGATCTTCATCGGCAAGGCGACCACGTACGCGCCCCTGGCCGGGAGGGTGGCGGGCAGCGCGACGTTTTCAAACGCCGGGATGTTGCGCTCGTAGAGGATGCGGTGGCTCTCGAAGAGCTTCGATTGTCCGTAATCGATGCTGGCGGTGTCGAGCCCGACCGCCTTCACGGTTCGTTCGCGGACGATCCAGCGGGCCGCCTCCGGGTGCAATCCGGGGAAGTGGAGCTTCGGGACGGCTTCGGGTCCCTTTTCCGCGGTGCCGAGGTAGCGCACCGCATCCGGCCAGCGCGTGGTGTACCCGGTGCGGAACAGCACGATCGCACCCGCGGAAATCGGCCCGTGGGTCTTCTCCCACGCCGTCAGGTCGTCGACCGACACCTGATAGTCGGCGTCCTTGTCCGCCTTTGCCGCAACGTCGATTACGACCGCCAGGCCGGTGAGTTGCTCGAGTGGAATCTGGTCCACGGTCTTGCGGTCCCTGGCGAAATGAATGGGGGCGTCGAGGTGCGTGCCGCCGTGCTCGGAAGCCCGATACCGATTCGCGGCATAGAAGTAGCCGCCCGGCGTCATGCCGCGAAATTCCGTTTCCAGCGCGAAGCCGTCCGCCGTCGGCCAATACAGCGTCTGCGCGGAGAAATCGTGCGACAGGTCGAGCCAGCGGCCGCCGATGAAGGGCGGCTGATCGGCGGCGGCGAGGCCGGTGGCGAAAAGCAGCGAGGTGAGGAGGATCGGGAGGCGCATGATAAAGGGGGCTCAGCCGCGGCGGATTTCCTGCGTGTAGCTGATGCCGACGAACGCGCGTTGAATCCGGCTCTGATCGAGCAGGTGGCGCATGTCGCAAAAGTCACCCTGATCGACGACCTTCATCACCTCGGTCCCGAGGTCGACCGGGCGCTCCGTCCAAGGGAGCGCGGTGAAGACTACGGCGTGGTTGTGCAGGAGGTGGGGCTTACCCGCGGTGTTGTCGGGGTGACGGTAAAACGCCAGATCCACCATCGCCGGGTCGAAGGCGGACAGGTCCGCCTGCAGGTCGATCCCCAAGCCGCAGAGCAGCCCCGTCACGTTCCGCCAGCGGGGCTCGCGATCGCCGGCGAACCAGTCGGTGATGTTCGACGGATGGAGGATCGTCTGGCCGTTGGCCGGTTGAAAGCGGCGGATCGGCGACTTGCGGATTCCGGCGCCCAGCACCGTCGCGAACTCCGCCCGGCCGGCAAGCCCGATCACGCCGCGGTAATCGGGCCGGCGTGCACGCGCCGATTCGAAGACCAGCCGGTAGAGTTGGTCGATGGCGAGGCCCTCCGGCGCCTTGGCCTCGACGAGCAGGCACTCGTCGAAACCGCCGGTGAGCGACGCGTTGAAACAGGTCCGGAGGGTCACGGCGCGCGACGCGTTTTTCGGGATCAGAAAGTCGGGAGTGTCGTGACCGTCCGTCGGGAGCCAGACCATCGTCCCGCCGATGGTGATCATCTCGCCCATGATGGGGTAGTAGTCCTCGAACTGATCCCCCAGGGCCCCGCAGCCGATCGAGTATTCCGTTTCACTAAAGGCCTTCGAGCTCACTTGCGCCTCGGTCATGTTCGCGCGCAGCACGTCCTGAATGTCGCCGATGATCTCCACGACGCCTCGCGCGCGATCGAGACCGGGAATCACCCGGATCGCCGCGTTTGGGGTGTCCCACTGCTCCAGCTGCCCCCAACCCTGGTTGACTGCGAGGTGCTGGACGTGGCCGCGGGCCTGAGCGAGCGCTGCGGTCTGATCGGGAAAGATCGGGAGGTGAGCGCCAAGGCCGGCGATTTCGATCACGCCCCGACAGTAATCCTGCACGTGACACAGGGTCAGCTGCCCCGCGCGGGCCCCGACGGACTTGAGGGCGAGGGTGAGCACTCGGAGGGCGGCGCTGCTGAGATAGGTCACACCGTCGAGGTTCACCACCAGCGCCCGCAGACTGGCGGAGCGGGTCGCCGCCTCGCAGGCCTCGGCGAAGGCCTTCGCCCCGAACGCGTCCAACCTGCCTTGCACGGTCAGCACCGTGATCGCGGGACTGACGTGGGCGGAGGTGCACTGGAGCGGGCGGGTGGTCATGGGAAGATGGCTTGAAACGCCACGGTCTGGCCGGACGCGACGCAATAGTGCCCGGAACCCGCGGGTAGGGGTGCATTGGTTACAGCCGGTCAAGGGGGTATTCCACCGTGTCGGCGCGCCGATTGAGCGCGGTTTCGACGACGACAGACCCCGCAGGCGCTGGAAACCGCGGGCGGGTCCAAGTCGAACCGTGTGGTCCAAAAATTGGATGGCGCCTCGGGTTTTATTGTTCTCCGAAGACTTTGTACTCGGGTCGCCGACGTCCGCACGTTTCAAAGCCATGTTCGGGTTCCTCCGCCGCCTCCTTCTGGGCTTGGTGCTCATGGCCGCTGCCTCCGCGCTGCTGCTCTATTCCGACTTGGGGTCGCGGACCGCCAAGCGGTCTGCGGCGGCGCGGATGCCGGTTCCGGCCTCTCGCCAAATCCGGGTCGCCTACCTGCAGCATGCGTCCCAGGGAATCTTGGACGACGGCCGGAAGGGCATGATCATGGGTCTTGCCGAGCGCGGTTGGGAGCAGGGGCGCAATCTCACCTTCAAGGCCTTTAATGCCGAGGGCGACGTCGCCGTTTCCCAGACGATCGCGAAGGAAATGGCGTCGGGCGGCTATGACCTGCTGTTGACCAGTACGACGGTCTCGCTGCAGGCCGTGGCGAATGCGAACCGCGCGGGCAAGACGCCGCATGTCTTCGCGTTGGTTTCCGACCCTTACGGCGCCGGCGTGGGCATCAATCGCGACAATCACCTCGATCACCCCGCCCACCTGGCGGGATACGGCACGATGCAGCCCGTGGCCCTCGCGTTCCGCACGGCGCGCGAGTGCAACGCCTCCCTCCGCCGCGTCGGCGTGCTCTGGAATCCCGCCGAGGGCAACTCGCTCGCGCAGGTCAAGGTCGCGCGGACCGTTTGCGCCGAGCTGGGGATTGAACTGCTCGAAACCAGCGTCGA
The DNA here is from genome assembly GCA_903820035.1 of uncultured Opitutia bacterium. Classification (GTDB taxonomy): domain Bacteria; phylum Verrucomicrobiota; class Verrucomicrobiia; order Opitutales; family Opitutaceae; genus ER46. The sequence continues at coordinate 6,917 of CAIJFT010000181.1, forward strand.
CTCGTCGGCCGGTGCGGCCGAAGCCGCCGGGGCCCTCGTGGCCCGCGGCATTGAAGCGCTTTGGATCGGGGGCGATGTCACCGTCCTCACGGCGGTCGACCCGGTCATCGCCGTGGCCCGCAAGGCCCGCATTCCGACGTTTTCCGTGATCCCGCCGAATGTGCGCCGTGGTACGCTCTTCGATATTGGCGCCGACTACACTGAGATCGGGCGGCAGGCTGGTCTGATGGCGGGTGACGTGCTGAATGGCCGCAAGCCGGCCACGATCGCAATCGATAATCTCGATGCCGACATGGTGATGTTGAACCGGCGGACCTTGGTGGACTTGAAACCGGGTTGGACTTTGCCCGACGCGTTGGCTGCTCGCGCGGGGTTGGTGATTGATGCGCAAGGTCGCGAACAGATTCGGCCTGCAGCCGCCGCCCCGGTCGGTCAGCAGAATCGGACCGGCAAAAAATGGAAGCTGGCCTACATCCTCTTCAACGAAACCCCGCCCGCGGAGGAAACGCTCGCCGGGATGGGTGCGGCTTGGCGGCGCAGCGCGCTCGTTGCCGGCCGCGATTACGAGATCACGGTGCGGAGCGCTCAGGGTGACCTCGCCCTGCTGTCCGGCATCATCGATGCGGCATTGACCGACGGCGCGGACCTCATTGTCCCGCTCTCGACTCCGGCGCTCCAACTTGCCGTGCAGAAGGTGAAGCAGATTCCCGTGGTCTTTGCCTTGGTGTCCAATCCGATGATTGTGGGCGCCGGGCGGAGTTACACCGACCATCTCCCGAATGTCACGGGCATCGCGATGCTGGCACCATATAGCGAGGCGCTCGATTTCGTGCAGCGCCACTTCCCGGAGTATCGCCGCCTCGGCACCGTCTTTTGTCCGGCCGAGTCCAACTCGGTTTTTCTGCTGGAGGCGCTGCAAGCAGAGTGCAAGCGGCGCGAACTTACCCTCGTATCCGTGGCGGCCAACACAGCCTCGGACCTACCCGATGCGGCGCTGGCGCTCGCCTCGCGACCGATCGATGCGGTTTTTCAACTGGGTGATAATTTGTCCGCCTCGGGCTTCACCGCTATTACCCGGGCGGCACGGCAGTCGCAGAAGCCCCTGTTCAGCCTCAACAGTACGGCGGTCGGCCTCGGGGCGGCCCTCGCGGTGGGGCGTGATTTTCACGATGGGGGCGAGGCCGCGGTCGCGCTGATCGAGCGGGTCATTCGTGGGGAGGACCCCGGCCACATCCCCTTCGCGGTTTCCCCCAAAGTGATGAAGTCCGCCAGCGTGGCCAACGCGGCCGCGCTCCGCCTCACGCTCCCGCCGGCGCTGCTCCGCGAGGTCGTCGCCAAATAACCCCCTCCGCCCGGTTCACATGGAAATCACCCGCGAAAAATCCGGCGACCTGCTCGTCCTCCGTCTTAAGGGCCGCCTTGACGCCAACTGGTCGGGCCATGTGCAGAACGCCCTCGCTGGCGCCGTGCGCGACGGCGAGCATCGCGTGCACCTCGAGATGTCGGGCGTGGCCTATGTGAGCTCCGCTGGCCTGCGCGTGCTGCTGGCGTTCTACAAGCAGCTCAAAGGGATCAACGGTTTCCTCGGCGTGACGCGGCCTTCCCCCGAGGTCCTGTCGGTGCTTGAACTGGCCGGGCTCGAAATGCTGATCGCGGCCGAAACCGCCGCCTTGCCGCCCGGGGCCCAGGCCGGCGAGCCTTTGGTTTCGCCCAGCGCCACATGGGAAACCTATCAGCTGCCTCCGCTCGGCGGTGCCTTTCGGGTCGTGGCCCACGGTGATCCGGCCGCCCTGCGTCAGGGAGCTGCCGGGGCCGAAGCGCCGCACCTCGCTTTCGGGGCGGGCAGGATTGCCCTCGGGGTCGGAGCCCTCGGTGCCACGCACGCCGATTGCGTGCCGCGCTTCGGTGAGTTTCTGGCCGTGGAAGGCGTGGCGGCGTTTCAACCCTCCGATGGTTCGAGTCGTCCGGATTTCGTCGTGAGCGAGGGCGCGCTGCGGCCCGAGGGGCATTTGCTCTGCGGCCTGCTGGGCGAGGGCACGTTTCCCCTGCTGGCGCGCTTTGAGGCCAACCGTGAAACGCGCACGATCCCGCTCGCCGAGCTCGCCCGCACGGTCCTCAGTCTGGCCGGTACGCCGGTCGCGGTGTTCGTCGCGCTGACGGAAACCTCCGGCCTCGTGGGCGCTTCGCTGCGGCAATCCCCGGCGCCGGCCGGTTCCGCCGCAGCGCGCTTCGGCTTCCCGCAAATCCGCGACTGGCTTTCGTTCACGACCGAGCGGGCCTACCGCGACTCGACCTCACTGCTGGTCGGGGTGGTCGCGCGGCCCGACACGTCTTTCGCCCCGCTGCTGCGCCCGCTCGGAGGACCCGATCTGCACGCGCATGTGCATGCGGCAGCCTTCCCGTACCGTCCGCTGCGCAAGGGCCCGGTCGAACTCCACTCGACGGTGAGGGATCTTTTCGAGGGCCAAGGCCTCCAGGCGGTACTGCATCTCCTCGCCGACCAGCGCGAATTCAACGGCGCCGGTGATAGCGAATTCCACCGCGGCGCCGTCTGGGTCGCCCCAGTCATGTCCGCCTAAGCGGGCCCGCCCCGCACTTCCGTCATGACGCTCCTCCTCGGCGCCCTTACCATTGGACTCATCCTCTCGCTGTTGGCGATGGGCGTCCTCGTCTCCTTCCGCATCTTCGCGATGCCGGACATCACCACCGACGGCTCCATCACCCTGGGGGCGTCGATCGCCGCCATCCTTCTGGTGAACGGCGTCAATCCGGTTCTAGCGACCCTTGCGGGCGCCGTCGGCGGCGCACTGGCCGGTGCGCTCACCGGGCTGATCCACACCAAGTTCAAGATCAACGCTCTGCTCTCGGGCATCCTCGTGATGACCGCGCTCTATTCGGTGAATCTCCACGTGATGGGCCGGAGCAACATCCCGCTGATGCAGGCGCGCACGGTGGTCAGCGCGGGCGAAGCTTTTGGGGAGACGCTGTTTGGCGCCAAGATGCTCAATGTGCTCGGGTGGTCGGTGGCTGCGTCCGATGCGTCCGTGCTCCTGCTCTCCCTCGGTTTTGCCATCACCGCCGGCACCGCGATGTACCTGTTTTTCCGCACCAACGTCGGTACGGCCATGCGCGCGACGGGCGACAACCCCCAGATGATCCGCGCGCTCGGCGCCAACGTGGAAGGTTACCTTATCCTCGGCCTTGCGCTGTCCAACGGCATGGTCGCGCTGGCCGGCGCCCTGCTCGCGCAGTATCAGGGTTTCGCGGACGCTCAAATGGGCATCGGCATGATCGTGTGGGGACTCGCCAGCGTCATCATCGGCGAGGCGCTGACCGGTACGCGCAGCCTCGGGCTCACGATCGCCGGTGCCATCATGGGCTCCGTCCTTTTCCGCCTGCTCGTCGCCATCGCGCTGCGCTGGGGACTGAACCCGAATGATCTCAAACTCATCACCGCGGTCTTTGTCTTCGCCGCCCTCGTGCTCCCTTCCTTCCTCGGCAAACTCAAGCGCCGCCCGTCGGCCGCCTGACCGTCCCCGCCATGCTCGAAATCTCCGGCATCCGTAAAACCTTCAACCCGGGCACGGTGAACGAAGTCCGCGCCCTGCAGGGCGTCGAACTCACCCTTGATCCCGGCTCCTTCGTCATCGTGCTCGGCATGAACGGCTCGGGCAAATCGACGCTGCTCAACGCCGTCGCGGGCTCGTTCTTCGTCGACGCAGGCACGCTGCGCCTCGCGGGCCACGACGTCACGCGCTGGCCCGAGCACCGGCGCGCCCGGCTGATCGGCCGGGTCTTCCAAAATCCGTTCAGTGGTACCGCGCCGACGATGTCCATCGCGGAGAACTTCGCGCTGGCCGCGCGGCGCGGGCAGGCGCGGGGATTGGGCTGGGCGCTCACCCCGGACTTGATGTCGCCGCTGCGCGAGCGGATCGCCTCGTTGCGGATGGGGCTCGAGCACCGGCTCGACAATGCCATCGGTTCCCTCTCGGGTGGCCAGCGGCAGGCACTCACGCTGTTGATGGCGACGTGGCTGAAGCCGGAATTGCTGCTGCTCGATGAACACACCGCCGCCCTTGATCCGAAGAGTGCGGACCAGGTCATCGCGCTGAGCGACGAGGTCATCCAGCGGGACAAGCTCACGACGCTCATGGTGACGCACTCGATGCAGCAGGCCGTGAGCCTGGGCGACCGCATCATCATGATGCACCGCGGGCGCGTCCTGCACGACCTCCGCGGCGCCGAGAAGCAGCGGCTGCGTTGCGAGGACCTGATCGACCGTTTCGACGAAATCCGCCGCCGCGAGCAGCTCGACGAAAGCGCGGCGACCATGCTCGACGCCCTTTACGTTTGACCCTGCCGTATCCAGTTGAATTCCACCGGCCGCCGGGCCGAACCGTGTCGCGGTTTGACCTTTGCGGGGTGCGCGCTGTGCTCGGCCCGATATTCTGATGCCCGATTCCGCGCATACCCTCGTTCTGGCCAACGACCTTCTGGAAATTACCCGGCTGGCGGACGCCATCGAAGCTTTCTGCGCCCCGCTCGCCCCGGGGCCGAAAGACCTCTTCGCGCTCCAGCTCGCCCTTGAGGAGGTCGTGACCAATGTCATCAATCACGGGTTCACCGACGGCGCCGTGCACACGTTCACCGTCGAGCTGCGGACCCGCGGCCGTTGCGTCACGGCCGTGGTGAGCGACGATGCCCCGGCTTACGATCCGCTGGCCCGGCCCGAGGTCGACACGAGCCTGCCGCTCGAAGCCCGGCCGGTCGGTGGACTCGGTGTCCACCTGGTGAAGAAGCTGGTCGACACCGCGCACTACGAACGGCGCGACGGCCGCAACGTGCTTGCGCTTTCCCGCACCTTCGGCCCCCCGGCCGGTCCGCTTTGAAAACCGCCATGGAAATCACCGCCACCACCCAAAACAACGTCGCGATCCTTGCCCTGTCGGGCCGGCTCGACGGCCTCACCAGCCCCGCCCTCGAACAGCGCGTGGAC
>CAIJFT010000182.1 GCA_903820035.1 uncultured Opitutia bacterium
CGAAATGACGTCATAGCCCATTTGGGCGGCCAAGGTGCAGAAAGCCGCGGCGCCCTCTTTAGTGACGGTCGGATCGGCGACGGCGTCGTTCGGTGCCGGCATCGTGCCGGGGAGCCAGAGCAGTAATTCGCCCCGCGACGGTGCAGGGTTAGCGGCGGTGGCGGGTGCCGTCGCGGTCCGGACATAGATCCGGTGCGGTTGGTTGAAGGTTTTGATCGCAGGGTCGGTCGTGCTCGGTGGCACAAAGCGGATCGCGTTGTCGGTTTCAGGCGACGCCGGGGGCACCGACTCTGCGGCGCCCAGCCGCCCGGCATTCATCCCCAAGAAAAAGGCCACGCCGGCGCAGAGTGCGCGGGGCGTGGCCCGGAAGCGGAGCACGGCGAAAAGAGCGATTCAGCCGTGAGGGTTGCGGGCTTAAGCCGCGGCTTTCGGCGTTTCCGCCAGCGCGGATTCCAGCGACTGCAACATCGCGGCGATCGTTTCGTCGGTCTCGTCGCCCATGTTGGAGATGCGGAAGGTCTTGCCCTTGAGCTTGCCGTAGCCGCCGTCGATCACGAGTTTATACTTGGATTTCAGAATCTTGTTCAGCGCGCCGAGATCGATGTTTTGCGTGTTGGCGAAACAGTTGAGCGATGCCGAGCCATAGCCTTCCTTCGGGAAGAGCGTGAAGCCCTTGCTGATGACAAAATCGCGCACCGTCTGGTTCAGGCGCGCGTGGCGGGCGTAGCGGGCGGCGAGGCCCTCGGCCTTGATGTCGTCGAGCTTCGAGCGCAGCGCGTAGATCAGCGAAATCGCCGGCGTGCTGGGCGTCATGCCCGCTTCATGGTTCTTCTGGAATTCGACGAAATCAAAATAATAGCCGCGGTCCGGCAACGTTGCGGCGCGGTCGAGCGCCTTCTTCGAGACCGAAAGGAAAGACAGCCCCGGGGGCATGGCGAACGCCTTCTGCGAGCCGGCGACGAGCACGTCGATGCCGAGTTCGTCCTTGTTGATCGGCAACACGCTGAGCGAGCTCACGGTATCGATGATCGCGATGACGGCGGGGAACTCGCGCACGACCTTCATGATCGCGGGTAGGTCGCTCATGCAGCCGCACGAGGTCTCGTTGTGGATTAAGGTGAGGGCGTCGTAGTCGCCGGTGGCGAGTTCCTTGCGGATCGCCTCGGGATCGACGGGCTGGCCCCATTCAAATTTCAGCGCCGTGGCCTGCTTGCCGCAGCGGAGCGACACATCGTACCACTTGTCGCTGAACGCGCCGTTCATGCAGTTCAGGACCTTCTTTTTGACGACGTTGCGGAGCGCACCTTCCATCACGCCCCACGCACTGCTGGTGGAGAGGTACACCGGATCCTTGGTCCCCAGCACGGCCTGGAGCTCGGGCTGGATCGAATTGTACAGCGCGACGAAGTCGGTGCTGCGGTGCCCGATCATGGGCTGGGTCATGGCCCGGAGGGTTTTCTCCGAGACGGCAACGGGACCGGGGATGAAGAGTTTGTAGCTCATGGAAGATGCGCGAAGGCGCACGAAAAACTGTTTACGCGGCGGGGGGCGTCAACCTTCATTCGGTCCACGCATGTCGCAGCCCTGGCTGAAGAAAAAGGTCAACGCCCTCGAACTCTACACGATTGACGTGATTTACGGGCGGCGCGCGGGCGCGGGCCCGGCCCTGTACGGGGCGTTTCTGCAGGCGTTATCTTGGCTGTTTAACGGCATCGCGCAATCCCGCCTCTGGCTCTACCGCAAGCGGATCTTCCACGACCAACCCCTCGGTTGCCTCGTCGTGGTGGTCGGCAATCTCACCGTCGGCGGTACCGGCAAGACGCCGGTGGTGGAGAAATTTGCCCGCGCCCTGCGCGACCGCGGGCGCAAGGTCGCGATCCTCAGCCGCGGCTACAAGAGCAAGTCGGTGCCGTTGTGGAAAAAATTCTGGTGGCGGCTCACGCACGCCGAGGAACCGCCGCCGCGTATCGTCAGCGACGGCCACCGGGTTCTGCTCGACAGTGAACAGGCCGGCGACGAACCGTACATGCTCGCGCGAAACCTGCCGGGCGTGATCGTGCTGGTGGACAAGAACCGCGTGAAAGCGGGCGAGTACGCGATCAAGAAATTCGGTTGCGACACCCTGGTCCTCGACGACGGTTTTCAATACCTGCCGCTCAAGGGGCGGCTGAACCTGCTGCTCGTCGACAAGACCAACCCTTTTGGCAACGGTCACCTGCTGCCCCGCGGGATTTTGCGCGAGCCGATCAAGCACCTGAAGCGGGCCAACTACATTTTCCTGACCAAATCCAACGGGCAGCGCGACCGCGACCTCGAGGCGTTGATCGCGGGGCACAATCCCGAGGCGGACATCATCGAGTGCGCGCACCGGCCGCAGTACTTGCGCCGCTTCGGGGTGGGCGAGGAGGCCGCGGGTGCGCGCGAACCGCTGGCCTTCCTCAAGGGCCGGCGCGTCTTCGCGTTCTCGGGTATCGCCACCCCGGAAAGCTTTGAGAAGTTTCTGCGCGACCTCGGTGCAATGCTGGTCGGGCGCGAACGTTTCCTCGATCACTACCGGTTCGACCGTCAGGACTTGGCCGAGCTCTTTGCCATGGCGGGGCACGAGCGGGCGGACTGTCTGGTTACGACGGAAAAGGATGCGGTGCGCATCGCGGAAGACCTCAGGTGCCCGCTGCCGTTGTACTACTTGCGGCTCGAGATCGACATCCTGCGCGGTGCGGCCGACTTCGACGAGGCCGTCGCGCGCATTTGTTTTCCGCAAAGCACGGGACGTAGCGCGGCCTAGCCAAGCCGGGTTGGCGGTCGGGCGACCGGGGCGTTGGGTGGTAGATGGCGTCGCGGGAGTCGCGTTTGCCCAACAACGCTCCGGTGCCCGCCTTTCCCCTTGCGACCTCGGTTGGGCCTTGGGTTAGATGGTCGTCCTTCCTCATGATCATTGATCCTCGCTTTAACGAACTGGCTCAGGGGCTCACCGGTTTTTCGCTCAAGCTCAAGGCGGGCGAGCGCGTCATGATCGACGCCTTTGATGTGCCGGATGCGATGGTCATCGCCCTCATCCGGGCCACCCGCGCCTGCAAGGCTCACCCGTATGTGCAGATCCACCGGGCGCGAGTCTCCCGCGAGATGTCGCTCGGCGCCGAGGAGGCCCAGTTTGCCTTGCACGCCGAGGTTGAACTCGCGCGGATGCAGAGAATGGATGCGTACATCGCGCTCCGCGGTTCGGAAAATATCTTCGAGGGGTCCGACATCCCCGCCGCCCGCGTACAACTCGTCTCCCGCCTGATGAAACCCGTGCTCGACCACCGCGTGGGCAAGACCCGCTGGGTCGTGTTGCGCTGGCCAAGTTCCGCGATGGCACAGCAGGCGGCCATGAGCACCGAAGCCTTCGAGGATTTCTATTTCCGCGTGTGCACCCTCGACTACGCGCGCATGGCTCCCGGCATGAAGGCGCTGGTCGAGTTGATGGAGCGCACCGACCGGGTACACGTCAAAGGCCCGGGCACCGACCTGCACTTTTCCATCAAGGGCATCGGGGCCAAGCCCTGCGGCGGCGAACGCAACATTCCCGACGGCGAGGTATTCTCCTGTCCCGTGAAGGAGAGCGTCGAGGGGCATATCCAGTATAATGCCCCGACGGTTTACCTTGGCAGTTCCTTCGATAATATTCGCCTCGGATTCAAGCAGGGCAAAATCGTCGAGGCGACCGCCAATAACACCAAGCGACTGAATCACATCCTCGATAGCGACGCCGGTGCCCGCTACATCGGCGAGTTCGCCCTCGGCTTTAATCCGCACATCCTTGAGCCGATGCGCGATATTCTCTTTGACGAGAAAATCGCGGGTTCCTTCCACTTCACGCCGGGCCAAGCCTACGACCGGCCGGGCAACGGCAACAAGTCGCAGATCCACTGGGACATGGTGTGTATCCAGCGTCCAGAATACGGCGGCGGTGAAATCTGGTTCGACGGCAAACTCATCCGCAAGGACGGCCTTTTCGTGCCGAAGGCCCTGCACAAGCTGAATCCCGAGCACCTGCTCGGCGGCAAGCGCGGCTAAGGATCGCTCTCTATTCCGGCCGGAGTTGAACCGGCGGGCCGGGAAGAGCCGGGGGGGATGCGACTCCATCATTCTTCCCATCCGCCCCGATTTCCCGGTTCAAATCCCCACGGTCCAGACCGGCATTCATCATGCGTGATTTCATCCAGGCCCTGCCGAAGACCGAGACGCACCTGCACATCGAGGGGGCGCTGCCGTACGAACTGCTGACCGCTCGCGACGCGACGAAGTGGCCGCCGCAGCCGCCGTTCCGCGCGCGGAGCTACCGCTACGCCACGTTTCCGGATTTCGAACGCATTTTGCTCGAGCACGCGCTGCCGTGGTTCACCAGCGCGGAGTCCTATTTCGAAGCGGCCAGGGTGATTTTCGCGCATCACGTAGCGCAAAATGTCCACTACGTTGAGACAAGTTTTCATCTGCCGGTCACGCACTTCATCAAGGTTCCCGGACCTGAAATCATCGCGGCGATTCGCGCCGCGGCTCCGGCCGGTCTTGAGGTGCGGGTGTTCACCGGGATGTTGCGCAGTGATCTCGGCGGCGAATTGCGCGCCACGATCGACCGGCTGCATACGTGGGACGGCCTGGCCGGGGTTGACCTCCACGGCTTTGAAACGATGCCGACTCACCCCGATACCGCGGCCGTCTGGGCCCGGTTGCGCGCGGCGGGCAAGGTGACCAAGTGCCACGCCGGCGAGTTTGACGGCCCGGCGCGCGTGCGTGAAGCGATCGAGGTGCTCGGCGTGCGTCGGATCCAGCACGGCGTGCGGTCGGTCGAAGATCCGGCCGTGGTTAAACTTGCGGCCGATACGGGCACGACGTTCGACGTTTGCCCGATCAGCAACGTCGGCCTGCAGGTTGTGCCTGCCATGGCGGCCCATCCGATCCGACAGCTCCTGCAGGCCGGGGTGCGCTGCACGCTGAGTACCGACGACCCGCTCTGCTTCGCGAATACACTGAACGAGGAATACGAGACCCTCGCACGTGATCTTGTTTTCACGCGCACCGAACTCGCGCAGGTGGCCCGCAACGGCTGGGCCGTCGCCGACGTACCCGCCGCGACTCGCACCGCGATGCTGGCGGAAATCGCCCGCCTCGTGGCAACCGCGGTGTAGGTCAGCCGGCTGGCGGGCGCCGTTTGCCGAGTGAGTCTTGCGCGCCCGCGCACCGCCGCGTATTGTCGCGGCCCAAACGTTACGGCCTCACCCTTGAGATCCAATGTCTCCATCGGGTCATGGCGCGGCGGGCCCCTTCTGCAAACGCCCGGAGGGACACCCGGCGCCGTGCGGCTTGCATGCGGCCGCAGTCCGCGGTTGTGTCGGCCGCATGTCTCAATCGTACACTCTGCCGGAAGGCATCCGTGGGTTGCGCGCCGACAAAGCGCTGGCCCTCGCGTTTCCGGAGCACAGCCGCACGGCCCTGCAGCGTGCCTTCGACCAGGGGCGCGTGCTGCTCCGCGGCGTGGTGATCAAGCGCGACCAAGCGGTCGTGGGCGGTGACACCCTGGAGTTTTCCTTCCCGGCCGTGGTGCCCGCTGAGTTGAAGGCGGTTGATATCCCGCTCGACGTGATTTTTGAGGACAAGCACATGCTCGCGCTAAACAAAGCCGCGGGCATGGTCGTGCATCCCGGCGCCGCAACGGGCGAGGATACACTCGTGCACGCCTTGCTCGGGCATTGCGCCGACAGTCTCAGTGGCATTGGCGGCGTGGAGCGTCCGGGTATTGTGCACCGGCTCGACAAGGAGACGACCGGCGTGATGGTTGTCGCCAAAACCGACAAGGCGCACCGCGCGCTCGCGGAGCAATTTGCCACGCGGTCGCTGAAGAAATTCTATGTCGCGCTGGTCGCCGGCGTGCCGCAATTGCTCAGCGGTACGATCGACCACGCGATCGCTCGGCACCCGACGCACCGCCACCGCATGACGATCGGGGAGAGCGGACGCGCCGCCCGAACCTCGTGGGATCGGGTGGAGGCTTTCGGGGACATCGGGGCGCTGATGCGGTGTCAGATTTTTACCGGACGCACCCATCAGATTCGCGTGCATCTCAAGTCGCTCGGGCATCCGATTCTGGGTGACGAGCTCTACGGCTGGAAACCCGACGCGCGATTGGCGAAGCAGCCCGAGCGCGTGATGTTGCATGCCGAGCACCTGGTGCTCACGCACCCGATCACGGGAAAGCAGATGGACCTGCGCGCCCCGTTGCCCGCGGATTTCAACGCCACGATCAAGGCGCTGCGCAAGGCGGCCAAGCCGAAGGTCGTGAAGGCGCCGCCTCCGCGCAAACGGTCCGAAGACCGCGTTTCCGAGCGCGGCCTGCGCCCTGCGGACTAACGCGATGCCGGCGCGTGCGCGCCGGAAGGTTCATTTCCGCCATGAACCCGGAAACCCCGCGCGGGCTCCGGAAAAACACATGCGATCACAGCAAGGCGTCCGCCAAGCCATACCGGAGGTTGTACCCCGAATTACGCAGCGCGGCGAATCCACCGAGCTCGGCAACGGCTAACAGGGTTGCAAGCGCCACCGGGAAAACGTCCGCCCGGGCCGCGGGCAAGCCGGCAATACCCCTGCGCTCGGACAAGGGGAGCGCACTGATCCACGCATACAGTTCGTGCACCGCCGCCACGTCCACCACGGGTGAAGTCAGGCCAAACTCCAACCCTTGCCGCGCGCCCAAAATCGCCCGGACGGTGGCGACCGTGCCGCCTGAGCCCACGGCCACGGTGCCGGGTGCCAGCGAAAACGTGAATCGCGCGCGCGCCAACTCAGTCCGGGTGAGTGCCGCCACCTGCGCCGGCAAATCCGCGGCGAGCGGCTGCGTGGGATCCGGCACCAAACGCTCCGTCAACCGCACGCAGCCGAGGGGCAGGCTCACGGCCTGCCCGACTTGTCGGCCACGGAACGCAAGGCACTCGAGGCTGCCCCCTCCGAGGTCGAATACATAGAAATCCTGCAGGGAACTTAGGGCTGGATCCGCGGTGAGGCCGCGTCCGATGCCGTTGGCCTCTTCTGCACCGGTGAGGATCCGCACCGAGTGTCCGGTCGCCGCCAGCACGCGCGCGCAAAATTCGGCGCCGTTCACCGCGTCGCGTACCGCACTGGTTGCAACGCATGCGATTTGCCGCGGTGAAAACTCCGCCGCCGCCGCCAGCAGCGTGACCACGGCCTCGACGCCGCGAACCATGCCAGCCTCAGCCAAGCGCGGCACCGGGCCGCTGATGCCGGCGCTGATGCGGGCGTCGAGGGTTTGGGTCCGCACGATCGTGAGGCCGCCGTCGGTGGCGCGGCGCGCCACGAGCGACTTGATCGAGTTGCTGCCGATGTCGATGACCGCGACCGCCGCCGCGCTCGGGTTGCTCATAGCACGAAATCCTGCGGGGCAATGAGCAGCACGAACTCGCCCTTGAGGCTGGCCTTGGCGAGGCGGGCTTGGACGTCCCCGGCCGGGCCGACAAAAAACGTTTCGTGGAGCTTGGTTACTTCCTTCGCCACACACAGCACACGTTCGGGCCCGAGCGTGGTCACGATTTCGGCGACGGCCTTGTCGATGCGGTGGCAGCTCTCGTAGAGAGCGAGGGTATAGTCGAAGTCGCGATGTTGATCGAAAAACGTGATCCGCGCCGCGCTTTTCGCCGGCAGGAATCCGACGTAAAGAAAACCGTTGGTGGGCAACCCGCTCGCGCTCAGCACGGCGGTGAGCGCGCTCGGGCCCGGCACCGGGATCACCGGGAGACCACGTCGGCGGCAGGCGCGTACAATCCGAAAGCCCGGATCACTCAGCGCCGGGGTGCCGGCGTCGCTCACCACCGCGATAGACTTGCCTGCGGCGATCTGGTTCGCGAGGTGCTCCGCGGCCTCGGTCTCGTTGTGCTCGTGATAGGGGAAGAGGTCCTTGTGCAGCCCGAGCCGCGACAGGAGTCCCCCCGTGGTACGCGTGTCCTCGCACGCGATCAGATCGACTCCCCCGAGAATCGCCCGAGCCCGATCGGTGAGATCGGCGAGGTTGCCGATCGGCGTCGCGACGACGTAAAGGTGGCCGGGCTGGGGCGTGAGCGAGGTGTTTTCCATCGGAACGCGTACAGCTTGCGCGTGGACCGGCGTCGCACCCAATCAAAAAAATCCGATCCAGCCCCGAGCCCTGAACGGAGTACGGCGACGTTCCCCGATCTCGTGATCGGGTGTCTGCGCTCGGAGCATCCGCCGGGAAAAGCCCGAGGGGGACATCGGGCTTACCGGATTCTCAACTTCAACGCCCTTGCGGCTGACCCATGCCCGGGATCTGGCCTTCCCAGCCGGCGGGGCGGCTCCACGGAATCGAGGTCTGCTTCGGGGAGTTAGTGCTGCAACCGGTGGCAAGGGCGGCAAAGGTAGCGAGCAGAAGAGTGAGAACGGGCTGCTTGAGAGAGCGCATGGGATTAACGAATCAATACGGCGGAATCGCCTTTCTGCAAGACCCCACGTAAGGTCTCAGGTAACACTTGGGCGATGGAGAATTTATCGCGGACGTCGCTCAGTTGGACGGTCGCAACGACACCCGACGCCTGCGCAACCGTCATTTTTTGGCCGGTCTGAGCCCCGCGGGCCGACCCGAAGTTGAGCACCACAAACGCGTTCTGCGGGCCGACGCTCAACACCGTGGCGCGGCCGGCACGGCTCGCGAAGACGGCCGTCGAGCCGCCAACTCCGCCGCCCACGGTCGCGCCGTCCCGGGCCGTGGCCAGCTGCCGTTCCAAATCGGTAATGGTCTTTTTGTAGGCGGCGACCGCCTCCGGTGAGGTGTTGGAGTTGCGGGTGTCTTCGAGTTCCTGCCGGAGTGCTCCGACATCGTCGGCCAGCGCCCGCGCGGTCAGTTCGTAGACCGCCAGTACATCCTTGGCCTGGCCAAGGTCGCGTTCCAATTGGAGGGCTCGTCCTTGGGCCGTGGCGGCTTGTTGCCGCACGGTGTCGAGTTGGCGCTTGGTGCCGGTCAGCTCCGTATCCAGCGCCGACGCCCGAGCCTTCAGGTCGCCAGCGTGCTCGTTGGCGGCCGCGAGATCGGCGTCGGTTTTGGCGAGACGCGTGCTCGCATCCGATAACCGCTGTTCGAGCACCTGCTTCGTGTTGCCGATCTGGAAAAACAACACGCCGGAAACGGCCGACCCCGCGAGTGCGACAAGGCAGAGCAGGAGGGGGAGTCGATGCATGTGGAAACGAATCGACTCGCCGCATCTCCGCCTAGTCGTTGTAGCGGTAGGTCGAGTCTACGGCGACGGACTTGGCGCGCTTGCGCACGCCCGACGATTTGTTGGCGGCGAGGTGCTCGAGGATCTTGAAGGCGATCTCGGCCTTGTCGGGTGCGCCGGCGGTGGCCGCCAGTTTCTCCGCGGTGTAGGCAACGCCCGGACTTGCCTTCAAGGCCGCGACCAGTTGCTGCTTCAACGTGATTACGGCGCCCGCGGCCTTCTTGCCGGCCTCGACGCCGGGTTGGTGGTAGGCGTTGATGTTGACGAGCGTGGCATAGAGGCCTGTCACGCGCTCGTACAATGCGATCAACATACCGAGCGTGCGCGGCGAGACATCGGGCAAGGTGATCGTGAGGGAGTGCCGGTTTTTCTCGCTCAGTGCGTCACGCGTGCCGAGGAAGAATCCCTGCAGGTAATCACCGGATGTAATGCCCGGCTCGACTTCGAGGCTGGTCCTCGCGTCGCGGTCCTTGAGTACTTCGATGAAGGTGACAAAAAAATTGTTCACCCCCTCGCGGAGTTGCTGCACGTAGGCGTGCTGGTCCGTGGAACCCTTGTTGCCGTAGACCGCGAGGCCCTGGTTGACGACGTGGCCGTTGAGATCGAACTCCTTGCCGATCGACTCCATCACGAGTTGCTGCAGGTAGCGCGAGAAGAGGAGCAGGCGGTCCTTATAAGGAAGGACGACCATGTCCTTGGCGCCCCGGCCGTCCGTCGCGAAGTGCCACATCAGGGCAAGCAACGCCGCGGGGTTCTTCGCCGTCACCGGATAGCGGGTGACCTCGTCCATCGCCGCCGCGCCGTCGAGCATGGCCTGAATGTCGATACCTTGCAGCGCGGCGGGCAGGAGGCCGACCGCGCTGAGTTCGCTCGTGCGGCCGCCGACCCAATCCCACATCGCGAAGCGGGCGAGCCAGCCTTCCTGCACGGCGACCTGATCGAGTTTCGAGCCGACGCCGGTGACCGCCACAAAGTGCTTCGCCGGCTCGAGCCCCGCGGCCTTGAACGCGGCCATCGCCTCGAGCATGCCGTTGCGCGTCTCAGCCGTGCCGCCGGATTTTGAGATAACGAGTACGAGCGTCTTCGCGAGCTGACCACGCAGGCCGGCGAGAACGTAGTCGATGCCGTCGGGGTCGGTGTTGTCGAAGAAGGCGACCGCGAGCTTGTCCTTGCGGGGATTGCCCAGCGCGTGGTTCACCAACTGCGGGCCGAGTGCGGACCCGCCGATACCGATGACGAGGAGATTTTTGAACTTCCCCTTCGGGCCGGCGATCACGCCCTGATGCACCTTGGTTGTAAAGTCCTTGATCGCCGCGAGCGTCGTGGTGATTTCACCCGCCAGCGCGGCGTTCGGTGCGAGTTGCGGCGCGCGCAACCAGTAATGGCCGACCATGCGCTTCTCGTCCGGATTGGCGATGGCGCCCGCTTCGAGTTTCGCCATGGCGGCGAACGCTTCCTGCATCATCGGCTCCGCGGTTGTGAAGAAGTCGTCGGGAAACGGCATCCGCGAGATGTCGAGGGAAAGCCCCAGCCCGTCGTGATGAAAGAAGTGCGTTTTAAAGCGGGTCCAGTTCATGGGAGTAGCGAGTGGCGGGTCGTGGGCAGATGGAGATCAGCGGAGTGGGGGCGGGCGGTAGCGGGCTCCTCGTCGGGATGCTCGCTATCCACTACCACTCTCTCGCCATCCCCTTCGCGTCACAGATACTTATCGGTGACGGCGCCTTCGGAGGCGGTGGACACCAGCTT
Source organism: uncultured Opitutia bacterium (assembly GCA_903820035.1). Classification (GTDB taxonomy): domain Bacteria; phylum Verrucomicrobiota; class Verrucomicrobiia; order Opitutales; family Opitutaceae; genus ER46. Next base: position 11,022 of record CAIJFT010000182.1, read on the forward strand.
GGCGTACTTCGCGAGGGTGCCGCGGGTTTCCTTGGCCTTCTTGGGCTTCCAGGCTTTTAGCCGCGCCTTCAGTTCCTTCGCGGGCAAAGCGAGCGTCAGCTCGTTCTTGACTGCGTCGATGATGATCGGGTCGCCGTTCTTGATCACGCCGATCGGGCCGCCCTTGGCCGCTTCGGGCGTAATGTGACCGACGACGAAGCCGTGGCTGCCGCCGGAGAAGCGACCATCGGTGATCAACGCGACTTCCTTGCCGAGGCCGCGGCCCATGATCGCGCTGGTGGGCGAGAGCATCTCGCGCATGCCGGGGCCGCCGACCGGACCTTCGTTGCGGATGACGATCACGTGACCCGCCTTCACGCGGCCCTTCAGGATCGCGTCGAGCGCGGCCTCTTCGCCTTCGAAGACGATGGCCTTGCCGCTGAACTGGAGTCCTTCCTTGCCGGAGATCTTTGCGACCGCACCCTCGGGGGCGAGGTTGCCGTAGAGGATGCGGAGGTGAGAGTCGGCCTTGATCGGATTCGACAGAGGGCGGACGACGTCCTGATTTGCCGGGTACGGCTTCACGTCCTTGAGGTTTTCCGCCACCGTTTTACCCGTGACGGTGAGGCAGTCCCCGTGGAGCAGGCCGGCATCGAGGAGAACCTTCATCAACGGCGGCAAGCCGCCGATCCGGGTCAGATGGACCATGCCGTACTTGCCCGAGGGTTTGAGGTCGGCGAGCACCGGCACGCGCTTGCCGATCTTGGTAAAGTCGTCGATCGAGAGCTTCACGTCGCAGCTGTGGGCGACGGCCAGCAGGTGGAGCACCGCGTTGGTCGAGCCGCCGAGGGCGATAGTGACCGTGATCGCGTTCTCAAACGCCTTCCGCGTCATGATATCGCGCGGTTTGATGTCGGCTTTGATCAAGGCGACGGTGGCGGCGCCGGCACGCCGGCAGTCCTCGCGTTTTTCAGCGCTGATGGCGATTTGCGCGGAACTGTTCGGCAGGCTCATGCCGAGGGCCTCGATCGCGGACGCCATGGTGTTGGCGGTGTACATTCCGCCGCAGGAGCCCGCGCCGGGGATCGAGCAGTCTTCAATCTTTTTCAAGCCGGCGTCATCCACCTTGCCCGCCGCGTGCTGGCCGATGGCCTCGTAGACGGAGACGATGTCGCATTCCTTCTTGGTCTCCGGATGGATGCCGGGGAGAATCGTGCCGCCGTAAACGAACACGCCCGGGCGGTTGAGGCGCCCCATGGCCATAATGCAGCCCGGCATGTTTTTGTCGCAGCCGCCGACAGTCACTAGGCCGTCAAAGCCTTCGCCGCCGGTGACGGTTTCGATCGAGTCGGCGATGACCTCGCGCGACACGAGCGAGTAGCGCATCCCCGGTGTGCCCATGCTGATGCCGTCGGAAACGGTGATGGTGCCGAAGATGATGGCTTTGCCACCCGCGGCGTTGGCCCCGGCTTCGGCGTCAATGGCCAGCTTGTCGATGTGCATGTTGCACGGCGTCACCATGCTCCAGAGTGAAGCGATGCCGATGACGGGCTTCTTGAAATCCTCTTCGGTAAAACCGACCGGGCGGAGCATGGAGCGCGCGCCGGCGCGGCTGGGGCCATCGGTGAAGATGGAGGAGAACTTGCGGAGGTTGTCGGGAGCGGAACTCATGGGTGAAGAAGGCGCGCAGCTGACCAGAGCCCTCAGGCGCGGGCAAGCGTGTTCACGGACGGTGCGCGACCTCGCCCAACGGAGGCGCTGAAATGGAGCCGTCATCGGTCGGCCCTCGTCCGCCGCCACACCCCGCCGGTGGCACCGGCGGGGTGCTTACGTTGCGGATCCTGAGAGTGGAGTGCGGGGCGGGAGCGGCACGGTTTCTTGGCGTCGGCGCGGGCGCGCGAGCCACCCATTTGGCCGGGCAGGGGCGGCGGCAACTGCGCGCCCATGGGAAGGCGCGACGGGTCTGGTCCGGCCTCCATCGTAAATTCGGGTTGCGTGCCGGAATCGGCCCGCGCTCACTCGCTTCGATCTTCCCTGCATGGCATTCAATCTGAAAAAAGTGCTGAAGGCATTGTTGCTGTCCTCGAGCCAACCGCTGGCGATCAAGGACATCCAAGCTGCTTTTACGCGTTTCCATGAGCAGGCCACGGCGTTGCCTCTCGCCGACGACACCGCTCCGGTCGCTGCCGCCGTCGGCGAAACTCCGCCCGAAGTACCCGTGACCCCGGCGACCTTAGTGGTCGAGGAATTGGCCGAAGTGCCCGTCGAGCCGCCACAGGATCCCGAACTTTACGCCGAGGTTCCGGCCCTCGTCACCGCCACGCAGATTCGGGAGGCGATGGACGGCATCGCGGCCGATTTGCGACTGCAGGACGAGGGCTTGCTCCTGATCGAGGGGAATGCCGGTTACCGGCTTGTGACGCATCCGCGCTTTGCCCGCTGGGTGCGGATTCTGCGCCAGGAACCGCCGCCGGTGAAGCTGAGCCAGTCCGCGATCGAGACACTGGCGGTCATCTCTTACCGCCAGCCGGTCACGCGCGGCGAGATCGAGTCGATTCGCGGCGTTTCCGCCGAGGCTGGTATTAATAAGCTGCTAGAGCGCGAACTCGTTTACATCGTCGGCCGCGCGGACTCGCCGGGACGCCCGATCCAGTACGGGACGACCGACCAGTTCCTCGAGTTTATTGGGATCAAGTCCATCGACGAATTGCCCGCCTCCGACGTGCTCTCATCGCGTCAGATCACGGAGTGGCTCAAGACCACGTCCAATGCGCCGATGCCGACTGACACCGACATGGGGCTCGCCGACGAGCAACTGCCGCTCGAGGCCGCCGTGACCGAGCCGACACCCGAAGCCGATCCGGCTGATTCCGATCCCGAAACCGCCACTGAACCCCCGACTTCGACCTGACATGGATCTCGGACCCATCCGCCAGAAAATCGATTCGATCGACCTGCAACTGGTCGGCTTGCTCAACGAGCGACTCAAGCTGGCCGGTGAAATCGGCAAGGTGAAGCGCAGCGCGGGCGGGCAAATCTACGTTGCCGAGCGCGAAGACGCCGTATTGCGCAAAGTCGCCGCGCAGAATCAGGGCCCGATCAAGAACGAGGCGCTGCGGGCGATCTACCGCGAAGTGATGTCGGCGGCGATCGCGCTGGAAAAGCCGCTCTTGATTGCCTATCTCGGGCCCGAGGCGAGTAACACCCACGCCGCGGCGCTCAAGAAGTTTGGCGCGAGCGTCGACTATCACGCGATGCCGACCGTGAGTGACATCTTCACCGCGGTGGAGAAGGGCGAGACCGACTATGCGGTGATCCCCATCGAGAATTCGACCGAAGGCTCGGTGCGCGAGGCGTTGGACAGTTTTGTCGAAAGCGACCTCAAGATCGTTGCGCAAATTTACCTCGAGATCAGTCATGCCCTGATTTCGAACTCGCCGCTCGAACAGATCGAACGGGTCTACTCCAAGGATCAGGCGCTCGCGCAGTGCCGCCACTGGCTGCAACGCCACCTGCCGCACGCGCAGTTGGTTGACGCGCC
>CAIJFT010000183.1 GCA_903820035.1 uncultured Opitutia bacterium
GGTTACGTTGTCCGCCGGCTGGATGAAAATATTCAGCCCGGCCCCCATCGGGTTTCTCGCCATCGCCCGCGGCCTTGAGACCAAGCTCAGCGCCGGCGGGACTCCCGCGGAGGTCACGATGTGGAGCGCGCAGCTCTTCAATAATCGCGTCGATGCCGCCGTGACCGGGGTGTTTTTGGTGTTGGTCACGATCGTCGTGCTCGCCAATGCCCGCACGTGGTACCAGCTGATTTCCGGCAAGAGCCCCGCAGCGCTTCGGGAGGAACCGTACGTCGCCGTGGCGTCGGAATCGGCGTAAACGAAGCCAACCTCCGTAAGCTGATTCTACCGTTGCCGGGCGCTCGATCCTCGCCTGGATTTTCGGTTGACCGCTCCGCGCCGGATCTCCGCCGCGTGGTTCTTCAGATAGTGCCGCAGCCAGTAGGTGTAGCGGCGCGGATGCCGCGCGATGTCGGCGTGCAGGGTGGCGAGGGACAGCGGTTTCACGGACTCAACCTCCGCGGGATCCGGGTGCAGGCGGCCGGGCGCGACCCCGAAGTACACGTAGACGATTTCGTTTTCAACCAGGCCGTTGGCCAATGCCGTCCGGTAACGCGCCCGGAAGCCGAACCGCAGCGTCGCCGAGGCGCCCAATTCCTCGCCTAACCGGCGCCGAGCGGCGGTCTGGGTTCGTTCGCCGGGTCGCGGGTGGCCGCAGCAGGAGTTCGCCCAAAGTCCACCGGAGTGGTATTTCGCGCGACTCCGCTGCTGGAGCAGCAGGCGGCCCGCCGCATCCACGAGGAAAATCGAAAACGCCCGGTGGAGTAAACCGAGGGCGTGGATCTTGCGCTTGCCGGCGCGGCCGATGGCCCGGTTGTGCTCGTCGACAAGAATGAGCATTTCTTCGGCGGCCCGCCCGCCTACGGCTTGCTGCGGGGCAGGCGGAAAACCTGCGTTTTGCCCGCCGTCGTATGCTCCGTTGATTTCCATCGCGACTCATGTTTGTTTGCTTTGCCCTCGGATCGTCAATTTGAGTTTTCATCCCGCCCGTGTCCGCTTCCCGCCCCAGTCGTTCCCCGTCTCGTGCCCCCGCTTCCGCGGCGCAGCGGGCAGTCGTGGACCTCGGCTTTGTGCCAGTCCGGGCGAAATTGATCGAAGTGGCGGCTTTCCTTGACCGCGTTGAGCGACACGCCGTGGCGAATGACTTTCGGTGCGCGGCCCTCCGTTCCGCCGCGGCGCTCTTGGTGGATGGCAAACCCGAGCGGGCCCGTCGCATCCTCGAGTCGTTCAGCGATCCGACCACCACGCCCGACCATAAAAGCACGGGGAAGGCCGCCCTCGGCGCCTGGCAAAAGCCAGCGGACTTGGTGCCGGTCCCCGTGCCCGCGCGCTCGCGCGGCCGGAAATAATTTTCATGCGCTACATCGAGCCCCACGGCCATATGGTCAGCCGCACGACCGACGACTATCAGGCGATGGTCACCGCCGGCTGCGTCGCGGTGTGCGAGCCCGCGTTTTGGGCCGGTTTCGATCGCGGCTCGGTGGAAGGTTTCCGCGACTACTATCGCCAGCTCACCGAGTGTGAGCCCGCGCGGGCGGCCAAGTTTCTCCTGCCGCACTTCAGCTGGCTCTGTCTCAACCCGAAGGAATCTGAGGATCTCGCCCTCGCGCGCGATGTGCTCGCGGTGATTCCGGAGTTTCTCGACCGGCCCAACGTGCTTGGTATCGGCGAAATCGGCCTGAACCGGAACACGCGCAACGA
>CAIJFT010000184.1 GCA_903820035.1 uncultured Opitutia bacterium
AGTCGCGGAAACCCTCCACCGAGCCGCGATCGAAGCCGGCCCAAAACGCGGGCTCGCACACCGCGACGCAGCCGGCGGTGACCATCGCCTGATAGTCGTCGGTCGTGCGGCTGACCATGTGACCGTGGGGCTCGATGTAGCGCATGGAGATTATTTCCGGCCGCGCGGGCGCACGGCCGCGGGAACCGGCACCAGGTCCGCTGGCTTCTGCCAGGCGCCGAGGGCGGCCTTCCCCGTGCTTTTCTGGTCGGGCGTGGTCGTCGGATCGCTGAACGACTCGAGGATGCGACGGGCCCGCTCGGATTTGCCATCCACCAAGAGCGCCGCGGCGGAACGGAGGGCCGCGCACCGAAAGTCATCCGCCACGGCGTGACGCTCAACGCGGTCGAGGAAAGCCGCCACTTCGATCAATTTCGCCCGGACTGGCACGAAGCCGAGGTCCACGACCGCCCGCTGCGCCGCGGAAGCGGGGGCACGGGACGGGGAACGACTGGGGCGGGAGGCGGACAAGGGCGGGATGAAAACTCAAATTGACGATCCGAGGGCAAAGCAAACAAACATGAGTCGCGATGGAAATCAACGGAGCATGCGACGGCGGGCAAAACACAGGTTTTCCGCCTGCCCCGCCGCAAACCGTGGGCAGGCGGGCCGCCGAGGAAATGCTCATTCTCGTCGACGAGCGCAACCGGACCATCGGCCGCGCCGGCAAGCGCACAATCCACACCCTCGGTTTACTCCACCGGGCGTTTTCGATTTTCCTCGTGGATGCGGCGGGCCGACTGCTCCTCCAGCAGCGGAGTCGCGCGAAGTACCACTCGGGTGGACTTTGGGCGAACTCCTGCTGCGGCCACCCACAACCCGGCGAACGAACCCAGACCGCCGCGCGGCGCCGGTTAGGCGAGGAACTGGGCGCCTCCGCGAGGCTGCGGTTCGGCTTCCGGGCACGTTACCGTACCGGGCTCGCCAACGGCCTCGTCGAAAACGAAATCGTGTACGTTTACTTCGGCGCGGCGCCGGATGCGTTACGTCTGAACCCCGCGGAAGTCCGCGCGGTGAAGCCGCTGACGTTTGCGGCCCTCCGCGCCGACATCGCCCGCCATCCGCGCCGCTACGCCTACTGGCTGCGGCACTATTTGAAAAACCACGCCGCCGCGATCCGGCGCGGGATCGTCAGTCAAAAATCCGGCCGCGGTTGAAGCGCCAGACGGCGATCGCCATCACGGACGCCGTGATGCCGGCGAGGATGCCCAGAATCGGCAGGATCTGGACGACGGACTGCCCGGCCCAGAGCACGGCGCTGAAGCCCTCCATCGACCAATAGATCAGCGTGAGTTTGCTGAACTGCTGGATGAAAACCGGCATGAGCGTGATCGGAAACCAAGCGCCGCCGAGACAGCTCATGAGCATGATGCAGAACGTGGCGAGGCCGTTGGCCGCCTCGGCGTTGGGCGCGATCGCCGCGATGAGCATGCCGAACGACGTGCAGGCGCCGGCCGCGAAAATACAGACGAGCGCAAGCCGGCCGAGGTGCGGCAGGATCTCGATGCCGTAGAACGAACTCGACGCCGTGAACAGCACCACGAGTTGCACCAGGCCGAGAATGACCCCGTAGAGGAACTTGCTCCACAGGATATGCGCGCGCGTGACCGGCGCGGACAGCAGCCGCTGGAAAATCCCCGCGTCGCGCTCGCGGAACATGCCGGTCGCCGACGCGGTGAGGGCGAACAACAGGAACTGGATCGCCCACCCGCCCACGAGCGCGGTGGCGGCGGGGCTCTTCACATTGGCGCCGACAACCTGCTCGGAGTCGATGCGGACGAGCTTGGAGAACACGTCGGCCATCCCGCTGGATTTCGCCGGCGGCGGCGCGGGGTCCGGCGGGTCGAGACGGCGCAGCGTCGGATCGGGCGCGGCCTTCGTCGGGGCGGTCAGGCGGCCAAAACCAAAATCGCCGGCGGAGATCCGGCTCTCGATTTCGGCGGGATCGCCACCGAACGTGCTGCTAATCGTGGTCGCGAGCCGCTGGTTGAAACCCTTCAGGCGTGCGTCGCCGAGGTAGCCTTTGGCGCGGGCCTGCAACGACTCGCCGATGAGTTCGGGCACGTGGGAGAAGATGGTCTTCTGCAGGAGGCCGTTGACGGTCTGCGTCTCGATTTCGCTCCGCGGGTTCGAGAGGAACTTCAGGTGCAGGCCGAATTCCGACGCGCTGATGACGTCGTCCGGAATCACGAGCGCGAAGCGGAACGGAGCCCCCGGTGCCTGCATCAGCAGACGCAGGTCGGCTTCGGTGAGCGGCCGGCGCGCGTCGCCCGGCGCGGCGGTGTCCGTGATCACGCGGAAACTTTTTTCCCCCTTCAGCGCCTCGAGGAGTTTGGCGGCGGCGGGATTCGAGCTGGCGTTGACGACGGCGAACGGGATGCCGACCGGGCCGGTGTCCTTGCGGTTCACGCCGAAAATCTGACCGAAGAGGTAGATCATCGCGAACGGCACGGCGAACGTGAGCGAAACCCCCGCGCGGTTGCGGAGGAAGTTGAGCAGGTCCTTGCGGAGCAGGGCGAAAATCGGGTGCATGGTCGGCGCGGTTTATTCCCGGAGCTTCCGGCCGGTGAGGTGGAGGAAAACGCCTTCGAGCGTCGGACGCTGGCTCGTAAAAAGACGCGGCGGCAATCCGAACGACTCGGTCAGCGCGAAGAAGGCCGAGAGCTTTACGTCGGGTCGCGGGCGGAACCGGTGCACCGAGTCCTCGGTGGCGATCTCCCCGAGTTCGCCGAGCCGGGCGGCGAGCGGCGCCGTGGTGGGCGTCACCGGAAAACGGATCTCCTCCTCGAACGGCAGGCGCATGAGCAGTTCGTCGAGCGTCCCGAGCGCGTGGATCCGGCCGTGGTCGATGATCCCGATGCGCGAACAAAGGCGCGTCGCCTCCTCCATGTAGTGCGTGGAATAGATGACGCTCAGGCCCTCGCGGTTGAGGCGTTCGAGGTACTCGAAGATGGCGTTGCGCGACTGCGGATCGACGCCGACGGTCGGCTCGTCGCAAAGCAGGAGCGAGGGGCGGTGCAGCAAAGCAGCAACCAGATTGAGGCGCCGCTGCATGCCGCCGGAGTAGCGCTTCACCGGTTCGCCGCGACGGTCGGTGAGTTGCACGGCTTCGAGCGCCTCGGCGATCCGCGTGCGCAGGTCGGCGCCGCGCAGACCGTAAAGTTCGCCGAAGATCCGGAGGTTCTGCTCGGCGGTGAGGTCCTGATACAACGCGATATGCTGCGGCACGAGGCCGAGGGCGCGGCGTCCGGTGATGTCACCGGCGGTGAGCGCCCGGCCCTCGAGCGTCAACGTGCCCGCCTCGGGCGCGCGGAGTCCGGCCACGAGCGACATCAGGGTGGATTTGCCCGCGCCGTTGGGGCCGAGGAGGCCGAAGAATTCACCGCGCGCGATCTCCAGGGAAACGCTATCGAGGGCGGTGAGGGCGCCGTAGCACTTGGTGACGGAGTGAAGCTGAAGCATGCCGGGAACCCCGATAACCGCGCGGTGCGCGAATGGTTACCAGAGAAATACGGGCGACACCCGTCCCCGCTACGCCGACTCCGATGCCACCGCGACGTACGGCTCCTCGCGGAGCTGCGCGGCCCGTTTGCCCGAGAGGAGCTGGTACCAGGTTCGGGCGTTGGCGAGCACGACGATCGTGACCAGAATCAGAAACACCGCGGTCACCGCCGCGTCGACCCGGTTGTTGAAGAGCTGCGCGCTCCACATCGTGACCTCCGCGGGAGTCCCGCCGGCGCTGAGCTTGGTCTCAAGGCCGCGGGCGATGGCGAGAAACCCGATGGGGGCCGGGCTGAATATTTTCATCCAGCCGGCGGACAACGTAACC
>CAIJFT010000185.1 GCA_903820035.1 uncultured Opitutia bacterium
CGTAGGCCTTTACGATGGTGCCAACCACCTGCACGACCCGGCCGCGCACGGTCAGCGGTTGGGCGTGCTCGATGCCGCGCGTCAGGCGGGCCGAAAAGCGTTCGGCGTCGTGCAACGTCGCCTTCATTTGAGGGCCTGGATGAGAGCCTTCTCGATGGCGCGCAGCTGGGTTTCGACCGTGGCGTCGATTACGCCGAACTCGGTTTCAAGGATGCAGCCATCGACCGGCAGGCGGCTGTCGGTCTTTACCTCCAAAAACTGGATACGAGGGAAGGAGGCCAGCAGCGCGTCGACGCGCGTCTGCATCCATTCGGCTTGGGCGGGAGCCACCTTGAGGCGCACCTGGTTCTGGGTGTGCAGCAATTTGAGCGCCTCGCGGACGATGCGTTCGACACGTTCGCGTTCGTCGACTTCCCCGATGACGCGGCGGACCGCCTTCACGACGACGTCGATCAGGGTGGCTTCGACCTTGGCGAAATAGGCGGTGGATTGGCCGAGGGTAGCGACGACCTGTTCGGTCATCTCCGCCTTGCCCTGCTCGAGACCGTCGCGGTAGCCCTGTTCCTTCTGCAGGCGGTACACCTCGGTGGCCTCCGCGCGGATGCGGTCAGCTTCCGCCTGAGCGTGGGCGATAAGGTCGGCGGCGTCGAGCGTGGCGGCAAAATCAGCCGCCTTCAGCACGTGGCCTTGGGTGAGGATTTGGGCCCCCGTCGTTTTCAGGCAAAGCATCGGCGTTCCTCCGTCGTCAGGGTGTCGGCAATAATGGGCTGCAAATAAGTCCAAGCCTGGGCGGGCGTCGGATCCGTCGGGTTCGGATTCCCGAGTTCCAGTTCGCGGGGGGCCTTGAGGCGGAAGCGATGCAGGATGACGGGCGGTTCGGCGGCGAGGCTGGCGGCGATCACCTTCCAGCCGGCTTGGGGGAGCGTGGCGTCCGGCCCGATCACGGGCTGGGTCGAAACGGCGAGTCCGGCGGTCGTCGTCAGGAGGCGACCGCGGCGGAGGGCAAAGGCGTAGGCGTCGCGACCGATCGTCGCGGCAACGTCCTGATGGCCCTGCTTGGTCACGATCCGGGAGAGCCCGGACCAGTGGAGGGCGGCGCCGGCGAATTGGGCAAGGCGGGTGAGGGCGGAGGCGGGAAGCAGTGCCAGCCGCCGTTGGGGCGCTTCAAAGTCCCAAAAGGTGTCGGTGAGACCGAGGGCCGTGCAATAGTGCCGGCTCAGGCGGGCGCGGCCGCGCGGCGAATTCTCGAGCAGGGTGACGACCGGGGCGGGTGCCGTGGCACCTTCCAGCCACGCGGGCAGGGCCCAGCGGTGCGGGTAGGTGTTCCAGTCGTAAATCTGACGGTAGAGTTCCGGGTTACCCTGGACGAGTGACCGGACCCAGCGGGCCGTGCTCATACGGTTTCCGACTTTTTCTCCGAGCGACGCTTGTACTCGCGGGAGCCAAGCCAGCCGAGGGCGCCGAGGACGATGACGCCGCCGCCGAGGAGCCCGGCGGTTTGCAGCGGGCTCTGGCGCGGGGCGGTCGCTGGCACCGGCGCGACCGGCGCAACGGCGACGCTCGCCGCGGGAATCAGGACCAGCGAAACGTTGTCGTAATTCAGACCCTCGATGCTGCGCATCACCAGGTTCTTCAGCTGCGGGGAGAGGGCCTCGAGATCAAACCCCGGGCGGTAGCGGATGAAGACGGCGCACGAGGAGGGCGTCACCTTCTCGGCGAGCGGATCGTTGTCGGGCAGCACGATGTGGACCCGGGCGTTCATTACGCCGTCGATGCGCATCAGGGTATCGGCGATTTCCTGCGAGAGCGCATACATATAACGGATACGCTCTTCGGTCGGGGAGCTGACCAGACCCGACTTCTGGAAAATTTCGCCCATCTTGGCGAATTTGTCGCGCGGATAGCCCTGGGCGCGCAGCACGTCGACCGCGCGGGCGAAATCATCGGCGGCGACCTTCAGCACCCATCGCTCCTCCTTGCCGGCCTCCTTGACGCAGGGGATCTCCCGCTGGATCAAAATCGCCATCATCTCGTTGGCCTCCTGTTCGCCGAGCTGGGAGTAGAGCGCGATCTTACTGCAGCCGGAAAGCAGCAGGGACAAGCCGGCGAGCAGCGCGAGATGGCCGAGGCGGAGACTCCGGAGGGAGCGGAAAGACGGGAGAAAGGACATGATGAACGGGAGCTGGGCGGGACGGAGGGCGGGAGGAGGCGCGGGCGGCGGAAGGCCGGCCCGCGATTGATCAGCCACCCTTGCTGAGTTCCTTGATGGTGTTGGCGCCCGCTTTGGACGCGTTGTCGACGCCCATGACGGACATCGTCCATTTCGAAACATCGATCTGAAGGGCGATCAGGTCGGAGAAATTATTCAATCCGGCGGCCTCGTTCCCCATGATTTCCTGCACGCGGGTATCGATGGCCTGCATGGAGTGTTGATAATGATCACCGAAGCGGAGTACGCCCTGCAGGATCGAATCGCCCAACGTCTTGCCTCCGGTGGCCGCGGTGGTTTCCGCCATAGCGGCACTCGATCCGAGGGGGTTGGCGGTTTGGGACGCGGTTGCCTGAATCAGGGAACGCAGGCGATCGAGATCGGTCGGGTTGGCCGCGACAACGGGTTCGAGGGCGACGGGCGTGGTGACAGCGAGTGGAGCGCCGACGGCGAGGGTGGTCATAGAATTTTGGCGAGATGCGGTTTGAGTTGATCGGCCGTGAGGCCCACGAGGTTGGTGGCCATCTGGCGGGCGTTGGCGTCGGCGCCTTGCAGGGCCAGACGTTGGAGCAACGCCATGCCGGCGGCTTCCTGACCGGCGAGGCGGAGGGCGCAGCCGAGGTGGGCTTCGACCAACTCACTGTTGGGGTTCAGGGGCTTGGCCTGATCCTGGAGCAGTTCGACGGCGGCTTCGGGCTTGTTCAGCGCCAGGGCGAGGACGGCCATGCCGAGCATGGGGACTTCGCTTTGGGGCCGGGCCGCCTGCGCTCCGCTAAAGAGCGCGGCGGCCTCCCGATAAAGGCCATGCCAGACCGACCAATAACCGAGCCGCATCATCAGTCTTACGGTTTCACCGGAGGTCTGCATGGTTGGGCCTTTTCCGATTAACGGAGGTTACTGACGGCGTTCTTCGAGGGCTCCTGGATGGCCTTGGTCAGGTTGGATACGGCGGTCGCCGCATTCGTGACCTGATTGATGCGCATCTGGAGGAGCACAACGGCGCCGGGATCGGAGAAGTCCGTGCCGCTGGCGGCCGCGATCGCCGAGTTCGTCTCGGTCGAGACGGTGGTCGCCATCGTACGGATGGTGGTCCAGATTTGGGAGTCCGCTCCGAAGAGGGGCGTGGTAGAGGTGGCTACGGCCATGATGTTATTTGGATTTTGGTTTTAGTGGGACTTGGACAAATGGGCGGAGAGGCGCACGACGTCGGTGGCCTTCAGGAGCGCGGCTTCGATCTTGCCGGCTTGTTCAAATTCGAGCGGCGCGAGGCCGGCCCGGGTCTCGGCGCGGAGGGCGGCGAGCGCCTGTTCCAGGTGTGCCTCCACGGCGCGGTGAAATGAACCGTCTGGATCCTGCTGCAGGGCTTCGTCGAAATCTGGTACGTCGATATTGGTCATGGGAACGTGTGAAACGGACTTGGGAGAACCCGCGTGGTCAACGCGTGGGCGCCGCCGGCGCGGTTTTCTCACCCGTTTGGGGTAGGCTTTTTTCGTTGGCGGCCGATTTGGCCGGTTGGAGGAGTATCGCGAGGTCGTCGCCCGGGCTGGCGGTGAACCCGCGGCCGGCCTGATCGAAGGTCGCTTGGCCGTCGCGGACGCCGGTCAAAAGCGTCTTGTCGGCGAGTCGGGCGCCGCGGAACAAGACCGCGCCGTTACCGAGGCGGATCCAGCCTTGGCCGTCCGTCAACGCCTGCAAGGAGACGATGGTAAGGCCGTCGGCCGAGGGCACCACCGGCGCCACTTCGGGACGCGCCTTGTTGGGGCGGGGCACCGGAGCCACGGTCACCTCGTCGATGATCCGCACGAGTCCAGGGACCTCGGCCAGCAACATCTGCCGGGCGCGGACCCACTCGAGGGAGGTCGGGACGGTGCCGCGAATCGTGAGTTCGCCGTTTTCCCCAGGCGAAAGCGTTAGCGTCAGCTTGCGGTCGGCGAGAAAGGCCCGGGTCGTTTCCGCGACGCGGGGAGTGCTCCAGAGGCGCAGGGTGGCCTCAGGGGCGTCCTGACGTAGGGCCGCGGTCAGGTCGTGGTGGGTGAGGTCGGAGTCGACATAACCCGAGACCACGAGGCGGTCCCCGCGTTCTTCGAGCTTGATGTGCTGCGCATCGGGGAAGCCTTTGATCACCTTTTCCGCGCGGGCCTTGGGCCCTAAGATGGCGACGGGTTCCGGCGTCGGGCGCCAGACGAACCAGAGTCCGGCCCAAACCACGAGGATGAGGCCGCCTAAGCCGACGAGCCACCAGGCGCGACGCCGCTGGTCGGCGGTCGGCTTGGTGTTTTTATCCGACTCCGGCGCGGCGGCGAC